>DBSW01000153.1 GCA_002306745.1 Dehalococcoidia bacterium UBA1332 | reverse complement strand
CATAAAACTACCCATCTTGCTCCATTGTCGTAAGCTTGTTTAATACAGTTTAGCGCATAAACAGGATTGGCTTTGTAGCCATCAAAGAAGTGTTCGGCATCAAAAAACACACGGCGACCATGAGTTTTGAGATAATTAACACTATCTGACACCATGGCAAGATTTTCTTCCAGTGATGTCTGAAGGATGTCCGATACTTGGTATTCAGATGATTTGCCGACTAGTGTGAGAATGGTTGCGTTGGTATCTAAAAGTGCATGCAACGTAGGATCTTCGCCGGCTTTAACATTTGCTCTTCGAGTGTTGCCGAACGCTGCGATTTCCGCATGATCAAGATCCAGCTCTGTGACCCGTCGAAAATATTCGTCATCTTTGGGATTTGCACCGGCGTATCCGCCTTCTATTACATGGACTCCAAGTGAATCGAGGCGTTTGGTGATAGCGAGCTTGTCTTCAACAGAAAGTGAAATACCTTCTTGCTGTGTCCCGTCACGAAGTGTCGTGTCGTATAGTTCAACGTTTTTTGTCATGGCGGGTTAAACTCCCGAAATATGCGCTAAATTTTTCCAACTAAAACAATAACGTTCTATTTGGTCAGTATTTCACTCACACAAAAAAACCCATCCCTCAAAGGGACGGGTCGAAATGACTCGCGGTACCACCCTCGTTGCCGATATTTAAAACTTTTATGTTAGTCATCGACCACTTAAATCAACACATTATTATGCCGACGTGCTTTATAACGGTACACGATTCCGATTGCGCCTACTGACCGATATAGCTCGGTGTTCAGGCAACTACTAGGAAGTGATTTTCAGCTAGGGGTCAGGCGCCCGCTTTCACCGTATCGGGCTCGCTTTATCCAGACTTTACCTAGCTTAGTTATCTCCCTATCGCGGAGTTTTTCTCCGCTTAGCATTTTTATTAATCCTAACACTTACTTCATGTAAGGGCTCATTTAGTCACTGTAAAAACTGTTTATTGGGACGTTAATTTATCTATCGAATAAATTAGCGGGATTACGCAGTAAACCATAAAATGTGCTTTGATTTGCTAGAAGTAATCAGGGATACAAATAATTTCTATATGAAAATTGGAGCGATATTTGAACGTAGATGAGCGAAGTGATTTAGGTTTAGTCCACTACCTCCAATGTGAAAGTGTTGGAGAGCCTGGTGGACGCACTTTCAATGTGACAGCCCGTAGCGCTCGTGGTGAGGCAGTAGTTTGGATGGAGAAAGAGCAGCTATATCAGACCGGTTTATCATTGAAGCGAATCCTTGTTGCTCGAGAGTCTCCAGTAGATGCTGCAATATTTCAGGAACCTGCTTATGATGCTTATGCTCCCATTAAGGTTGAGTTCAAAACTGATGAACTGGCTTTGCAACACGACCCCGCTTCAGATGTTTTTACGGTGATAGCCAGACACATGCCGAATGATGATCTGAGCAATGATGGTTTTTTGGAAATAGCATTTAGCTTTCACAGAGACAAAGCTAAAGAAATTTCGGAGCGTTGTTTTACTGTTGTTGCAGCTGGTCGAAAGCCGTGTCCATTATGTGAGTTGCCCTTAGAGACTGGCGCAAGTCATTTTTGCGTTAAAGTCAACGGATATAACTCATCAGAAAACCCCATGGGTAGTTAGCAAGCGTGACATCTGATAAAGAATAGGATTCATTTATTTCTTCTTTATTTGAACGAGAGACGTTAGATAGACTGCAGAATTGGTCAATTCGCGGTATATCTCCATATTACGGAGGATCTAATTATGTCTTTTTGGTTCGATTGATAGACCCGGAACAACAAGACAATGGTGTTTTCGTTACTGGGTCTGAGGTGATTTATGCCATTTATAAGCCAAAGGCTGGCGAACGACCGTTAAACGATTTTCCTAACGGCACGCTTTATAGGAGAGAGAAAGCGTCCTATGTCCTGTCGCGTGAATTAGGATGGCCTAGAATACCACCGACAATCATACGTGAGGGTCCGTATGGTGAAGGTAGCTTCCAATTGTTTATTAAAACTGCGATTGCTGAGAACCCTTCCGACCGTGATCCACAGAATTACTTTTCACTTCGTGATCATCGGCTTAATGACTTTGTCGATATAGCTATGTTTGACGTCCTTTCAAATAATGCCGACAGGAAGGCCGGTGCTTGTATTGTTGATGAGCAAAATACAATATGGGCTATTGATCATGGGCTTACATTCAATCAATCTGCTCGCCGACGAACGGTTATGTTCGAGTTCAATGGACTGGATTACCCCGTTAGACTTATTAAGAGTGTGGAGGAACTGTTAAAGAAGTTAGCATCAGAATCTGTATTCCGAGGGTACCTCTTGGAACTCCTTGACTCTGAGGAAATACGCGAATTGGAAATACGCGGAAATGAGATGCTAGACGTTGGACATTATCCAATATTGGATCCAAATATCAATGTGCCATGGCCAATGGTATGAGTTGATAATTTTTTTATGAAGATATCGCTTTCGAATTTAGAGGCTCGCAGAATTTCAATTCGCGCTCAGTGTCTCGACGGTCCGAGACTTTCAAGTCCGATTTCTGTTCAAAGGATTGAGCAGTCGATCAGAACGATGGGATTGATACAAATTGACTCAGTTAATGTTTGTGTCCGTTCTCACTATATGCCGCTGTTTTCGCGCTTAGGAATTTATGATCAAAGCCTACTTGACCAAATTGCATATAACAAAAAAACTATATTCGAAACTTGGGCGCATGCTGCATGTTTTATTCCATCAGAAGATCATCACCTGTTCCGCCCGCGTATGGGCCGCAAAGATAAAAAAGAGCGTTTAGAACAACTTATTTCCGAGAAACCTAATGATCGCGTTTCACATCTAATGGCGCTACGACCTAGCTATTTAGATGATGTGTTTGCACAAGTACGGAAAAATGGTCCTATGACCGCATCTGATTTGAAAGGAGCGGGTGATAGGACTGGGGCTTGGTGGGGTTATTCAGATGGAAAAATTGCTATGGAATGGTATTTTGCGATTGGTGTATTTTCTGTTGCCAAACGACATAATTTCGCGCGTTACTATGACTTAACTGAGAAAGTTATTCCATCGAACTACCTCAACACTCCCACTCCTTCATTGGAAGAAGCTTATAGGGAGATGGTCCGTTTAGCTATAAGAGCTCAAGGTGTCGGCACGATCGCTGATATCGCCGATTATTATCACTTGAAAACTGATCACGTGAAAACAGGCGTTGCAGAGTTGTTGGAATGTGATTTGGTTCAAGAGGTTGAGGTAGAGGGTTGGGGTGAAATCGCATATGCACCTTTAAAGATCGCTTTAGCTGAACCGACTGAAGCATGTGCTTTACTAACACCTTTTGACCCATTGGTATGGACCCGAAAAAGAGTCGAGAGAATATTCGACTTCATATATCGCATAGAGATTTACGTTCCGAAAAAGAAACGAAAGTATGGTTATTATGTCTATCCTTTTTTGTTAGGAGATGATTTGGTTGCTCGCGTCGACTTAAAAGCAGACCGGCATAACAAATTGTTGCGAGTTAATGGTGCGTTTGTTGAAGCTGGAAAAAATATGGATTACGTAGCTTTCCATTTGTCTAATGAATTAAATCTTATGGCTAAATGGCTTGGGTTAGATGAGGTGCTTGTAAATGACAACGGTAATTTAGCCTCAGCACTGCGTTTCGCACTTATGAAATAAGTTATTGGTTGGCGAAAAAAACGAAGCCAGTCTATTCATGACTCTTTTTTTGGTTTCAGATTGCTAGCAATGAAATCAATAGTCGCCGGAGCCCCCGATAATAATAGCCCTCGCCATTTTCGTATATTGCCATAAGTATTCGGATCGTTGGTATACCCTTTCGTCCATCCGTAAAAATCTTGGAATACGTGAGAAGATCCAGCTACCATTACTTTCCCGCCAGCCTCCTTTATCAAAAGTGTTGCAGCTGCAAAATCCCACGCCATTGCATACCCGGTGATTGCATATTGAATTGTTCCGTTAGCTACTAGAAATAACTCATAGCAGGAGCTGCCACTCACTCGGACTTCACCAAAGTGACCGACTAATGGCTTCTTTACATCAAAAACACGTGAAATCCAACTTGGATGGGCCGATAGCACTCCGTCAATTGGTTCGCCAGACTTGCTTGATGTGTGAACATTAACTTGTTTATTGCCAATCCATGTCCCATTACCCTTTCGGGCGTGCATCAGTAGACTTCCATCTTCATTAGGCCATGGGATCCATATAGCCGCTGCGACAGGCTCTCCTCGAAATAGTGCAGCAACTGATACGGCATATATGGGCGAAGAATTGACAAAGTTCGTTGTACCGTCAATTGGGTCCACTATCCAAAGCCAGTCGGCAGCCTCTGGGTCTTGGTCTGGTGGATCTTCTTCACCGAGCAGCATATGGTCTGGGAATGAATTTTTCATTACGCCAGCGATTAGATTCTGGCTAGCCTTATCAGCGTCCGTGACCATGTCCTTGCCAGGTCGATCACCCTTTTGTGAGATTTCGAGAATTCCGCCAAATCGACTTTTTACGAAATTACCAGCTTCGGCGGCTGCTCGTATTACCGCCTTTTCGACCTGTTCTAAATGTGAATCAGATACGCCGGTCTGCAAGCCACTTTCACGTGAATCAGTCAATATGCAGTAACCTTTTTTACTTCTTATCGTTTGTGAAAATCATGCAATTAATTGTTTTATTATTACTTCAAGGTAGCTAAAACTCAGAAAAATTCTCTTTTTTAGCGTCAACACTGATATAAAATTTTACTTGCAAATTTGGATGCAGCCGTAAAGATTTAGTTAGTCTTCAAGCGGAGGTGAACTCATTGACTTCAACTACCACCCGTAAATTTCATAAAGATAAAGGGCTAGTATCTCGCATGTATTTCACTATGTTCATGCTGGGATTTCTGTATGCAATGTTTGCATTTTTCTTGATGGCAGCAGGAATGCAACTAATATTTGTTGGCGGCATCGTCGGTGTAATGGTAATTGTTCAGTATTACATGTCTGACCGGTTAATTTTAATGTCCACAGGTGCCAAGGAGGTATCTCCTGAAGAAGAGCCTGCTCTTTATAAGATGATCAAGTTATTGGCAGATAGGTATGAAATGCCTATGCCTAAGGTCGCAATTATTGACACCAGCATTCCCAACGCTTTCGCGACAGGTAGAAATCCAAAAAATGCCTTGGTTGCAGTCACTACTGGGATTCAGAGGCGGCTGAACGAAAGGGAGTTGCAGGCTGTTATCGGTCACGAATTAGCGCACGTAGCAAATCGTGATATGCGCGTGTTGGCTATAGCTAACTTTTTGGTTACTCTAACTAGCTTCCTAATGACTATGTTGTTCTGGAACATGCTCTTTGGTGGTATGGGTGGGCGAAGAGGTAACAATGGTGGTGGTCTGATGGTGGTCTATTTGGTGACAATAATTGTTTATTTTATTGGTCAGTTGTTGGTTCTTGCTTTGACCAGGTACCGTGAATATGGAGCCGATCATACTGGATCTGAAATTTCGGGCGATCCTGGTGGTTTGGCAGATGCCCTAGAAAAAATCAGTGGGACAGTTAACACGATTCCTGATAAAGATCTTCGTAAGCTTCAAACTGCTAACGCTTTCCTTATCATTCCAGCTGCGCTTAAAGGAGAAGGGTCGATGAATCTATTTTCGACACACCCTCCTCTCGAAGAACGTGTAAAGCGTTTGCGTGAGCTTGAACAACGTATGCGGTACGGATTACGTTAAGCATGGGCCTCTTTTCTCGAAACAAGACCCCTAAAAACGATTGGGCTGCGATGTCTACCGTTGTTAAAGTGGAGGAGAAGCTTCAAGCATTAGGTGAGATTACCCCGGCTCGTAGGGCAGGCGTGATATATCGCAATGATGACGAGAATCAATTTCAGAACAAAATAAAGATTCAATTGAATAATGTTCTTTACGATGGTCCTGGTGCGACCAAAACCTCCTTTGAAATTACTGATGATGATCGCGGGATGCGTTGGATAATTTTGGAGGACGGTAACTTCAACGATCTTGTATCTAGTGTATTTACGGTTGGTAATGCTATAGGAATGAATGATGGCGCAGGTAATTTGCTAGCGGCAGTATTCGAGTTGTATTTCACAGGGGAAGTCGAAGACAATACCTACAGATCGGGATTGCGAACATACTGGATTTATCGTTATGACCGAAAGGCGTTTTACCCTTTCGTGCCAACAGGTGATAAAGAAGGCGAACGTGATCGACCTACCGAAGCTAGATTAGGTCAAGATCTTCGTAAGCATGGCTTGATCATTGAGAAATCGCTTACCGAGTGGATGGGTTTGTGGGGGATTCCCTTCTAAAAATTGTTTAGTAAAACTAAATCTGATTTCAACCCTGAACCTATTTGATAATTCCTTATTTTGAAACTTAAAAGTAGTCCTGTACAGGTAGCTTTAATTATTCAACCTGATGAGCAGCCAGATCCGTACATTGTGGCGATAGAACATGGTGGAGGGGTGCCTATTGTCGTTGACCATTCGAGTGAGATCCCCGATGGCGTTGGCGGTTTCATGATCGCTGGAGAAGGTGCTTTTCTCTGCTCAGATAAGGTTCCAGAGATTCTGTATACAGCAGTTAAAGCGAAGTACCCAGTTCTTGGGATTGGGTGGGGTATGCATGCAATTAACGTTTGCTTAGGGGGGCTACCACCTGTTGCAGTGAGTGGTCATGGCGACCCTAGAGATCAAGAATTTTATAAACACCGAGTCTTTATGGCTCCTGGCGGGAAAGTCGGTTATACAATTGCAGGCTCAGGTTGGGTAACCGTTCCATCTGCACACACGCATGCTCTTATGCCTGCACAGATTGCTGATGGTTTATTGCCCTCGGTTTACGCGGAAGATCAAGTGGTGGAGGCTATTGAGAAACCAGGTCGTGAGTGGTTAATAGGTGTCCAGTGGCCATGCCATAGGATAAATATCACACCTAAAGGTTTCGATAGCTTGCTTTTAGCCCTCGTGGAGCGTAGCGAGTTATAGAAATTGCACGCAATAGAAGTGCCCTCCCGCGTGCACGCACGCGCGTGCGTGTTGGGGAAGCATAGGGTTAAAAGCGTAATTTGTTTTGTCATCCATACGCTTTACTGAAAATCAGCATTTAAGCAAGTCCCTAATCGGAGATTTATATGGTCAACAGTGACCTCGGCAATATTCGACCAATTGGCATCGAAGATGAGATGAAGGCTTCCTATCTGGACTATGCTATGAGTGTCATAGTGGCTAGGGCGCTCCCAGACGTACGCGATGGTTTGAAACCAGTTCAACGCAGGATACTCTATGCAATGCATGATCAGGGTATGCGTCCTACATCATCCTATAAAAAGAGTGCTAGGCTCGTTGGTGAAGTACTGGGTAAGTATCATCCCCACGGCGACCAGTCAGTTTACGATGCCCAAGTTCGAATGGCACAGCCGTTCTCCCTTAGGTACCCCCTTGTTGATGGTCAAGGAAACTATGGTTCTGTAGATGGTGACCCTCCCGCCGCTATGAGGTACACCGAATGCAGGCTTTCATCAGTTACAGAAATGATTCTTGGTGATATAGATCGCGATACGGTTGATTGGGGTGAAAACTTCGATCAATCACTGAAAGAGCCAACTGTATTGCCTGCTCGCTTACCTGCACTTCTAGTTAATGGCGCATCAGGTATAGCTGTTGGGATGGCAACAAACATTCCACCACATAACGTTAGTGAAATCTGCGATGCAGTCGTGCATCTTATTGGAAAGCCTGATGCTACGGTCGATGACCTTATGCAGTTCGTTACAGGGCCTGACTTCCCGACGGGCGCTCATATATGGGGTCAAGAAGGAATACGGAACGCTTATGTTACTGGTCGTGGTCGTGTAATGGTTCAGGCTAGTCATGTAGTTGAAGATATTGCGAGACAGGAAAGGAAGAGACTCGTATTTACAGAGATTCCTTTTCAAGTCAATAAAGCTAATCTTGTTGCCAAAATTGCCGATCTACTTAAGAACAGAAAGGTCGAAGGGGTTAGCGAAGTACGTGATGAATCAGATCGCAAGGGCATGCGGATTGTTTTAGAACTTCGCCGTGGAGCCCATGTTCCAGTTGTCCTAAATAACCTATACAAACAAACGAATCTGCGCACTGCGTTTTCAGTAAACATGATTGCCTTGGTGGACGGAACTCCACGCGTACTCACTCTCAAACAGGCACTGCGTCATTACATTGATTTCCGTGTCGAGGTTGTTCGTCGTCGCGCCGAATTTGATTTAAAAAAAGCGAAAGCACGATTGCATGTACTTGAAGGTCTGCGGGTTGCAATTGACAATCTCGACAGGGTTATCGAATTGATTCGAGCTTCTGCCGATGTTGAGAGTGCTCGGACCACTTTAATGATGGAGTTCGCTTTATCGGAGATACAGGCGCAAGCAATTCTCGATATGCAACTTCGTCGACTTGCTGCACTTGAGCGTGAAAAAATTGAGAATGAGTACAACGAACTTATAGGTTTAGTTGCTGAACTTGAAGCGCTCCTTGCTGATAGTGCAAAGGTGTTGGGGGTAGTTCGAACTGAGACTAGAGAGCTTAAGCGAAAATACGGAGATGATCGGCGAACGGAAATTCATCCTGAGGAACTTGGTGAGTGGCGTCGAGAGGATACTGAGCCTCACGAAGATGTCGTTATTACTTTGAGTCGTAACGGATATGTTAAGCGTGTTAAGTTAGATACGTATAAGAAGCAGCACCGTGGTGGTCGTGGTGTTCGTGGGCAGCGTATGACTAAGGAAGATGATGTCACCCCACATCTGCAGATAGCTGATACACACGATTATTTATTGTTCTTTACAGACAGAGGCCGAGTGTTCGCATCCAGGGTTTTTGAGCTTCCTGCCGATCAATCTCGAAATTCTAGAGGCACCCCCGTTCAGAACTTGGGCTTCAACATGGAGCCGCGGGAACAGGTACAGGCTGTTGTTGCTGTTTCAAGTTATCTAGAAGACACGTATTTGGTGATGGCGACGCGCCAGGGTCAAGTCAAGCGTATGCATTTGCCGTTATTACGAAACATGAATCGAAGTGGACTTCGTTGCTTCAACTTAAAGGGTGAAGACGGGCTGATAGGTGCAGTTTTAGCAGATGATGATGAAGACATTATTCTCGTCTCCAAAGAAGGAATGTCTATTCGTTTCAACTCTTCAGAAGTTCGCTCTAGGCAGCGCGCTGCAGGTGGTATGAAGGGGATGGCTTTACAGTCTAAAGATGAAATTGTGTCGATGAATGTAGTTGATGATGAAGGATACTTATTGATTGTTAGTCAAAAGGGTTACGGTAAGCTCTCTTTGCTCCGTCACTACACTCAACAACGCCGTGGTGGCAAGGGATTGATTACTTTAAAGGTCACCACCAAAACAGGCAAGGTTGCTGACTCTGCGGTTGTCAGTGAAGATATAAGGGCAGATTCCAAAGGTAAGTTGGTGCTTGTCAGTGAAAAAGCACAGGTTATTCGGACAAATTTGGGTGAGATTCGTTCCACAGGTCGTATCGCACAAGGAGTTAAGATTCAGGTACCAGACGCTGGAGATCGTATTTCTGCGATACGGGTCATTGCCGAACGTCGAGAAGCAGGAGCTGTGATAGACCCATCTTTTTTGGAGGGCGTTAATAGAGAGTCTGAAGAATTTGACGGCTCAGATGACACTTAAGAGTCGACACTGGATGCATTCGATTCGTCTAAAGAATAGTCATTAGTTCTTGATTAGAATTTAAAACTAGGGGTTCTCTGTCCGCAATAACCCTAGGTTATGGGTTTTGCAATTTATTGAGTCAGAGTAGGTTCTTCCTTAGGTTTTCGATTACGGTCGATCAATATCTAGGTATATATAGTTGAAATAATGGTGAACTTTTCGCGGTGAGCGCGGATTTAGAGAATGTTCAACGCACTAGGCATCTTTGTTATAAGGCGTAAATACGCGGTAGTGATCGCTTGGTTTGTGATCATTCTCGTTGCAGCACCGTTTTTTACACAGGCTGCGAACTTTCTTAAACCTGGAGGTTTTTCTAATGAATCATTCCCTTCAGTACAGGCGCGAAAGGTGCTTCAAGAGCGGCTTGAGTTAACCACTCTGACCGTAGATTTTGTATTTAGTCATCCTGACTGGTCTGTGTTTGAACCAAGATTCACCGGTGCGATTAGTAGTGCTATTTCAGGTCTGACTGAATTTGAGGAAATTGATTCAGTTTTAACGCATCTTGATGACCCTTCGCGTGCTTCTGCGCTTAGCAATACTGTACATGTCTCTGCAGGACTGACTATAGAGTTGGAGGAGTCAGTCGAATTTCTCGAAACAGTTACTGAATATGTTGATCCTGGTCCGCTTACCATGATTATCACAGGAGGACCAGCGCTATATCGCGATATTTCATTGGCAAGCGAACGTGATCTTCGGCGTGGTGAAATAGTAGCTTTCCCGATTGCCACTATTGCTCTATTGATCGTATTTGGAACTTTGGTAGCTGCTTTTCTACCTGCTGCTGTCGGAGGAGGTGGCGTCTTGGTGGGAGTGGCACTCGTATTCTTCATGTCACAAGGCATAGACATGTCTGTCTTTGCATTAAATATTGTTAGCCTGCTCGGTATTGGGATAGGTATTGATTATTCACTGTTTTATACCTCCCGTTTTCAAGAAGAATTGCGATCTGGAAAATCTGTGGAAGCCTCAGTACTTGCAGCACATAGCGAAGCTGGTCAGGCAATTCTTTTTTCTGCAGTTACGAGTTTGATCGGATTGCTTAGTCTGGTCATGTTCGATGTGATGATGCTAAGGTCGGTCGGGATAGGTGCTGTTGCGGTTATACTCGCTGCCCTAGTCGCAGCGCTCACGCTTATGCCTGCCCTGTTATCAATTTTGGGTGATCGAGTGAATCGATTTAGAGTGCGTCCCGGTTGGGCTTTAAATTCAAAGTTTAGTGTATGGGTACCGCTTTCGAATTGGGTGATGAGAAGGCCATGGTTTGTGCTGATACCCACATCGATTATCTTAGTAATGCTTGCTGTGCCGGCTCTGTCAATGCGGCTAGGGACTGTTGATGCAACTATCCTTCCAGACTCACTCGAATCTCGCCAGGGATATGACGTATTGCGTGATGAATTTGGATTCGCGCTAAAAACAGTTATCCCAGTTGTTTATATATTTGCCGAAGAAGACGACTTGTTTTTAATGTCGGATCCTTTCACACGGGAAAATATTCAGCGAGCATTTGATGTTGGGCATGCGCTCGAGAGGCTAGATGGAGTTTCTGGTGTATCTAGCATTGTTAACCTTGATCGCACATTTGGACCCAATCAGTACGAAGTGTTGTATAGGCACCCTGAATCTATTACAGATGTCGCTGCGAAAAGAATTATTGAGGATTCAGTTAGGCCGGGTGCCATACTTTTTCTAGTTCACAGTGATCTTCACCCGTTTTGGCCTGAGACAAGGCAGCTTGTAACGGATATTCGAGCACTGACTTCAAGTGATGGCGAATTGTACGTGAGCGGTGGTGCTAGTGAAATTACGGACATAATTAACACTCTTTACGGTAAATTCCCTGTGATCGTCGCGGTGGTTTTAGTTGTGACCTATGTATCCCTGCTTTTGCTTTTCCGATCAGTATTATTACCTTTGAAAGCAGTGATACTTAATGTGCTTTCTATTCTCGCCAGTTATGGTGCCTTGGTTTTTGTTTTCCAAGAGGGTAATTTCAGTGGATTATTAAACTTTCAGGCTATGGGTGTAATCGAGGCGACTCTGCCTATACTGCTTTTTGCGATCATTTTCGGTCTCAGCATGGACTACGAAATATTTCTTCTTTCTAGAGTGTCTGAGGCTTATCGCAGAACCGGTGAAAATGAAGCGAGCGTTGCAGAAGGACTACAGCGAAGTGGTTTGATTATTACAGGCGCTGCTTCCATTCTTATTATTGTCGCTGCCAGCTTTGTTTTGGCTGACGTTGTCGTCGTGAAAGCAATAGGGCTTGGATTGGCTATAGCGGTTTTTGTCGATGTAACTCTTGTTCGAGCTCTTATAGCCCCTGCAATAATGCGGATAGCGGGTCCATGGAACTGGTGGCTGCCTGATTGGTTAGACCGAATATTGCCAAAGGTGAAACGTGTCGAATAGTCAGGGCAACATTTTTTTGTCATTGTTGATCTGTTTAGTTCTATTGACAGGTTGTGTAAATATTTCCGAGACGAGACCGGTTCCCTCTGATGCTGTCGCTGATCCAACTCCCTTACCTCGCGAGGTTGTTATTGCTGTGGATCAATATCCTCATGGCTCGCGTCTTGAATGGTGGTATCACAATGGTCATCTTAGTACGGAGTTGGGACGAGAATTCGGATTCCATTTTGTTGTGTTTAAGGCCCAAGATGGGATTAACGAACCAAACGTGGTTGCTCAGCTTGGAATTCTTGATGTAGATAGCAGTACACATTACGAAGCATCTCGAGCGGACACAGGATTGCTATTCAGTGATGCAGGCGTATTAGATATAGGGATAGCCGATTGGCTTTATACGATTGGAGACAATCCAGGTGACCATGAATTTTCAGCAAAAAATGACACTGTATCGCTGTCATTAGATTTAACGACATCAACAGCTCCGATGCTGCATAACGAAATCGGCTGGATGCCAACAGAAGTCGGGTCGACGTACTACTATTCGTGGCCGCGTCAGATTGCCAATGGTGAGTTAGTCGTTGGCGGAGAGTCCTTCGAAGTAAGTGGTACAGCTTGGTTTGACCACCAATGGGGAGAGTTCTTTGTACTTGGAAAACCATCCGGATGGCAATGGTTTGCAATTCAACTCGACAATGGTGGATCTCTGATGGTTACCGAGGTGCGTGGTATAACCGGAGATGTCATTGATGCATACGGTACTTATATGGCTCCAGATGGAGTGGTGACGCATTTATCATATGGAGCAGACAGTATCGATGTAAAAGCACTAGACAACTGGGTGAGTCCTAGCACTGGTGGCGTGTATCCTTCGGGATGGGAGTTAACGGTAGGAAGTATCGGAATTAACCTCGTCCTCACGCCGCTTTTGTTGAATCAAGAAGTGTTAGGTAGCCTTCCAAAAGCCTCGACTTATTGGGAAGGTAAGGTGAACGTTGAGGGGCAGTTAAAAGGCGAAAATGTTTTTGGTGACGCTTATGTGGAACTATCTGGCTACGTTGATCCAGATCCAGTTATTTGGCGTGAGCAGTAAGGTAATTGGAAGCTATACTTGCACAAAATTGGCAAATTAATTTATTGAAGTCAAAATCAATCGTAAGGAAGCTAAGGTTTGCATCTTTCTGATCCCGTCAGGAATAAATATCGTGATGCCTGGTCGAAGTTTGCAACCGGCGTTACGGTGATAACAACTGTTGAACCTGATGGATCAATTCATGGGATGACTGCTAGTAGTGTTACATCGGTTTCCATAGACCCGCCCTTAGTTCTTGCGGTAATTGGTGAAACACGTCAAACTCATACCTATATCGGTAATACAGGTCGTTTTGGGATGAGTATTCTCAATGAAAATCAGAGCGATATTGCTATGCATTTCGCCGACCCGCAGAAGAACTTTAGTCAACTAGACGCTTCATTCGTGGCTAATATGTCAGGAATTCCAATAATCGCCAAAGCAATAGCTGCTATGGGATGCAGGGTAATCGCTGCGCACAAGGCAGGAGATCACACGGTGTTTATTGGAGAAGTAGAGTCAATACAACTAGATGACGGCAATCCTTTAGTTTGGTTCCAGCGAGAGTTTGTTGGGTTATCAGGCTCATCAGTTTCCGCAGACCGCGACGTATAGGTTTTAAGGTGCGCATTGCTGTCGTCTCAGTCGCCCCATTGTTCCCTGATCTAGTAATCGGAGGATCTCAGAAGGTTCTTGCTGATGTTGTTACAGGTTTAAAGTTGGCAGGGCATGATGTACGGGTATGGTGTTGCGCTACCAAAGCACATTTTGGTGACTTCGAAATTTCTGGGGTCGTCGTTCATCCTGAATTAAAGTTAAGGGGGGCGTTCCCATCGACTCATAAGGTTGCACCAATAGATTTAGCACAGACTGCTAAGGTATTGAGAGAAGCAGGAGATTGGTGTGACCGTATTTATCTTCATGCCGACGCCGTTTATCTACGTCACGCGTTAAAAGATATTGATGTGATCAGATCCATTCACGATTATGTCTATGAAGAAGCTCTAATATCTACGCTGTCTCTAGATGCGGGTGCAACTATTGTGCCAAGTGCGTATTTGAAAGCATGCATCGAAGCTACTATAGCGATATCCGGCAAGGAGACAATAGAAAGAATCTTTGTTGCGCCTAATGGAGTATCTGTACCAAACGAAATTCCGATTCCGCGACTTCCGGTTAGTGTGTCTCCTCGAGATGAAGAAGATCTGATACTACTTTTCCCTCATAGACCTGAGCCTACAAAAGGTGTGATTGAAGCATTTCAGGTTGCTCTCGAAGTTCAGAAATTGAAACCTGACAAGAGAGTCCGTCTCTTGATGCCTGCTTATTCAAATGGGAAAGTATTAGATGAATCTGTAACTGTATGTCAGGAGATATACGCTTTGGCTGAGCAATATGAAGCGAGTGAGTTGGTTGAACTTCATGAATGGCTGCCTCCGAATGAAATGCCTGGGTATCTCGCATCAGGTGATGCGACTCTTTGTGTTGGCTCGTTCATAGAATCTTTTGGACTCATTCCAGTTGAGTCGATTGCAAACGGCACACCAGCTATTTGCGCTCAGGTTGGAGCTCTGCGTCAATTTGAAGGAATTGAAGGCGCAATTCTTGTGCCGTATGGTGATTTCCAGGCAGCAGCATCAGCGGTAATAGATATAACTTCGCAAGAAAACGATACGTGCTTGTCCTACGGTAGGTTACAGATTAGCGACGCGTTCTCTGAGAAATCAATGATTGATGCGTATGAAGCGGTTATTGTTCGCGGTCCAATAGAACAACGCAGGATAACTATGAGCTCTGAAGATCATTTGATTCTGGCTCCTTGGGTTTATGTTAATGACCAAGAAATATTTAATGACTATACGAGTGAAAGTCGCCGCTACCCAAAACTCACTGAAATTTTAAGGACTGGATCTGAAATTAGATGCGACCGAGTACATGCCTCCGAGAGCCTTGAAATTGAGGTTCGTATCGCTTTGGAAAGCGGAGTTTTGATTCCAAAATACATTATTGATTAACAGGGACACAGTTAGTAGCTATCAAGTTTTAAATCTTTGAAACTATAGATTTATTATGGAATCCCTAGAGCCTACCCCGAAAATCGGTAATTCGTGGAGTTAGTTCAGAAATATGGACTTATTTCTTAATGTTTACTAAAAACATCAAAAATGAAATTGACCATAGACTTCTCGCGAACGTAGAATATCTAGGTTGGGAACTGAACGGATATACATTAATGACTACAGACTACGCAATAATTAAGACTGGTGGAAAACAGTACCGAGTTCGCGAAGGTGATACGGTATCTGTTGAAACTCTTCCCGGTGAAGTTGGATCTGATTTCACGTTTGAAAGCGTGTTGATGACATCGATCGGTGGAAAATTATCTGTAGGTTCCCCCTCCGTAGCGGGCGCGAAGGTGGTCGGTGAGATTGCCGAACATGGTAAAGCAGAAAAGGTCATTTCGTTAAGATATAAGAATAAGACCCGGCAGCGTGTGAAGCGTGGTCATCGTCAGCAATTCACGTCTGTAAGGATAAAGTCTATTTCAGCGAAATAGGTAAAGCCTAGCTATCTAAGTTAAACAGGAACTTATAAATGGCACATAAAAAAGGTGGCGGGACCTCCCGTAATGGAAGAGATAGCGCAGGCAAACGTTTAGGCGTTAAAGCATTCGCCGGTGAACACGTGACTGCTGGGTCGATTATCGTCCGTCAACGCGGTACCAAGTTTCACACCGGGGACAATGTTGGGATTGGTAGAGACCATACTATATATTCATTAATCGATGGTCAGGTGAGGTTCGATTATGCCCGTAAAGACCAAAAAAGAGTCAATGTTGACCCTGTAACCGTGTCCACTTCTGTTTAGGTAAATCAAAGATATGAAATCTAACATTCATCCTACGTATTACGAAAACGCAGTTGTTACCTGTGCATGCGGTAATAATTGGGAAATTGGGTCAACATCAGAAAGTTTGCGGACTGAAATCTGCAGCAAATGCCATCCGTTTTGGACAGGTGAGCAAAGGATTGTCGATACCGAAGGTCGTGTAGAGCGCATGATGCGTCGGTATAATCTCGGCGGGTCTACTGACAAGACTTAAAACACGCAAGGGCACCAATACTGGGTTCGATTTTCAGTGTCTAGTCTTAATTTTGACAGCAAATCAATCATCTAATCAAAGTCCTGTTCTTTACGGCGGTCAAGCGGTTATCGAAGGAGTGATGATACGCGGTCAAAGTCGCGGCGCACTCGCCGTTAGGCGTCCTGACGGAGTGATTGTCCGCCGATCCATTCCTCTTGAAGGCTGGGCAAACTCTTCTCTCAGAAGCATACCCTTTTTGCGTGGTGTTTTAGTGCTATTGGAAACCCTTTTGGTTGGCATGAAGTCATTAACGATTTCTGCTAACGAAGCTGCGGTTGATGAGAATCCAGAGGAGAATCAAGAGTTATCTACGATAGCAATGGCGACTCTCATAACTGTTTCTCTGGTCATTGGTATTGTCATATTTTTCCTGATTCCAGTCTTTGTATCCCGCCTTGTTGAGATAAACGGTGCCAATAATTTCGCAGCGAATATTGTTGAAGGTGGTATAAGGCTGGGCTTGTTTATTGGATACGTATGGTTGATTGGGAAAATGAATGACATCAAAAGGGTCTTTGGTTACCATGGTGCAGAGCACATGGCTGTTCATGCCTATGAAGCGAAAGAACCTTTTACTGTAGAGTCAGTGATGCGTTTCCCTCCAGCTCATCCTCGCTGTGGAACCTCCTTTTTGATGACCGTGGTTCTCGTGTCGATCATTATGTTCATGCTTTTTCCACGCGATCCGCTTTGGTTCTTGATCGTGTCTAGAATAGTACTGGTGCCTGTAATTGCAGGAATTAGTTATGAGTTCATTAGATACGCAGGTACACACCAGAACAGGATCTGGGTGCGTTGGTTCAATTTCCCGAACATTCTTTTGCAGGATTTAACTACCCGTCACCCGGATCAAGAGATGGTTGAAGTTGCAATCACGGCAATTGAGTATGCTATTGCAATGGATGAAGGTCGAGCAAAACCCAGTGACCACAAGTCAGAAATTGCAGCAGATCCGTTCGTACCGGTGGAACCGGGTTGATTTAGCGAACTGACTAACCATTAGAAATGGTGTCTTTAGACTAGTGCCTGCGATCAGCCAAGACCTGCCAAACTTGGTCGGCTGGCAGGTTTAATGAGGCTAAGAGTACCATGCAGTGAAATAGCAGGTCGCCCATTTCATTTGCTACGTCATCGTGAGACTGGCTAACCGCAGCAATTGCGACTTCCACCGCTTCTTCGCCCACCTTTTGCGCTATGCGACGGGGTCCGCTTTCCACCAGTTCTGCAGTATAAGAACCTTCTGGTCGTTGTGATACCCGGTGATTAATGATTGCTAAGAGCTCTTGAAGAATGCCTGGTCCGAGTTTTTCCTTACTGCCCTGAGAAATTAGTATGTCTGAGTCTAGAACCCTGTCGTCAAAACAAGAATTCTTACCAGTGTGGCATGCAGGACCAACCGGATTGACATTTACTATAAGTGCATCACCATCACAGTCCTGTTCAACTTTTACAACTTTTAGTAGGTTCCCGGATGTTGCCCCTTTGCGCCATAGTTCCTGTCGGCTACGGGAGTAAAACCATGCATCTGGTCCTTCAAGCGTTCGAGTTAGTGCATCCTGATTCATGTAAGCGTGCATCAGGATGCGACCTGAATTAGCGTCTTGGACAATTGCTGGTAGTAATCCGCGATCATCGAATTGAATCATTGAAAATTTCCTGATGGATGTGAAAGAAGTTGTTGTACCGAATTTACTGTGGAAAAAAGATTGAATATGTTGTGAATGTTTTCAAAAGGTTCATAGACTATCCACCGATATGTTCGAGTATCCCAGATAATTCTCGCAAATCGTTGATTTCAATATCTGGTTCAGGTTCTCGATCGACTTCTTCCCCATTACGGTTGATCCAGACTGTAGTTGCGCCAGACCTATAGCCTCCAAGTATGTCATCAAATAATTTGTCGCCGACGTACCATACTTTGTCTGGGTTAGTCTCTAATCCTGCATACAAATGTTCAAATGCCGCGAGCGCCGGCTTGTAAACCTGGGCTGACTGGGAGCTAGCCACAAAATCAAACGATAATCCAGCGTTGGACAAAAGCGGCCTTAGTCCTTCGTCGTCTGCATTGGAGAAAACGCCAAGTTTAACCCTTCCTTGAAGAAGACGTAATGCCTCGACTGTTTCTGGGAATATTGGTCTGTTAGTCATATGTAGAGACGCACGATCGCCCGCTTTTTTTGCATCGGCGGTATTTAAATTCATGTCATCGAATACCTGCGTGAAACACTCAGTCCAGGCTGTGCGATAGGACTTGAATGGTGGGCTGTTATAGGGGCGACCGAGATCTGTTCGGATTTTACGAAAATTGACTTCGTAGTGGCGCCATCGAGTCCAGAATTCTTCTTTGTCTATTGGAAGATGCTGGTCTTCGATGATTTCAGCGAAAGTTTCCTTCCATCCATCGTGCGAATTTAGGAACAATGTGTCATAGCAGTCGAATGCGATAGCATCGGGAAGGGGAGGTTGACCTGATCTTAATGTTACAGGCAATGGTTATACCTTTCTTACCGGTATGCCGCGTTCCGAAAGATATGCCTTAACCTCTGAAACTTTAAGTTCACCGAAGTGGAACAAAGACGCTGCTAGTACAGCGTCAGCCTTTCCTTCATTTAGTGCGTCGAAGAAGTGTTCGACTTTGCCGGCTCCGCCACTGGCTATAACAGGAATTTTGACAGCACCCGAAATGGTTGAAAGTAGATCGTTGTCGTATCCCGTCTTTTGACCGTCGGCATCCATACTGGTTACTAGTAGTTCACCAGCACCTAGTTCGGTTACCTGTTCTGCCCATTCTATTGCGTCTCGAGTTGTCGGTCGTCTTCCGCCGTGGGTGTATAGCTGCCATCTGGCGTTTTTGGAAACTTTTTGGCTTACTTCTATATTGTTGTTTGTTGTATCAAATTGTCTTTTTACGTCCATAGCAACCACAACACACTGTGACCCGAATTCATTTGCACAAGCTTCGATAAGTTTTGGGTCTAAAACAGCAGCGGAATTGACCGAAACCTTATCTGCGCCGGCTTCGAGCATTTTTCTCATATCATCTACTGATCGAATTCCTCCACCTACTGTTAATGGAATAAACACCTCGGACGAAACCTTCTGCACCACATCAACCATGGTGTTTCGAGCATCGGAAGAAGCCGTAATGTCAAGAAAAACTAGTTCGTCTGCTCCTTCTTCGTTGTAAAATCTAGCAAGTTCTGCTGGGTCACCAGCATCACGTATATTGACAAAGCTAACGCCCTTAACCACCCGACCGGCATCTACGTCTAAACATGGAATGACTCGGCGCGTTAACATTTTGAGTACTCCAGTTTACTTACGAGCAACAATGATGTACCTGTGCGGCGTCAGTTGCCGAGAGGTTAATGTTGTTAGCCCTAGAGATTCAAGGGTTTCTCTAATCTCTTGTTGATCGACTCGACGTGATGCTGCGGGACCAACTTCAGATTTTCCTTCCGCTGGTAACCAATCAACGATCGAGATCCAACCTGATTTTTTTAATAATCTGGTAGCCTCTTTGATTAAAGTCTTGGGACGACTTGCTTCGTTAAGCACATCTGATAGCGCTACACCATCGATTGAGTTGTCTTCTAGTGGAATAGAATTTTCTTTTGAAACTAGGGTTTCAATGTTCTTGAGCTTTGCTTCTTCAGCCTGATTCTTAACGTGCTTTAGCATATCTTTTTGAACATCGATGGCGTAACACTTGCCTGCGTATACGTATTTTGCCAGTGGGATTGAAAGCCAACCAGGTCCCGAACCTATATCCGCAACTATATTGTCGTTGTGAATAGGCACTAAAGCGATCATCGACTGAGGATCATAGGATTCCTCAAGGGTAGGGTGTAGTAGGGCTTGAACATTCTTTACTGAAGATTTTGGTGACATTTTGTATTCCGTTCCCGTCAATATTTATTGTTGATTGCCGGATGCGTTTAATTTATTGATAGTTTCTATGGCGTTCTTTAAATCGATAGCGCCTGAATAAATGGCCATCCCTGATATGGCGCCTTCAACGCCTAATTCTGCTAGTCCTATAAGGTCTTGTATTGAAGCAATGCCCCCTGCGACGATAATAGGATACCGTAGTTTGTATGTAAGTTCGGCAACTGCTTTGAAATTTGGATGGTTGAGTGTGCCGTCGCGGCTGGTATCCGTATATATAAATCTTTCCACGCCAAGTTCGACCATGTTGTTGGCGAGATCGATTGCAGATACTGTAGATTCTTGGAGCCAGCCACGTGTTTGGACTAGGCCTTTTTTTGCATCGACGCCGACGATAACGTGATTCGATCCA
Organism: Dehalococcoidia bacterium UBA1332; assembly: GCA_002306745.1. Taxonomy (GTDB): domain Bacteria; phylum Chloroflexota; class Dehalococcoidia; order Lucifugimonadales; family Lucifugimonadaceae; genus Lucifugimonas. Next base: position 5,956 of record DBSW01000153.1, on the reverse strand, counting down.
ATATCATTTACCGCTTCTTGTACCTGCTCAGGAGCTTCTATTGCAGCAGTTCCAAAGATTACTCGGTCAACCCCTGAATCGAATAATTTACGGGCTTCCGTCGCGTCTCGCACTCCACCACCCAGCTGAATAGGGATGTCCACCGCATTAATAATCTGTTCAACGGCTGAAGCGTTATTCCTGACACCGTCGCGAGCTCCGTCTAGGTCTACTATGTGTAGCCTGTTTGCACCTGTATCTGCCCATCTACGGGCAACATCAGCTGGGTTGTCATCGAATATAGTTTCACGGTTGTAATCGCCTTGGTTTAGGCGTACACAGTAACCGTTTCGAAGGTCTATTGCTGGAAAAATTTCCATAGATTTAGGATGCTTAATTCTTTTGCTTTATTTTTCAGATGTGCGAGCTATATCAATAAAATTCTTATAAATCTGTAAACCGATGTCCCCACTTTTTTCGGGATGAAATTGAGTTCCAAAAATGTTTTCGCGAACAATTGCGGCGCAAACTTCCACGCCATATTGAGTGGTTGCAGCTATCTCACTGCTTTTTTCGGGGACACACCTATATGAATGTACGAAATAGAAGTGAGATCCTTGTGGGACGCCTTTGAAAATAGGATTGTTGCCTGTGCCTTGTTCATTAAACATGACCTGATTCCAACCTATGTGGGGGACTTTCATTGCAACTCCCAGTTTATCGGTCATTCCTGACGGAATAAGCTGAACATTTCCGTTTATAAGGCCCAGTCCAGGGAGTTTTCCTTCTTCCGAACTTTCAAATAAAACCTGTAGACCCACACATACACCGAGAAGCGGTTTACCAGACTTAGCAAACTTTTTTACTGGCTCTGAAAGGCCGAGTGTGTTGAGTGCTTTCATCACTGCATCGCTCGTACCAACGCCTGGGAGGACGGCTGCGTCTGCCGTTTCTAATTCTTTCGAATTACTTGTAACTATAGGAATCGCACCAACTTTGCGTAGCGCTTTTTCCACGCTGTGGACGTTTGCAGCGCGAGTGTTTAGGACAACAATACGGGGATTGCTCAGATTGTCATTCATTTCATATCGTTGCATTGTTATTGGATTTAGATTCATAATTCGAGAAACTTCAATTGTAGTTCTAAAATTGTGAAATCACAGGTAATTGTGGATTTTCTGTAAAATTTTGCGTGAAAGTTCTAAACACGCGAGAATAGATGCTTATTGTTGAAGATGATTAATTTGTAACCTGAATCATAGGTGAAATAGATGACGATGGCTCCGGAACGATCGGTTCCTATCAACACTATCGAGATTACTGAAAAAGCAGCGGATAAGGTCAAGCAATTTGCTGTTGAAAAAAGTATGGAAATTTATGGCCTTAAAGTGGCGGTTAAAGGTGGAGGATGTTCTGGCCTTACGTACGTACTTGATATAGTTGAGGGGCCGGAACCTGACGATAAAGTGATTCTTAATCATGGTGTCGAGGTATATGTGCCTAAAAAGGCTTTTGTGTTTCTTGCTGGTACAGTCCTAGACTTCTCAGACGGCCTGAATGGAAAAGGTTTTGAATTTTCTAATCCCAACGCTGCTCGAACATGTGGCTGTGGTACTTCGTTTTCTGTCTAAAAGTTTTGCAGTTTTTGAAATGGTTTCGGTAAAGAGATTTGCAAACGGGTTCTTTTGCTAAGGCTGAATATTCGCAGCTAAACGCACTTGAGACTAGGTGCGGACTCTTGGATTGGGAAAAATCGACTATAGTTAGGCATTCCGGTCCTGATGCTCTAGATCTTCTCGACCGTCTGACCACTAAATCGCTTGATAGTCTCGGTCTGTATAACGCACAGCGGACTGTTTTAACAACAGCAGCGGGTAGGGTAATCGACACTTTTCTTGTGGCTCGAGTTGCTGACATTGATCTACTCTTAATTTCTGATTCCAGAGTGCCAGATAAGATAATTTCCGCGATCAATTACTACACCATAGTTGAAGACGCTGCTATGACTGATCATTCGATGTCGTTAACGCGGTTATCTTTGATCGGCCCAAAATCTAGACAAGTTTTACAAAAAATTTGGGATCTTGATTTAGAAAAAGGTTTACTGGCAACAGTGAAATATGGTGAGAACGAAGTGACGATCATTTCTGATGATTCAAGAAAAGTCGATTGGGTTGATTTGATAGTCGACCCATTAAGTTCTAAGAAGCTTCGCTCTGAATTACTAAAAAAAGGTGCGGTGGCTATATCGGCCGATCACTTTGAACACTTCCGTATAAATTTTTCTATACCGGGCGCTGACGCTGAATATGGTGAACACTCGAATCCTATTGAGGCTGGATTACTCTCGCTGATAGACTTCGACAAAGGATGTTATGTAGGTCAGGAAGTAATCGCCCGTCTTGACACTTATAACAAGGTTCAGAGAGACTTGCGTGTTCTTACGTCAGCTGAGCCTTTGAACGAACGCTCCAAGCTAATATCTGGTTCCAGTACTGCCGGTATCGTTACCAGCGTATCTCATCTGGAAACACCTGAAGGTAATTTTGTAAGCCTCGCTCTTGTTCGTAAAGCATATTTAGCTTCTGGGACCGAGTTAAATGCAGATGGGATCGCTGTAGCCGTAAAGTAACTTTTGAAACTACGTTTCTTATCCGTGTATAAGAGTTTCTCCTCCGTCGACTACAATGATTTGCCCTCTTATCATTTCCGCATCTCCACTGCACATCATTGCTACTACTTTAGATACATCACTGGCGGTGATTGCTCGACCAGCTGGGGTAGGGCGCAAGGCGATGTCTTTGACACCAAGTTCGTCTGGGAAAGCATTGAGTGCATCTGTCATGACGAAACCGGCTGATACGGTGTTCACTGAAATGCCCTTTTCCCCAAGTTCAACTGCAAGATATCGAGTTACAGCCTCGATGGCGGCTTTTGAGACTCCTACGGCGAAGTATGACGGTAGTACGCGAGTTGAGCCCGGGCTGGAAATGTTGATGACTCGACTACCAGCAGGCATCAAGTGTGATGCTGCCATAGCTAGCATCCAAGGACCTCTAGCGTTAATATCTAGTGTCCAGTTCCAGTGCTTTGCAGACAGCTGATTAGCGGAACGCATTACGCCTGAAGCCGCATTGTTGATCAATATGTCGATTCGACCGAACTGCTCATCGACTTTCTTTACGAGAGTTTGAATAGATGTTTCATCTCCAACGTTAGATTTTATTCGGGTTGCCACAATACCTTTAGCATTGAGTTCATTAATAGTTGTCTTTGCTGCGGTGTGGTTTTTTAAATAAGTGATAATTACCGTAGCGCCGCGTTTACCGATTTCACACGCAATTTCCTTACCTATCCCCCTTGCACCACCTGTAATTAGAGCTACTTTGCCCGATAGGTCATTGTTTGCATTCATGATTAATCTCGTTTTAACGCCAGATTGTGCCGGCTAGCGTTTGTTGTTAGATAGCCATACCACCATCTACTCGGATTATGTCTCCGGTGATGTACTGAGCTTCATCTGTCGTTAGAAACACGATTGTAGGCGCTACTTCATCTGGTTCTCCAAATCTTCCTTGGGGAATCCAAGTTAGTACTGTGTCTCTCTGTTTGTCCGATATGTCTGCTGATGTTGCTGTAGTTATATAGCCAGGAGCTACCACATTTGCTGTAATTCCACGGGTTGCGACTTCTTTGGCTATCGATTGTGTAAAACCGTGTACCGCTGCTTTTGATGCCGAGTAGTTTGATTGTCCAATGTTGCCCCGCATGCCAACAACTGATGATACATTCACGATGCGGCCCCAACGGCCTTTGATCATTCCAGGCAACACCTGATGGGTGCAATAGAAAGTGCCAAACATGTTCACTTTCATGGTGTATTCGAATTGTTCTTCTTTCATACGCATTAGCAGTGCGTCGTTAATGACTCCGGCATTGTTTATAAGGATTTCAATCGGTCCGTGAGACTCAACAGCCTTGGCAATCATAGCGTTAACACTCTCTTTTATAGCGACGTTGCCGCCTACTGCAATTGCTGAGCCACCAGCAGAGAGGATTTCTTCTACTACCGTTTCCGCTTCTTCAGGGTGAGTATTGTAATTAACGGCTACGCGATGTCCGTTTGCGGCTAATCTTAGGGCTGTTGCCCTACCTATGCCGCGTGACCCGCCGGTAACTAATGCGCTTCTTGGTGTATTGCCACTCAAGATATGATCCTTATCTTATTTGCATAATCTGTTAGGACTCTTAAGAGTAACTGTTATTTTTAACTTACTTCAGCTCTGATTCTGTCGAGTTCAGATTGTTGTGCTTCGATTAATCCAGTGTTTACGACGAATTTAGCAGTTCCGATTGCGTTGGCAACAGCGTTAATACCAGAGGCGCCATGCCCCACGATCGCTAGCCCATTAACTCCTAGCAGTGGGCCACCACCAAATGCTTCGAGAATATTCATGCGTTCGAATATTTCTTTCGCGAGTCGGTTACTTGCTTCGGAATCGCCCAGGACTGTGTTTACATGATTTACTACTGCATCACCAAGACCTTCGGTAAGTTTTAGAATTACGTTGCCCACGAATCCATCACATAGAACGACCTCAGCTTTGCCGGCTGGTAGGTCGTTTGCCTCAATGTTCCCGACGAAGTTTAGATCTGTGGCATTTAGCAGTTCGCTCGTCTCTTTTACAAGAGTGTTACCTTTGCCTTCTTCGGTTCCGACGCTCAAAAGGGCAATACGTGGATTTTCGTTCTTGTATATGAGCTTTGACATCACGTTACCTAGCGCTGCGAAATCGACGAGCAAGCTAGGGCGCGTGTCTACGTTTGTGCCGAGGTCAATTATCACAGAATTAGGCGCATATCCGACTACAGGTCCACCGAGCGCACCCCTATCAATTCCGTCTAATGTCCCATAAACCACCGTTGCGGCTGCTATTGAGGCTCCGGTCGACCCCATCGACACGAAACCTGCGGTTTTACCTGCTTTAACTGTGCCGGCTGAAACAAAAATAGATGCATTGGGTTTGGATCGGAAAGCCCGAGCCGGGCTCTCACCCTCCTCAACTACACCCTCTGCAGGAACAACTTGCACTAACTGTTTAGCTTTGCTTTCATATCGATCAAGCTCAGCATTTATCGCTTGTATGTTGCCAACAAGAGCAACTGCGACACCGCCTTCTTCGATTGCTTGAATCGCCGCGGGTACGGTCACACTAGGTCCGTGATCGCCGCCCATTGCGTCGAGAGCTATGGAGATTATGCTTTGGGGATTTCCCGTCATGCTTCCGTCCGTAATTTTCCTCTTGAAGTTATAAGTTACTAACAGATATATATTTTATTCCAGAGGCACCGTCGCCCGCCCTACAACTGCATCTGTGCCGTCGGGCTTTTTGCACCCTATTTGGCAGGTTGCTATCAACCTACCACTTGAATTATCTATAGATACTATCTTTCCATATGTTTCTACGGTTTCTCCTGGGAATACAGGAGCTGTGAATCTCACCTTAATACTGCCCCCATCGTGCCAAGTATCAGGAAACTCGGTCATCAACATTTCAGAAACGAGAGCTAGGCTTAACATTCCGTGAGCGATTCTAGTTCCGAATGGAGTATCAGCAGCATAAGATTCGTTCAAATGAATAGGATTATAGTCTCCCGATGCATCTGCATAATCGTTTACACGTTTTTGATTCACAAGTCGTGTGAAGCCCTTAAGTGCATCACCAGCCTGTCTCGAAGAAGCCATTATGAATCCTCTCCGGTTACGATAATTGTCGTTGATGAAACGCCGATCTCTTTATCACTTAAATCACTGTACGATACCTGTACGGTAGCGAAGTGATTGCCCCTTCGGATGGAATTTGCCGTAAGCTGTCCTAATGCATTGACTTTCTCTCCGACTTTTACTGGACGATTCCAACTTACTTCTTGCCCTGCATGAACGGTTTGCAAGCCATCCGAGAATAAACCTAATTCT
>DBSW01000173.1 GCA_002306745.1 Dehalococcoidia bacterium UBA1332 | reverse complement strand
GCCCAGAATAGCCTGCTCTCCAAAATCAACATCGCCTGATTTTCGCATATCGGCAGGAGCTGGATCGTGTACCCAAGGACCAATAGTAAGACGTTGGCCCATTCGCGCGTGTCTCGTCGCAGCTTTTTCACGCATTCCGACGTAATTTCTAAGCGTTCCGGCTAAGAAACAATCGTACCAACTACCAAAATGATGTATGGGTACAGTTACACGGTCATATGACCGAGCATTACTGAACTCATGCCAGAACTCATCCTGATTGGGATGATTAAGCCAATCAACGTACCATTGATGAAGAGATTTCACCGGAGAAAGTGGTGATATTGGAAGATTTTCAAGCCATTTTGCATAATCATCAGCTTCCCGATTTAGGCATTCATAAAATTCATCTTCCAGCCCCTTCGGAGCAAGTTTCCTAGCGTTAGTAGCTGTGTGCTTTAACGTCCACATCGTATTAAATCCGTGCTCAAAAGCCCCACCTCTATAAACCCATTCATCGTAATAATCAGCAGATGATTGACGCGCAAAGCCCGCAACTAGATTGGGAGGCTGGGTCGAAAGCATTCGGTATTGTGTCGCGCCAGAGTAAGAACCGCCAATAGTCCCTATTTTTCCGTTCGACCACGGTTGCTCAGCAGCCCACTGAATTGTGTCATAACCGTCCTTATTTTCGCCGTCTCCATCATCTCTAAACGGATAAAACTCACCTTCTGATTCAAAGCGACCTCTTACATCCTGTATGACAACTACATAGCCATGAGAAGCATAGAAATCACCTGCTCCTAAATTCGACTCTGATGAGCCCCTCTTATCATAGGGTGTGCGCTCAATCAGCACCGGAAAAGTTCCTTGGGCATCCGGTCTCCATGTATCAGCACGTAAAATCGTCCCATCTCTCATAGGTACTTCCAGACCGCGATCAATTAAGACATCAAAGTCGCCTCGTTTTTTTTTCAAAACCATCCTCCAAAAAAACGTAATCTAACAATTACATGCCTGCCCCGCCATCAACCGTGATCATTGACCCAGTGATCATCGCAGCGTCGTCAGTAGCAGCAAACATAAATGCATTAGCTATATCTTCCGGACTCTGAAGCCTACCCAATGGTGTGTTCACAAGACGACGGTTAAAGTTCTCAGGATTATCGATAGTCGTCTCCCAGCTGTTAGGGCTGTGCTCGTTATTGCCACGTATGAATGGTGTGTCAACATGGCCCGGCGAGATAATAACGCAGCGTATGTTGTCTTTTGCAAACGATTGTGCAGCTGAACGGGTTAAGCCAACCATCGCCATCTTCTGAGCTGCGTAGCCGGGACTTCCACCACCTGGACGAATGGCAGCAAGAGAGCCCATATTCAATATCACTCCAGCACCAGCTCTACGCATTGAAGGGACAACCGCTTTAATACCGAAAAATGCACCGTTAAGCCCTACATCCATGATTAATTCAAATTGATCATCTGTTTGCTGTTCGAATTCAACACGGAAATTCGCACCGGCGTTATTACACAAAATCGTTATAGGGCCAAGTTCACGTTCGGTCTTAGAAACGACCTGTCGCCAGGCACTGGATTCTCTAACATCTAGTTCAACTGCTATTGCCCGTCCGCCCAAGCTAATTATCTCACTAGCAACTTTTTTAGCTGATTGAATACGATTATCAGCGACACAAATTGCGGCCCCTTCGCGTGCAAAAATTTGGGCTTGTGCCGACCCGATAGCACCTCCGCCACCTGTAATTATCGCCACTTTACCTTCAAGCCGACGTGTTGGTTTAATTGAAGTCATACTTTCTACCCTAAGACCAACCCACCATCTGGCCTACGAGCAGTTTCACCGTTACCTGCCTCATATGGATAATTTGCCATCTCAGCCTCGACAATATCAATCCCAAGTCCTGGTTCCTCAGGTGGAATGAAGTAACCATCCTCAACACTAACCACATTAGTTACTATATTTTCTTTAAAACTACCTATCTCGGGAGAGAATTCGTTCACATCCCAATTAGGAGTAGCTATAGCCATATGTGTATTTGCCATATTAGCTATAGGACCAAGAAAATGATGAGGTGCAACTTTTATGTGAAAACTTTCGGCAACTGCAGCGATTTTTTTTACGTGGCTAAATCCGCCCGCTAGACCAATATCAGGCTTTATAAAGTCAACTCCGGGCAAGGTACAGTACTCTCTGAACTCCCACAATGTATTGTTACGTTCTCCAAGAGCTAAAGGTATGTTGACCTTCTGCCCCACAGTTGATGCAGACATTACAGAATCTGGAGCGATCGGGTCCTCGTAAAAATACGGTAGATACTTTTCGATTTGTTGAGCAAATGCAACTGAGGATCCAGGGAATAGATTTCTATGAATCTCAATTCCTATATCGAAATCCCAGCCGATCTGATTTCTTACCGCCTCGACGATAGATGTATTCTGTCGAATAAGGTCTCCATATGAAAGCTCTCCCCAATTACTCGGGAATGGTGTCATCTTTAGCGCCGTATAACCATCATTTTTGATCAGTAGCGCCGCTTCGGCGAAACTTTCAGGTGTAGTAAATGTACCCGTGTTACCATAGGCTCCAAGAAGTGGCATCGCCCGAACTTTTTCCCTTACCTTACCTCCGAGGAGATCCCATACAGGCGCTGCTAACCGTTTACCCTTAATGTCCCAAAGTGCAATATCTATCGCACTAAGGACGGCCGTTATTGCAGGGCTACGGAACGAATATTTTCGATATGCAACGTTCCATATACGATCAATATCCCTAGGATCCAAACCCCTTATATCGTCTTCAATCCGGTGTGCGATAACTGCTGTAGCATCTGCATAGCTCCAGAAATTACCTTCACCAACACCATACGTGCCGTCATCACAGGTCACTCGGACCGTCAACCACTTACTCACTAACCATGTATCGATTTTCTCGATTTTCATATTTACTGAAGAACGGATTTCTACCCGTTGCATACCTCTAATTTGCGCATCCGATCAATCTAGATACCTTTAGTTCCTAAATTAAAACGATAGTGAATCAATTCATTTTCCTTATTAACCACTTTTCCACTTGCAACAAAACTGTCTTGCAAAAACTTTATAGATTTACGCCTGCTTGGTAACAGCCTCAATCATCGCCTGAATGTAGCCATTAGCGAACGCTCTTCCCCGGTGACCCCATTGAGTGTCTTCAATTGTTTGAGGAACGTGGTCATCAATAAAGAAACTGTCGTAACCATTGTCATAATAGGTCTTCATAGCACGATACATGTCAACGTGACCGGTATTAATGAACTCCTCATAAAAATCCTCCGGGTTAGGAGCAGACACATTACGAAAATGAACGTATAAAACCTTGTTCGCACGCACCATTTCGGCGATGAAATCATAAAGAGCGTCCCCTTTAGAATCGAACATTTCAGAGACAGTGCCTTGACAGAACTCGATAGCACAATGGTCTGATGGATATATTTGTAAGTAACGACGATAGTTATCGTATGACCTGAATAACTGTGGTATTCCACCAAGTTGCTCGACAGGCGGATCACAAGGATGGATTCCAAGCCTGATACCTTCTTCTTCGGCGACTGGTGTAATGATCTTTATCCAGTACTCCAGATTCTCCCACATCTCTTCTTCCGTGTATTCACGGCCATGAGTAAGTGGCATGTTGTTGGCTATCTGGTAATTGAAAGCGGTCGCCATCGCACCCCCACGTATCTTTTGCGGAGGTGTTCTCCAAACGTGCGAAGGCATCCAGTTATAACCAAAAATCGGGATCCCTGCTCGAGCAATATTTCGCACAGTAGTAATCATTTTTTCGATTTGTTCATCGCGTTTAGGACCGTTTAGCATGATGTGATCGTAAAACTGGGTGGGAACGTTTTCTAAGGCAGATAAGCTCATGCCATAGTTCTCGACGTTCCGACGGAGATTAACTAGATCGTGAAGTGACCAAGTTCCATTGTAATTTGGCAAAGAGGGGGTATTTAGCAGAATGTCAGTTGCACCATACTGCTGTGCAAACTGTAGATATTCAGGTGTGGCCTGTTGAAACTGTCCGAATCCTGCACGCATTTATCGATTCCTTTAACTTAGTAAACAATTACAAACGTGGTTATTGCGACCAGCAGTCGACAACATACACCTGAACCATCCTGAATGAAAGTAGGTCAAATGGAAGACAAATCAATTTGTTTTGATCGTTTATGATCATTTCATACGTGTCATCATTAAGATCGTATAGGAAACATTTTTATCTAGAGCTCTAGTTAAGTTGTTGAGATGATCCAATATAAGGTCACAATCTGCGCCTCATTCCAAGTAATTCACCTGAAATTTTGACTAAAGTACTTATCGCTTACGCCACCCGGTTCGGTTCTACCCGTGAAATCGCCACAGCGATCGCACATGAGCTGAATAGAATTGGATTAAACGCGGTTGCAGCTGAAACTACAGACGGGATCAAACCAACAGATTACGATGCCTTAGTGATCGGTTCACCGATGTATGGCAATAACTGGCTTCCGGCTGCGGGATTATACGCGGCGATTAATTCTGAACAACTATCCGGCAGACCTGTTGCCTTATTCTCAGTTG
>DBSW01000172.1 GCA_002306745.1 Dehalococcoidia bacterium UBA1332 | reverse complement strand
CACTCAACGACATTGTTGCGTCAGTTAACTGGAATAGGGCATGGCGTAACAAAGCTGGCTTCGCTATCGCGGGTGTCCCATTATTTTACATTCTTTTATGGAAAGTACTATTTATCGAACTTGATGGTGGGTGGTCCTTGTTCGTATTTGCGTTCACGCTGCTGTCAACTATGGGCGTCCTTATCCTTGCATTAATTTCACTGGCCTCGAAAATCAACTATAGTCAGGCCCTAAGCATCGTTGGGTTGATAACTATCGGGATTATGTTTGTCTTCACTTTTCGTGCTGGCTGGATTGCAACCTATGAGAATGGGGACATACCACGTGAAATGTTGGTTTATACACAGACAGCACCAGATATACATAATCTTGCGAAAGAGATCGAGAAAATTTCTGAATTGACAGGCGATCGGACCGAGATCAAAATCGCCATAGATATACGCGATGCATACTCTTGGCCATGGCAGTGGTATCTACGGCGGTACGATCAAGCCAGTTTCGATGATCACAGCGGCGAAAACGTTGAAGTTGATCAAGATAGATTAATTGCTGTAATTAACGAGAACAACAAAGTTAAGGCGTTGGCCACAATGCCTAAAGGATTTTCTGAAGGCCGAAGAATAGTCCACCGGTGGTGGTTCCCGGAAAAATACAGAAACTTGAAACCCGGTGAGTTTTTCGGAACACTTGTGGATCGCAACAAGTGGGTTGGGTCGATAGACTATTTCTTGTATAGGGAAATGTCGAATCCTATTGGGTCCATCGACTCTTTTGTGTTCTACTCTGAAGAAATACCATTTGTACCTGTGCCACCTCAATAGTGCCATCTAGCTAACGTATAGGAAAATCAAAGATATTCGATGTTTTTCGGTAACAAGGCTTTTTGGCTGGGCGCTATTGGAAGTGCCGCATTCCTAGTCACATTCGTTATGTTGTTTGTTGATTTTAATACAATCGGCGAGGTTTTATCAGGTGCTAATTACTCATATATTTTGCCTGCTGTTGGTTTATATTTTCTCGCTGTCTGGTTCAGAACGGAACGCTGGAAATTTTTATTGAAACCGCTTATTGGTAGACCCAAAAACAACATCTACTCAGTAGTTGTTGTCGGTTACATGGCCAACAATCTAATACCAGTAAGAGTCGGTGAGCTCGTCAGATCTTATTACCTTAGCCTCCGTGAAAGATGTTCGACTTCGGCAGCTTTCGGTACCGTTGCCGTTGAACGGGCGTCGGATGTTCTAGCGTTACTATTCTTTTTTGCAATCGCCGGTCTGATGGGCACCGTGGGAGTTGAAAAAACTGTAGGCGATTTGTCATCAGAAGTTCCAGGAGGAGCGCCAGTTTTAGCTGTAGTTGCGCTCCTACCATTTCTGGTGGTTTGTACAGCTGTTTTTATCGTCGCGACGATCACGGACCGAACTTTGCTTAGATGGTTCGATAAATCGTTGTTTATGACCAGTGATGGTGTAAGACGCTCGATACTTGGCATCATCGAACGACTGTTACAAGGATTGTCAGTTGTTAGTAGCGTCTCCAGCATTGGTAAAGTTTTTCTATGGTCGTTACCTGTCTGGATGTGTGAGACAGCAATGTATTACTTGATAGCACTTGGTTTTGATTTAAGACCTATTTTCGACAGTCAAATAGAATTCATAGCGTCTATTCTCGTTTTTACATCAGCTGCCAATCTGGCTGGTGTGCTGCCATCCACTGCCGGTAGTTGGGGTCCGTTCGATTTTTTTGGAGCCGCATCACTTGTTGCTCTTGGTGTTGGTCAAGAGCTAGCGGCAGCTTATGCGTTGACGGTTCACGTAACGCTATGGTTGCCTCCAACCATACTCGGTGGCGTCTTGTTGATTCTTGATGGAAATTCCTTATCAAAACTGATCAAAGGAGTAGGGTCTAACGATAGATCGATATCAGGAGGGGCGCAAGATTTATGAAAATCGGGATTATTGGTGCCGGAGCTGCTGGACTTACCGCCGCCCTAGATTTTTCTTCGAAAGGGCATAGAGTCGTCATATACGAGGCCGCACCGTTTATAGGTGGTCAGGCATCGACGGTAACGGTAGGTGGAGCGCCACTTGAAAGGGGCTATCACCATCTATTCACAAACGATCAAGCAATACTCGATTTGATGGAAGATATTGGTGTTGGCGACGCGATGAAGTGGTATCCATCTCGCGTTGGTACATACACATCGGGCAAAGTCTATAAAACTACTACTGCACTGGATCTCTTGCGTTTGGGCGCTATACCACTACTCGAACGCATTAAACTTGGGCTTTTTGCTCTAAGAGTTGGGCGAATAAAAGACTGGCGATCGTTAGAAAGCGATACTGCAGATTTTTGGCTAAGGGAACAGCTAGGTGGGATGGCATACGAAAAGGTATGGGCACCATTGTTAAGAGGAAAGTTTGGTCGCTTCTATGATCAAATTGGGATGCCGTGGTTTTGGTCAAAAATTCAGACCCGATTTGCTTCAAGAAAAGGCATTCGAGGCCGCGAGATGCTTGGATATCCGGACGGCAGTTTCGACACAATTTTCAACCGATTGACAGCTGTAATCCAAGCTAGAGGTGGTGAAATACACTTATCAACACCGGTCGAAAATATTAATGTCAAGGACAGGACCGCTACGGGTGTGATTGCAAGGCACGAATCAGGTGAGTTGGTGAGTGAGGACTTTGATATTGTGTTGTCCACAGTTCCATCCTTCTCCTTTCCTGATATTGTCGAGCTTCCAGATTGCTACAAAAAACGCCTTTTGGACGTGCATTATCTCGCCGCGATCGTGGTCATTCTCGAACTGGACAGACCACTTACCAGCTTCTACTGGATGAACATCGCAGATCATACCATTCCTTTCCTGGGGCTTATTGAACACACGAATATGCTTCCGAAGGAGTGGTATCAGGGCAACAATGTACTCTACTTGACCAACTATTTGGACCGCTCGGACCCTGTTTACAAAATGTCACAAAATGAAATTTTGGATCTATATCTACCGCATCTAAATAAATTCAATCCAGAGTTCGACCGATCATGGATTAAGGCTATTCACTACAACGCGGTAAGTGCTGCACAACCGATAATCCCTACAAATTATTCAAAAGCGATCCCAAATCATCGTACTCCTATCCGAAAACTATATTTAGCAAACACAACTCAAATTTATCCTGAAGATCGCGGCACTAACTACTCGATACGAATGGGACGTGAAATAGCTGAGATGATTATGGATGATGAAAAAGAAAACTGGAGACACTGGGCGTAAACACCAGCGGGCCAATTACCTAATTAATAACGGGGCATCGACTGATGGGAAAATTAGACGGACAGATTGCTATCGTAACTGGCGCGGGTTCCGGTATTGGACGCGAGGCGGCTTTTATGTTTGCAGG
>DBSW01000058.1:524-2846 GCA_002306745.1 Dehalococcoidia bacterium UBA1332 | reverse complement strand
TGCGGCAAGTATCGCATGTGGTGACTTAGATAACGACGGATGGTTAGACCTCTACATAGGAAATCGCGCAGATCAAGACTTCGTCAGGTTCGACACATCACGCCACCACGGTCATTTCAACACATTTTTCCACAACAATGGCGACGGTACATTTTCTGATAGAACCGTCGATGCCGGGTTGGTGTCGCCACCAATCTGGATGCGAGACCTTATGGGCAACCCTGTAACGTTCGCTGCCCCCGAAAATACCGAAATCGAAGGCTTTGACATTAGCATCACTGACACAGCAGAAAACGTAGTGGGTGATCCAGCTGGACAGACTTGGGCAACACTAATGTTTGATCACGATCGAGATGGGGATCTTGATATTTGGATCGGTGATGATGGAGATCGACTGAAGGTATACCGCAACGATACGAATAAAGAACAAATAGCTTTCACGCCTATTGAGGAAATCCTAGGTGTTGCCCAAATTGGCCAGTGGATGGGATTTGCACTCGGTGACTACGATGGCGACGCTGACCTTGACGTATTCGTGACCAATATGGGTTTCGCACCATTAGTACGACCACCGCCAGCAGTTCCTTCAGCGGATTGCGCTTTCTACCATTCAACAGACTTTGGAACATGTTTCCACGCTCTTATCGAAAACCAAACAAATACGCAGGAAGTACCGAATCAGTCAGGATCTTTTAAGTTTGTAACAAGTGATACAACCGTTGAACCTAGCGCAGATGTTCCTTCAGCCGCACTCAGCGAAGATTTCAAATCAAGTAGCGATAATTCAATAAACGGTCTTGAAGCGTATGAGTTTGGCTTTGGAACAGCATTCTTTGACATGGACAACGATGCAGACGAAGATCTCTACTGGCTTGGCTCACTCGCAGCGAGAGGTGAAGGGCCTGGAGGTGATTTCGCACCAGGCTTTGGGCGCCTGCTCCAAAACGATGGGGCCGGATCTTTCGCAGATGTAACCGTAGAAGCTCAAGTCGTAGACGCACTTGCAGTCGACTATGAGGAGAAAAAACGGCTTGGTATCAACTTCCATGAGAACGGAAAAGGGGTCGCAGTGGGTGACCTTAACAATGATGGTTTCATAGACATAATAGGCACTAACAGTAATGGAGAATCTTTCGCTCCAACCGGTGAACGTGTAGTCGTAGGTGGGCCAATTTTCGTTTGGATGAACAGTGGCGGAGACAACCACTGGGTTTCCCTACGACTAAAAGGCCGAATGGGGATCGACGGAACCGGCTCAAACTCTGACGCTATTGGCGCCCATATCACTGTCAAAAGCTCAGGTTCTTCCGAACCGAAAGTACAGGTTAAAGAGATCCTTGGATCATCTAGTTTTCTTTCGATGAACTCACTGGACGCTCATTTCGGAGTCAAAGGTGCCGAGTCAGTAGATGTGAGCATAGACTGGCCCAGTGGAAGAACTAGTGAATTATTACAACTTGGCGTAAACCAAATACATCACATCATTGAGCCGGAGAGTTAGCATCCTGAGGTTCAGTCTGCTTTTCAGTATTACTTGTGCGGGTAAAAATCGCCAATACTAGGCCGATCAAAGCAAAGACTGTAACTAGGCCGTAGGCATACCGCCAACCACGCATAAATGAGTCGCTTGCGCCAGAATTGCCATTAATATCGCTGAGTGGAATATCAAACCCATCTGAAACCATTATTCCAACAACCACAGCAGACGCTACTGCCTGACCCGCAACGTTACCAACGTTTCTAGTCAAATTTGTAAGTGCTCCGACAACACCGAAGGATTCCCTTGGTACGCTGCCAAGAATAGTGCTATTGTTCGGCACACCCCAAAGTCCCATAGCGAGTCCATTAAGAATAAGTACTATGTTGATAATCCAAAACGGCGTTTCGCCAGTAAATGACATAAAAGCCAACGCGGTAGCAACAAGCATAAGAAACCCGAGTACTGTGAATGGACGCTCGCCGAGTTTGTCACCCATTCGACCAGATGTACTGGCGGCAACTGCCATACCCAGTGAAGTGATGAACAATATTCCACCAGCTAATGCTTCTTCCACATCCCGAAGACTTATCAGGTAAACCGGCATCAGGAAACGAACAGTGGTTGTGCCAAGAAATCCAAGGAAACGAGTCGCTACGGCCATAGAGAACATAACATTGGAAAACATCCGAATTTGAAGCATCGGAGAGACACAACGCAGTTCCCACCATATGAAGAAACATGACAGTATCAAGGCCGAAGTAACGGCACTCAACATCATAGGAGACATAATCGCCAAATTTATAGGGTTGTTTATCAAAACAACGACGACAGTAATCAGAAGG
>DBSW01000058.1:0-215 GCA_002306745.1 Dehalococcoidia bacterium UBA1332 | reverse complement strand
ACAACGACGACAGTAATCAGAAGGCCGGAAATAATAGCACCCATCCAGTCGAATTTTTGATTTTGACCGTTTGTTTGCTGGCTAACCGTTTTTTCATCCAAAATGAAGTAGCCTGCAATGAAAGCAATCACAATAGGAATTGTGAGCATCAAAAAAAGCGCTGGCCATGTTAGAAATTCCAGAACAATGCCAGCAATAACTGGACCGACAGCACC
>DBSW01000155.1 GCA_002306745.1 Dehalococcoidia bacterium UBA1332 | reverse complement strand
TGAAATGGGTATCGACACTCTTCAATGAATGCTCGAACGGCGTCAGCCTGACGTGCGTGGGTATGTAGTATTCCGTGAACTCCGGCGGATAAGACCTGACGAACTTGCCATGCGTTTGCTCGTACTTCCTCAATCGTTCGGCAATTAGATGGCAGAGTTGAAATTACGGCCGGTGTGCGGTGGCCTGCCTTTGTAGGACCACCATCTACAAGGCCTTTCATAAACTCAGTTAAACCCGCGACGTCAAATGCGTGATGTTCGAAATCAGTAATTAGAAAATCAGCCCAAGTACTTGCTTGTTTGAGACCGTTTTCGTAAGAGAGTTCCCCAGTGCCTGTGTAGTAGACAGGCTCGCCTGCTTCGATAAGTTCGATGACTCTGTTAATTCGTTTTGCCATTTAGTAATGAGCCTCCTAGTACTGTCTTCGATAGAACTTGTAAAGTCTTGCGTCATGTTATCGTCACTAGCTACGGTTTGCGTAATTACAATTCTCTTTTCCAAGGAGAATGCTAATTAGGATGGACTTATGAGTAATTCGCCCGAAGAAGCAATTAATGCCTTCAAACGCTGGTCAACGGCTTTCAATGAACGAGAGACCCATGGCATGATCGCCGAAATACACTTCCCGCACATGAGACTTGCAGGCAGTACTTTTTAGACTTGGGTCAATAGTGATGACTTCTATCATCCGCAAGCTGATATGTCGGCTGCGCTAAGCGCTGAAGGCTGGCACAAAACCATTAGTAAATCAATCACCCCGGTGCAAGTCGGTGATGAAAAAGTTCATTTGGTGATCAGGCAATCTCGTCAAACACTCGAAGGAATTGAGTACAACGGTTTCGATACGCTGTCGATATTTACAAAGATCGATGACCGTTGGAGTGTCCAGTTTCGATCATTTTTCTTGGTTAACGCCACTCAGTCGTGGGGAGGGCTCACAAGCCTGAGTTTTAAGTTGATTTGGGTTCGGGTGGCAGTTTTACGATTTAGATCTGTAATTGCAATAGCGGTTAAATTTTCAGTTATGGATCACATTCAACATCAATCTATTTAGACTTTATTTGCCTAATAGATCTGGCGCAAAGTAAAAGCTGGCTACTCTAATGATGGTTACTTAATGAATTCACTTATTTGAATTTTGCTGCGTAGAGACCTCTGATGTAAGCGATTTGGCCGGTGTGCTGGCTATTTTCTACTGGTACCCTGCCGAGCACCCAAAAAAGAGTGGGTGCTTTGTTAGGCGCGTGAGTCCAGATTTCGGGACGCTGAATTTTCAACTGGTTTATTCCGACACTTTCAACAGCGGAAATCAACAAGTGTCTCGATGCCTTCCAGTATTCATAAATTTTATCAACTGATATTTCTGGAAAATCTCGTACTTGTCCGATCGTATCTCCGACCCCGTTGCGTGAAGCGTCGATGCCTATTGATTCAGACCAACCGCCTTCGATCCAGGCACTTTCTCCACCACCCCGCAGGTACCATGCCCACATATCTTCCATTCTTCCCATGTGCCAGAGGATCCAAAGGATATGGTTTGACTCCAAAGTGGGCATCCATCTAGCTTCTATCTGCCCTAAATTTGACAATACTCGTTCCAGTTGACGTCCGTAATCTTGAAGGGCTTGAAGGATCACATCGCGATGATCGACTGTCCTTGTCATCGTTATGACTGGCTTTCACAGATAACCGCATTATCTCTTGATGCTAAATTGAGTAACATTTCATATGGATAGATTCCTGAATCATGACCATCCGTCCATAAGAACTGAATGGCGTATTTTCCGACCATTAGATAGTCAGCCGCAATAATGTCTTCTGGAACCTGTGCAACGTTCAAGATAGGACGTCCAGTCATTTCTTCGATACAGGCGGCGCATGCGCACTGGAGTCGCAGGTAACGGTAAGGGTAGGTACAGTTCTGACCGTTGTCCCAACTGATCTTAACTCCAATTGCTGTCATATCAACTTGTATGGGCTTTGCAGAGTCACCCGAATATTTAGGCATCATTGATATTGATATTGTACTTTTGTTCGGTATCGTTTTGATTGAAACTGGTTTTGGATTTTGTTTATTTAACGTAAACTTCAAACCAAAGCTATGCTTTTGTGGTTGTTTTAAATCACTTATACACGTTCACATTGAAGGAATATCGCCAAATGGCAGAGGAAACGATAAAAGTCGGGTTCATTGGGGCAGGTGCTAATACAGCGTTACGCCATATTCCTGGGTTAAGGTCACAACCGGGTGTTGAGTTTGTTGGGGTGGCTAACCGATCGATCGAGTCTAGCCGTTTGGCCGCTGACAAGTATGAACTCGGAGAAGCGTATCCCACTTGGCTGGATTTGATAGAAGACCCCGATGTAGATGCCGTCTGTATTGGGACTTGGCCATATATGCATTCCACAGTCACTCTTACTGCTCTCGATAACGGTAAGCATGTTCTATGTGAAGCACGTATGGCGATGAATGCTTCTGAGGCTCGCGATATGTATGCTGCTTCAGTAGCTAACCCTGATCTGATTACGCAAGTGGTGCCACCTCCTCACCTAATGGTTTGCGAACAGCATCTGATCGACTTGATCGCAGATGGGTATGTTGGTGAAATAATCAACGTAAATGCACGAGTAACTGATGGCTCTAATTTTCCCAACTCTGACGAAGAAGCTCATTGGCGTCATATGCGTGAGTTGTCGGGGAATAACGTCATGACCACTGGCATATGGTACGAGAACCTTATGCGATTGATTGGACCGGCCAGTTCTGTGTCGGCAAATGCTCAGATTCGAGTTCCTCATCGTCGGGGATGGGATGGAGCCCGCAAAGAGATGACCATTCCTGATCAACTTGATGTGGTTTATTCGTTAGGTGGAGGAGCAAACGTTAATCTTTCGGTCACCACTGTTTCGGGTCCATTTGTTCCACCAACCGAGATCTGGATATTTGGCACAGAGGGAACAATTCATATTGCTACATCCGGCCTAGATAATGATCCGGTAGTTTCTGGAGGCCGCCGAGGTGATGATGGAATGAGTGTGATCGATGTGCCGAATGAAAAACGCGGAGGGTGGCGTGTTGAAGAAGAGTTCATCAACGCTATACGTGGGATTGAGCCAGTAACTCGATCGAATTTTACAGACTCATTGAAGTACATGGAATTTACGGACGCACTTCAAGAGTCATGGCAGACAGGTAGAAGGGTGTATTTGCCATAAATTAGGTTCAAATATTCCTTTGATTGGAATAGACAAATCTGTATTTACCTCAAAAATTTACATTGATACAACGAAAGGTTACAAACGGAGCTAAAAAATTGACATCTAATGTAGGAAAAATCGATTTTAACGCAGATATTGGTGAGTCGTTCGCTGGTTACGAGCTAGGTCTAGATAGTGAGATAGTCAAGCACATTACGTCCGCAAATATTGCTACGGGTTTTCATGCGGGAGATCCAGATTGGATGGCAAAAACAGTCTCGTTGGCGGTGAAAAATGACGTTGGCATCGGTGCCCATCCTGCTTATCCAGATCTTGCCGGATTCGGGCGACGTAACATGGACCTCACTGCTGACGAAGTCTATAACGCAGTCACGTACCAGATTGGCGCACTTTCAGCATTTGCGCCTGGAAAAAAACTTCAACATGTCAAGCCGCACGGCGCCTTATATAACACGGCTGTGCGTGATGCGGCTATCGCTGAAGCAATTGTGGCAGCAGTAAAGGCTTACGATGGGGACCTCATACATGTTGTTTTGGCGGGATCACAGTGGGAGAAGATCGCTCGTTCGCATGGTGTAAAAGTCGCGAGAGAGTGTTATGCCGATCGTGCTGTAACTCCTGAAGGGACGCTTGTTCCTCGTTCTCAGCCGGGTGCCGTCGTCCATGATCCCAATGAAGTTATTGCTAGGTCGCTCAAACTTGCTACGGAAGGCAAAGTGAATGCTGTAGATGGTACTGAGATAGATTTTTCAGCAGATTCTATCTGTTTACATGGAGATACAGATGGATCGGTTCAGCTGGCAGCCGGTGTTAGATCAACTCTTGAATCAGCAGGTGTTGAAGTGACACCTATGCACGAACTTTTATCAGGAATTTAAGTTGGACGCGACTGATAGCAAACTGCAAGTCTTTCCGCGTCTAGTCCCGGCGGGTGACTCTGCGATCCTAATAGAGTTAGGTGCTGAGATTGATGTTGCGATCAACGATTCTGTTTATGCATTAGTTGAACAAATAAAGCGTGCTAACCTTCGAGGTGTTAGCGAATTTATACCCACTTACCGATCTCTTTTAGTGAACTATGATCCATTAGTTACTAGTTTTCGAGTACTGTTTGAACAGCTGACCGTCATTTTGGAAAATCAAGTTGTTGGTGAAAAAATTGTGTTTAACCCAGTCGTTATCGAGTTGCCAGTGGTTTATGGGGGTGAAGCAGGTCCCGATATTCAAAACGT
Source organism: Dehalococcoidia bacterium UBA1332 (assembly GCA_002306745.1). GTDB lineage: Bacteria > Chloroflexota > Dehalococcoidia > Lucifugimonadales > Lucifugimonadaceae > Lucifugimonas. The sequence continues at coordinate 52,756 of DBSW01000155.1, read as the reverse complement.
AGCTGACCATGCTGGCCTGACAATTGAACAGGTCGTCGATATACACAGTTCAGTTGACTATCGGGTGTACATGATAGGATTTGCTCCAGGGTTTCCTTATCTCGGAGGACTTGACAGCCGCATTGCTACTCCAAGGCTCAAAACTCCGCGTATCCTAATTCCAGCAGGTTCGGTCGGAATAGCTGAATCGCAAACAGGCGTATACCCCAACGAAAGTCCTGGCGGTTGGCAGATTATTGGTCGTACAGTAACCAAGTTATTCGATATTAGTAGCCACACTCCGTCAAAGATCACACCGGGATCTCGTGTACGGTTTGTGCCAGTGACATCTCATGAATAACGGATCAATTCGAATTGTTGATCCGGGTCCTTTGACTTTGATTCAAGATCAGGGGAGGGCGGGTTTTCAAAGTTTGGGGGTTTCAGTTTCAGGGGCTGTGGACATTGACTCTATGCTTTTAGGTAATCGGCTTGTTGGCAATTCGTCGGACCGTGCTGGACTAGAAGTGATGATTGGAGGATTATCTCTAGAGTTCAATAAGCAGACCATTTTTGCGCTGACCGGTGCTAATACATATGCCACCCTAGACGGTGTATTGCTAGGTACTAATGTTTCTTATGTTGCACATACTGGATCATTACTGGAATTGGGAATGGCGACCGACGGGTTAAGATCCTACATTTCTATCGCTGGTGGAATAGATGTGCCGAAAACTCTCGGGTCAAGATCAACGCATGTTGCTTCGCAGATCGGTGGCGTAATGGGCAGAAAACTCGAAAGTGGCGATGTTCTTAATTTAGGTGAGTCTGATAAGTTTGCCCGTTCTGGATTGTCCCAGAATTTTACTACAGATCTAAACCTGACTTCACTTGCTATACGCGTAGTTTTGGGCCCTCAGGACAATTTGTTTTCGGATATCGGAATACATACTTTTCTCGAGTCGGAATACACGATCACTGAACAGTCAAATAGGCAGGGGCTACGACTCGATGGTCCGGTAATTGAAAGCAAGTCTGGAGTGTACGACATTATTTCCGATGCTGTGGTTAATGGATCAGTACAGATTCCAGGAGACGGTATGCCTATCGTTTTACTTGCAGACCGTCAGACGACAGGTGGTTACGCAAAAATAGCGACCGTCGCCAGCGTTGATTTACCAATACTTGGACAGGTTAAACCCGGGATGGAATTGTCATTTGTGTCAATTTCTGTTGAAGAAGCTCAGGACGCACTTAATCAGAAAATGAAGCTGCTTGCAGGAACGCCAATAGTTGACGTTGTTGAGGATACGGCGTTTTTTGTAAATGGTTCCCAGACCAATATCGGTGTTAGCGAAAATGATGGTGCCGAGCTTGTGTCGATTGATGGGGCTGTTTATCCGGTTTCTGTCGAAGAAATACACCCCGCTATTTAGCGTTGTTTTGTTAGAATCGTACGACTTATATATGACGATAGATTCAGTTCATTAGTTCGGCTGTGCAATCAGCGTTGTTAGTTGAAGGAGTAATACCACGTTTGACCAGGACCTGCTATATGACGGTTTAACTGTCAGCCTTGTCGGCATGGGTGTGGTTTTTGTCGTACTGGCTCTTCTTGCCATAGCGATTAAAGCAATTGGAATGCTAGACCGAGAACCAGCTTCCACCATAACTGCTGATTCATTTTCAGAGGACACAACTGTACTTTTGAAGAGCAGTCATGATCGTGGAATTACGAAACAACAGGTTGCTGCCGTAGCCCTCGCTTTTGCTCTTTCTCAGCCTAGGGCAATCAATAAGGCTACGCTTTCCAGGAGCGAGAGTACGGGTTCTTGGTTACAGGCTGGTAGGATGCGAGAACTTAGTTCAGTCCCGTTAGGTGTTAGGGAGGCTGGTAGATAGTGTCTACTAAAAAATATAAGATCAAAATTGCCGGTCAGAATTATGATATTGAAATCGGGGATTTATCTTCTTCACCCGTAGAAGTTTCAGTTGATGGAACCCTTTACCAGGTGGAGCTACCCGAACATATTGTTTCATCTCGACCTGCAGTAGAACCTTCACCCTCCGCACAACGGGTTTCGAAGACACCAGAACCGGTTTCTCGTCCATCCGTTCCTACGGCTGGAAGTGATGGTGTCGTTAGGGCTCCAATGCCGGGCAAAATATTGAACGTTGGAGTTTCGGTCGGTGATGCGGTCACTAAAGGACAGTCAATAGTTGTGCTTGAGTCGATGAAGATGGAAAACACTATCGCAGCACCAGTTGATGGTACTGTTTCTTCGGTTCTTGTGGCAGCCGGCGATGCAGTCCAGCACGGTCAATCACTGGCCGAGATAACGCAGGACTGAGGTCTATGTCGACTGAGTTAGGTTCGCTATGGGAAGGTTTTGTGGCGCTAGGGGAAGAGCCGCGAATGATAATCATGTGGGTTATCGCCGGGGCTTTACTTTACGTCGGAGTAGCCAAAAAGAAGGAACCGCTGCTTCTTGTCCCGATCTCTATGGGAATTCTATTTGCAAATCTTCCTCTAGGAGAACTTATTCGTGAAGGCGGTCATGGGGAACCAGCTGGGCTGTTGAAAACTTTTCAGACCGTAGGAATGGAAACCGATATATTTCCATTGCTAATCTTTTTGGGAGTTGGGGCAGCTACTGATTTCACGCCAATGTTGTCCAATCCAAAGACTTTGCTTCTCGGGGCTGGTGCCCAGGCAGGTGTGTTTGTTGCATTATTAGGTGCTTTGCTGCTGGGTATGACAGATTTCTTCGAATTTGGCTTGTTGGAAGCATCATCTATTGGAATTATCGGAGGAGCTGATGGACCTACAACAATTTTCATAGCTACTCGAATGAGAGAGCTGGGTGAATCACTTCCGCACGTAGAAGTCAGAGATATCGTCGGAGCAACAGCTGTTGCTGCGTATTCTTACATGGCACTAGTACCAATTATTCAGCCTCCAATAATTAAGCTTCTTACTACTCAAAAGGAACGCCTGATTCGTATGGAGTATTCGGCTAAACCAGTTTCTAAGCGAACCCAAGTTTTATTTCCTGTGCTCACTACGATCATAATAAGTGTCTTGGTTCCCTCAGCGTCGCCGCTTATTGGTATGCTCATGCTTGGAAATTTGATTAAGGTTTCTGGAGTTGTTCCTCGCTTAGCCGATGTTTCTGAAAACGCTCTTATGAACGCAGTGATTATCCTGCTTGGACTTGCTGTCGGTTCGACTATGCCAGCGGAAGTGTTTTTACAACCTGAGACAATTGGTATCTTCTTCCTTGGTTTGTTCGCTTTTATGACTGCAACTGTCGCTGGAATTCTTTTGGCGAAATTGATGAACTTAGTCAGCGGTGAAAAAGTCAACCCAATGATCGGTGCTGCAGGAGTTTCCGCAGTTCCAATGGCTGCTCGTGTCGTTCAGGACATGGGACAGAAAGAAGACCCAAATAATTTTTTGTTAATGCATGCGATGGGACCAAACGTGGCTGGGGTTATCGGTACCGCGACCGTGGCTGGTGTCCTTATGGCTATCGTAAAGAATCTTCTTTAATTTATCGTTGTATAAAAATACGTCATTCTATTTGTATGTGTGATTGACTTACTGTTGCATGCAAGATTGAACGGCGCGAACATCGCTCAATTGTGAAAGTTATTTGTGTAACTATACCAATTAGTTTGTTATTACGGAGAAATTTGGATATGCCAGATCGTTCGATGAAAGGTGTCTACCCTATTCTTTCCGCCCCGATTGATCAAAAAGGACGTTTGGTTATTTCCGACCTTGAAAATCAAGTTGAATGGATGATTTCCAAAGGCGTACATGGTCTGGGTATTGCGGTTGCTACCGAGATTTATAAATTTAACGAGGCAGAGCGAGATCAAATATTAAAAACTGTCGTCGATGTTAATAATGGTCGAGTAAAAGTAGTAATGAACACCGGTGCTGAAGGTACCGATAACGCGGTTGATCTTTCAAAAAGAGCGGAAGATTTAGGAGCTGATGCTTTGATGATCCGCCCGACATCATTTATACCGATGCCGGGGTCTGAGAACGTCGATTATTTTGGTCGCATTGCTGAATCGGTTTCTATACCTATTTTTTTACAGGACCAAGGAACGGCTCAGGTTCCGCCAGCGATGGCGGTTGCGTGTGCAAAGCGACACGAGAATCTTTGTTACATAAAAGTTGAAACTCCCCCAACCGTTCCGCGAATGAGAGAAACACAAGAACTTTCAGAAGGAACAGGACTGGTGTTGTTTGGAGGAGCAGGTGGGGCTTTTGCGGTCGAGGAATTCAAACGAGGATCTGTGGGTACTATGCCTGGATCGACCTTGCCCGATATGTTTGTGAGGGTTTGGAATGCTTTTCATAACGGTGACGAAGGAGCAGCGAATACTGAAATTCGAAGATATGCACCTTTGATCAGCATACTTGCTCAGGGCCAGGGGTTTGCGAACTGGATTTACAAATACATTATGGTCAGGCGTGGAGTCTTCTCTAAAGGCTCAGATTTTGCCCGTCATCCGGCTTTACGTCCTGATGACGAACATTACCGAGAGATCGACAGTCTATTGGAAAGTTTGGATCTGGTCGGTAAATAAGATGTGTTATTAGTTGCGTCAGTTCTGGGCGAAGATAAAATCGTATCTACGTGATTTTGTTACAAAAAATATCTTTGTCGGCGTCCGATTATAGCCTTGTGACTATTTTGTCCCAATGTCGCAAGTTGTTCATTTATAGGTCAATCTATTTGGCGTTTAGGTTGTTTGCCTAATGGTTGACTCTCTTCCCGTTATAGCGTCAACGGGCACGGTTTTATCAGGAATTGAACTGATTGGATTAGCGGTGATGTCCCTGATTGTTGGGGTTATTGGCGGGATGGTTGGGATAGCTCTAGGGGTAGTTCGCTTGCCGATAATGACGGCAGTTGGATTGGATCCATTAATTGCGGCTAGTACTAACCTGTTCGTGAGTTTGATTGGATCTTTTGCCGGCTCTTGGCCCGCGATATTACAGAACCGAATTGTTTATCGCGTTGTACTTGTTATTGGAGTGCCTGCGATAGGGGGTTCGTTTATTGGCGGACTGTACGCCGATCTTGTTTCTCGCACCATCCTGTTGACCGTTGTAGCGGTGTTATTGCTGTGGTCGGCGTTGATGTTGATAGGACGTTCATTTACCGAGCTACGAGATCATAATAGCGCCGATACCGAGAAAGATTCAGGCGCAGGGCGAGGCGAGTTGACTCCAAAAAGTGTTGGTCGCGAGAGCATAGTTGGATTTGCGATTGGCTTGATAGGAGGTGCGGTTGGTCTTGCATTGGGAGTTCTTCGTATGCCAGCCCTGATACACCTTCTGAAAATGAAACCATCTTTAGCTGCAGGTACGAACCTTGCATTGACTATATTGGTAGGTACCTCAGGATTTACTGGCCACTTATTACGCGGACGCGTAGATTGGTTATTAGTTGCAGTCGTAGGTATCCCGGCTGCTATAGGCATGTTTGCTGGATCAAGATTCGGAGGCGATGTCGACTCTAGGAAATTGAGACTTGTTGTTGGAGTTGTTCTACTGACGGTTTCTCCGTTAGTATTTTTTGACGCTTTTTGGGGTTAGAACTATGCATCGTTTCCTCGTAATAATGCACTCGGACATATAATCTTGCGATTATGGAAATACTTACCGGAACATTATTCCGTATCGCGCTTCGTGAAGAATCACCTTTGCAGGTCATAGGTGTTACAAATCCATACCACGCAATTATGGCTAAAGACGCTGACTTTAGGGCACTGTACTTATCGGGGTCTGGCGTCGCAACTTCTTCATATGGACTACCCGATCTGGGTATGACTACACTTGATAATGTGCTCGAAGATGTCCGACGTATTACTTCTGTTTCCGATCTCCCACTGCTAGTAGATGTTGATACAGGCTGGGGTGGAGCTTTCATGATTGCTAGGACAATTAAAGAAATGGCTCGTTCTGGGGCCGCTGGTGTCCACATCGAGGATCAAGTTCAAGCAAAACGATGCGGTCATAGACCCGGCAAACAAATTGTTTCCAAGGCTGAAATGTGCGATCGAATTAAAGCTGCATCCGATGCAAAGGAATATGATGACTTCGTTGTAATGGCAAGGACTGATTCTATTGCCAACGAAGGAGTAGATTCAGCAATCAATCGGTCATATGCCTATGTAGAAGCTGGGGCGGACATGATTTTTGCGGAAGCCGTGAAAACGATCGAAGACTTCAGACGATTCCATGATGCACTTGATGTACCTATTCTGGCGAATCTTACGGAGTTTGGAGAGACTCCAAATTTTACCGTTAACGAACTGCGTGACGCTGGTGTGGATATCGCGCTGTACCCGCTTACTTTGTTCCGTGCGGCGAACAGAGCTGCTGAGAGAGCATTGAAAGTTATTAGGTCTGATGGATCTCAGAAGAGAATTATTGATGATCTACAGACCCGCTCTGAACTCTACGAATTTCTCGACTATCACAAGTATGAGAATAAATTAAATGAGTTATTCAAATTAGATTCACAAGACTAGAGACAGAGTGGTAGGCTCCACTCTTTAAAAGGACCATTTAAATGACTTCTTCTGGGCTAAACGGGATCACTGCGGGCTCTTCAGGAATATCTACCGTTGGACATGAGGATATAGGTCTTACTTACCGTGGTTATTCGATAAAGGATTTAGCTGCGAAATCCACATTTGAAGAAGTTGCCTACCTTCTGATATACGGTGAGTTGCCATCTAAGGCGCTTCTTGTTTCTTATAGAAAGAAACTGATGGGACTTAGGCATTTACCTGAACAGATAAAAAAACTTTTAGAGATGCTTCCAAGCAGCACTCATCCGATGGATGTTCTGAGAACAGGGGCATCTCTCTTAGGAACGATCGAAGTGGAAGGTAAAAATGGTAGGACTGCGGCAACAGTTGGTGATCGTCTCACAGCGTGCTTTGGATCGATGTTAGCGTATTGGTATAGATATCACGCGAGAAACGAGAAAATTGATACTGAGTCAGATGAAGAAACAGTTTCAGGTCACTTTTTGAGCTTGATGTCGGGGAAACCATCCGATTCACTGAAACAGGCTGCACTTGATAAAACTCTAATCTTATATGCTGAACATGAGTTTAACGCATCAACTTTTACAGCCAGGGTTGTTACTTCGACTTTATCGGATTCTTACTCTGCTGTTGCTGGGGCTATTGGCGCTCTTAGAGGCAACCTACACGGTGGGGCTAACGAGGCTGCTATGCAGCTGATTTCTTCATTTGACTCCGCACACGACGCCGAAAAATCTATTTTGCATATGCTCGAAGCTAGACGCCTGATTATGGGATTTGGGCACCGTGTTTACAAGAACGGTGATCCACGATCTCCTATAGTAAAAGATCTTGCTAAGCGTTTATCTGATTCTGCTGCTGATACAAAGTATTATGATATTTCTGAGAGAATAGAGACAGTGATGATGCGAGAGAAAAGCATGCATCCTAATTTGGATTTTTATGCTGCAACTGTATACCACATGTGTGGTATTCCTACTGCCATGTTTACCCCAGTCTTTGTGATCGCTCGCACCTCAGGTTGGATTGCTCATGTGATCGAGCAACGGGCAAACAACAAGCTTATTAGACCTCTTTCTGATTACACGGGCCCCAAATTACGACCTTATGTACATTTAGAGGAGCGGGTCTAATGTTAAAGGGTCCGGTTACCGATACTGTTATATCGGTTATCGCCGACTACGCAGTCAATTACAAACCAAGTTCTGATATAGCTCTCGACACCGCTAATCTGACCTTGATGGATTCTATAGGTTGCGCACTTCTGGCAATGGATTATCCTGCCTGTACCAAGCTGCTTGGACCCCAAGTTGCTGGAACCGTTGTTCCTAATGGATCCAGAGTTATGGGTACTCGATTTGAACTTGATCCTGTCAAGGCGGCATTCGATATGGGAGCTGCAATTCGGTGGTTGGACTATAACGACACATGGCTTGCGGATGAATGGGGGCATCCATCTGACAATTACGGTGCTATTTTGTCCGTAGCAGATTTTATGAATCGTAATTCGGAACCTAAAGAGCGCTCAAAATTTACGGTTTTGGATGTGATTAAGTGCGGAATTAAAGCTTATGAAATTCAGGGCGTATTGGCACTCAATAATTCATTTAATCGAGTGGGTATCGATCACGTACTGCTTGTCAAAGTTGCTTCGACGGCGATTGTTACTTCTATGATGGGTGGGACCGTACGTGAGGTTGAAAATGCTGTTTCAAATGCTTGGCTAGATGCTACTTTGCGGACTTATAGGCACGCTCCAAACACTGGTTCGCGTAAGTCGTGGGCGGCAGGGGATGCACTAGGACGAGCGGTGCGTTTTGGGATGAACGCTATTGCTGGCGAGATGGGCTACCCATCTGCTCTAACAGCTCCGAATTGGGGATTTCAGGATGTTTGGTACAAAGGAGAACAGATCACGCTCGAGCGTGATCTAGAAAAGTATGTGATGGAAAACATACTTTTTAAGGTTTCCTTTCCGGCTGAATTTCATGCTCAGACAGCTGTAGAAGCAGCTTTCTCGTTACATGCTGAAATTATGGACCGGTTAGATGAAATTCAAGAAGTGATTATTACAACACAGGAATCTGCGATAAAAATTATCGATAAATCAGGTCCATTAAATAACCCCGCAGATCGCGATCACTGTATTCAATATATGACGGCGGTTGGTTTATTAAAGGGAAGCCTCACTGCCGAGGATTATGAGGATAATGCGGCGGCTGACCAGCAAATAGATTTTTTACGCGACAAGATGGTCGTGGTTCACGATAAACGATTTAGTAAAGACTATCTCGATCCTGATAAGCGATCCATCGCTAACGCTCTGCAAGTTAAATTTATTGATGGGTCTATGACCAAAAAAGTTACGGTGGAATATCCAATAGGTCATAGACGCCGTAGAGACGAAGCGAAACCATTACTATATGAAAAATTCCGGTCTAACGCAGAAACAAAACTCAGTCCGGCACGAGTAGAAATGTTGCTTTCATTATTTAGTGATCGGGCACAATTGGAATCTATCGCTATCGACGAATTCATGAGCCTGCTCGTGCCAGAATAAAGCTTATGTATTCCTACGTTACTTGACACAAAAACCTCTGAATTATGTTTTTGCTGAGGATTCTGATGCTAAGCTTCTTTGTAAGTGCAAAATTTTCCAATTCGACGTTTTTTTATCAATCCAGATCCACCTAACGTTGTTGGTTGGTTCAGGATAACTAGTAGAAATAATTTCTAAAACTGATGGCTAAGACAACTGGAAGTGATCTTTTAATTCGTGCTCTAAGGGCCGAGGGCGTAGATACCGTTTTCGGCATTGCTGGTGACCACATTTTGCATATGTTGGATCAAATGTGGGATGCACCGTTACGTATGATCGATTTCCGACACGAATCCGGCGCTGCTCATGCCGCGGATTCGTATTCAAGAATCTTGCGTAAGGGTGGTGTAATGCTATCTACCACACCTGGTCATGCCAATGCTTTGCCTGCTTTGGCGAACGCTATGCATTCTGAGGCGCCAATAATAAATATCGCAGGATCTGCCGAGTCTGCAAACATTGGTCGCGGTGCAATGCAGGAATTTGATCAGGTGGGTGCTGCTAAGCCTATCACTAAGGGTGCATGGGACGTTCCCTCGCCGGCTCGTATCCCTGAGTACGTGGCACTCGCTTTCCGGACTGCCTTAAGTGGCCGCCAAGGACCAGTACACCTGACGATACCACACGATTTTCAGGGAGCGGAAGTTGATGATGATGAGCTAACTAGGTATTCTCCAAAAGAGTACGGTACTTCACTTAATGTGCAGGGTGATTCTTCTCAAATCGAACGTGCCCTAGAGCTACTTTATTCGGCACAGCGCCCGGTGATACTTGCTGGTTCTTCTGCAGGGGCAACGGCTATACCCTCAGAGGTTCAGCGATTAATTGAGACCATACGTATGCCATTTTTCTCGGAAGATTCTGCGCGTGCACTAATTCCGGATTCTCATGAATATTCGATGGGGCTCGGATATATTCCGCTTAACCGCACGATGGCACATTTAAGCGAAGCTGACGTCGTGCTCATGCTTGGTAAGCGACTTGATTACACGAATGGATTTGGTGGTAATCCGCCATTTGCTAGTGACGTTAAGTTTATAGTTGTCGATCCTTCTCCTGCACAGATAGCTCGATCTAGAACTGCCGAAGTTGGCATTGTTGGAGACTTGGGGCCGGTCATTTCACAAATGGCGGATGCAGCCGTAAAGCGTAAGTGGAGTGAACGTACTGAGTGGTTACAGCGACTTAGAGTTGCTTATGATGATTGGCACAAAAGTCTTGGCGAGTTAGGCAAATTTGAGAATCCTATGCACCCTATGGTTGTGGCAAATACACTCGAGAAATTCATCGATGATGATACTCATGTTACTTGGGATGGTGGTGACTACTGCCATTTCCTTAGGGCTTCGATCAAGCGTAATAAACCCTTCAGGTTTCACAATGTATCGAGTTTCGGTATGATCGGTGTCGCACTTCCATATGCGTTAGGCGCTCAGGTCGCTCTACCTGAAAGCACAGTGGTGCTTGGTAATGGTGATGGATCCTTAGGCTTTAATGGCATGGAGATCGATACTATGGTTCGTCACAATCTTCCAGTCAAAATGTTTATTGGAAATAACTCTATATGGGGGATTGATTGGCAGATTCAAAAGGGGCTTTATGGTCGCCCGGTATGGACTGATCTTCTGCCGACTCGATATGACATTATGGCTCAGGGTTTGGGTGCGTATGGCGAACATGTAACGAAGGTTGAAGACTTAGAAGCAGCGATGCAGCGGGCATTTGACTATAGTGGCCCCGCACTACTCAATATTGATATAGAGCAAGTGATTAGTCCTGTTGCAGAAGCTGCTATAAGCCGAAAGATGGGTACCCACGGTTAGGATCGCTATGTTTCCTGAAAAATATTTTTACAGTGAGAATGATGTGGAGAAGCGAGAGCTCCTCCCCGGTGTATCCGCCCGACTTATATGGGGAGATTTGATTATGATGGGGGTTATTGATATCGAACCCGATGTTGAAGTCCCTGAGCATTCTCATATTAATGAGCAGTGTGGTCGTGTATTGGAAGGTTCGGCTTGGTTCTATGTGGGTGAATCGAAAGAGCGTCTCGAAGTTGGAGATCATTACGTGATTCCGGCTGACGTTCCTCACCGTGTGGTAGCGACGAGCGCTGGTTGTGTTGCTCTTGATATATGGTCGCCTATCCGAGAAGAGTACATATCGGACAAAGTAAGGTTTTTCGATAAATAGATAGCAACTGAGACTTTTCTAGGGATCATTTGAAGTTTTGAACTAAGACTGATAATTACTGAAATAGAATTCTCATTCTCACGCCTACTGGATGCTTAGTTAAGTCATATACTTGAGCATCATTGCATGTATAACTAGTACCGTAGAACGGATGTTTTTGAATCATTGATCATGACCCAATCACCTTCGATTATTTACACTTTGACTGACGAGGCCCCAGCGCTTGCAACATATGCTTTCTTGCAAGCCGTTCGGTCGTTCGTCGCTACTGCTGGGGTTGAAATTGAAACTCGAGATATTTCGCTGGCGGGCCGAGTTTTAGCGCAGTTCCCGGAGATTTTGGGTGATAAAGCGGTAGATGATGACTTAGCGGATCTGAGTCGGTTAGTTGAACTCCCTGAAGCAAACATAATTAAGCTCCCAAATATTAGCGCTTCGGTCCCACAAATGAAGAAGTGTATTGCTGAACTTCAGGAGCATGGTTATCCGCTGCCTGATTATCCAGATGACCCAGTAACCCTTGAGGAGCAGGATACAAAGAAACGTTATGAAAAGACGATGGGTAGTGCAGTCAACCCTGTTTTACGTCAAGGTAATTCTGATCGACGGGCTCCCAAAGCTGTAAAAGATTTTGCCAAAGCTAATCCGCCTCGAATGGGGGAATGGACAAAAAAATCTAAGACACATGTTTCGACAATGTCTGAGGGGGATTTTTTCCATAACGAGAAATCCACGACCATCACAAATGATACTCAAGCAAAAGTCGAGTATGTTGACGACGACGGTAAGATCACAACTCTGATTGAATCTCTGCCTCTGATCAAAGGTGAGGTCGTCGACGCCACAAAGATGAGCCGAAAGTCACTAGTGCGTTTCTTTGAAGATCAAATTGCTGACGCAAAGAAACACGATGTACTTTATTCGCTCCACCTTAAAGCGACTATGATGAAAGTCTCCGACCCAATTATTTTTGGTCATGGAGTGCGAACTTATTTTTCGAATCTTTTCAAGAATCATGAACCTGAAATCGCAGAGCTCGGGGCGGATCCAAATAATGGCCTTGGCGACGTGTTGACCAAATTATCTGGATTAATTCGAGACCCTGAAGCAGCGATTGTTTCTGATTTAGAACAAGACTTTGCCGATGGCCCGGGAATTGCGATGGTTGACTCGAGTAAAGGGATTACAAACCTGCATGTTCCAAGTGACGTGATAATAGATGCATCGATTCCTCCTGTAATTCGGGATTCCGGAAAAATGTGGAATGCGGACGGTGAGTTACAGGACGTAAAGATTGTTATACCCGATTCCACTTACGCCGGTATCTACTCAGCAACTGTTGAGGACTGTAAAGCAAATGGTCAGCTAGATCCTTCAGTTATGGGAACTGTCCCTAATGTAGGTCTGATGGCACAGAAGGCGGAGGAATACGGTTCTCATGACAAAACATTTGAGGTTAATGGATATGGTGCTATCAGGATTGTTGATGATATAGGTAATGTTCTGCTTTCTCATGAAGTAGAAATTGGTGATATTTGGCGTGCATGTCAGACTAAAGATGTTGCTATTCGTGATTGGGTAAAGCTCGCAATTCGACGATCACGGGCAACGGGGTCACCAGCGATTTTCTGGCTGAACAAGAATCGTGCGCACGATGCTGAACTAATCAAGAAGGTCAATGAATACCTACTCGGAGAAGACACCGAAGGCCTCGACATCCGTGTGCTTTCACCGGTTGACGCAATGAAGCTTTCTCTTGAGCGAATTCGTGTAGGTAAAGACACTATATCGGTCACTGGTAATGTGTTAAGAGATTACTTGACCGATCTGTTTCCGATATTGGAAATTGGTACAAGTGCACGAATGCTTTCGATAGTGCCGTTGTTGAATGGTGGCGGACTTTTCGAGACTGGAGCCGGCGGCTCTGCTCCAAAACATGTGCAGCAGTTCGAAGAACAAGGTCACCTCCGCTGGGATTCATTAGGTGAGTACATGGCATTAGCAGCATCACTGCAATACTTAGGCGAGCAGTTTGGTAACAAGGGTGCTGAATTACTGGGAGACGCCTTAGATCAGGCGACAGGTCAATACTTACAGCACGGAAAGTTGCCATCACGTAGGGTCACCGAATTGGATAACCGTGGCAGTACGTTTTATTTGACACTTTATTGGGCGCAAGCGCTTGCATCACAAACAGAAGACGCTGATCTTGCCAATCGTTTCCAAATAGTCGAGGAAGCTATGCGGAAGAATGAAGATAAGATCATTTCAGAATTGGATTTAACACAGGGCAAACCACAGCAATTGGGCGGTTATTATCATTGTGATGACGATCTAATGAAATCTGCAATGTGTCCCAGTGATACGCTAAACAAAATTCTAGCGAACGTGTAGATTGCAAGTGTTGGACTGAGTCGAATTCGGAATCTTTACTGGACTTTGCCACGCCCTATATTTTTGAAAACTCTTTCGACATGATCATTGCGCATCCAGAAGATTTTGTCGTGAAGATTTGTCACACCTTCTTGATAGGTAGGGATAATGGTTAGTTTATCGCCGACCTGGTAAGAATTTTCTGAATTCTTACTGTTTATTTGTCCATGTTCTACTGACATGCCGTCGAATCTCAGGTTGGTGTCTTCAATAATGTAGCCATAAGGCATATCTGGAAACATGCGGAAGGTTTTCATTCCCGCATCAACAATTACTCGGCTTCTGGTTGGAACGCTAACGACTGTGGTTACGACTCTAAGTGGACATCTCTGAGGAGAAAGATCTGTCCCGTCCCCTCTTCCATTTATTCTAGATAGGCCTTCATAAACGTACGATCCACTTCTGTGTTCAGTAAAACCGAGCGCTTTAGAAACCGACTCTGCTCCGGTCCCACCCCCACTGATAATTTCAAGCGAAAGACCGGAATTAATAAACCTTTCAACGGCTTCATCGATTACAGGCTTGGCACTAATTAGGCTTGGGTAAGTCATTAGGCCTTTAAGCCGTAAGCCGGGTAGATTGCTAACTTGTTTTGCTAGATTTTCGGCAGCAGTTGGGGATTGAACCCCTGTGCGATTGCCCCCTGTGTCGATTTCGATAAGCACTCCGATTATCACTCCATCTTCTGATGCTTGATCAGAAATGCCCTGTGCAACAGCGAGAGAGTCAACTGTGACTGTTATGCTTGTAAGTCGTGCTAACTTACAAAGTCGACGTAACTTATACTTTCCGACTATGTTGTAAGTCAATAAAATGTCTTCAATTCCCGCTTGTGCCATGTTTTCGGCATCACCAAGTTTCTGGCATACGACTCCCTTTGAACCCGCTTCGATTTGCATCTTTGCGATTTCAGGATTTTTATGGCTTTTTGTGTGCCCTCGCAGGTCTATTCCAAGATTTTGACAATGATTCGCCATGTCCTTGATGTTTTTTTCTAGTACATCGACGTCGATGACGATTGCGGGGGTATCGATTTCGTAAATGTGCAAATTAAGGACTTGAATGTTGACTAGTTACAGTTTTTGTGAGGATACTTGAACTTGAGTTACCGATTAGACATATGGACTAGAAACAATTTAAGTCAAAACGGGACAGGCAAAACGCCTGTCCCGTTTCAACGATATCTTTGTAGCAATTTTTTATTTTTTAGTTTCTGCGAACGCGTTGCCGATTTCTTCGAGAGATGCTTTAAACGCTATAGCAGCGTCCATGTCCACATGCTGCTTTACCTGAGAACCAAGCTTGCAGGCTTCCCATACCTTGGTATGTAAGTCAGGGAATGCGCTGAGATGCTCAGGCTTGAAGTAATCTGTCCAAATAACGAGGATGTCATCTTTTGCTTTTTTGGCGTGTTCTTCCTTTACAGTGACGTATCTGTT
The DNA here is from genome assembly GCA_002306745.1 of Dehalococcoidia bacterium UBA1332. Classification (GTDB taxonomy): domain Bacteria; phylum Chloroflexota; class Dehalococcoidia; order Lucifugimonadales; family Lucifugimonadaceae; genus Lucifugimonas. The sequence goes on along the minus strand of DBSW01000155.1, from coordinate 37,531 downwards.
TAGTGAATTGTGTTCTTGAACGGTGGAGGGAACACCTAGCTCTTGAATTAGTTCAGTCATTCGTATTACGGTTTGTGCTGCCTGTATGGCGTCACGTGGATCGTAAATTCCGCAAGGGATGTCACAATGTGCATAGGCGGCACCGATAGGTAGAAACCTATTAGCGATTTGTGAAATTGTTTGGAACATTTATTTTTCTCCTAGAAATAGGGACTTCTCAGTATGCAGGTCTTGGGTGAAAATACACGCTGCGATCGTATACTCGAATCCTCATGGCGTCGAGTAGTCTAATAAATCTAACACGTAGAAACGCGATTCTGAGTTGAATTTTATTATCGACTGGTTAATTCAATTACTTTCAATAAGATTGTATAAAGTGATTGGGGCGAGTATGGAGCCTAACGTCACAGCGAATTCACTATTGTTTGTGCGCCGAGCTGGATTTCGCCGAAACAAACCGAAACGGGTTGATGTGGTCTTATTTCAAGAACCTGGTAAAGAGGGTCTTTGGGCAATCAAGCGGGTTGTTGGCTTGCCTAATGAAGAAGTTTTCCTGCGCAACGGTCAATTGATAATAAACGGAAAACTTGTTCCAGACTTATTTGCATTCTATTCAGAAAAGACCTCAGATAATCACAAGTGGTGGACTCGTGATGATGAATATATTGTGCTTGGTGATAATAGAGTATCTGCCCTAGATAGTCGTAAATTTGGTTCAGTCAAGAGGTCGACTTTTCGCGGTCATGTAAGGATATAAGCGATTTTCACAATTTAATCTTTTGTTATCGCCTGAACTATTTATTAGTTAGATATTTAACTTTTTACGGCAAAAATTCATATATGTATTGTCATTTGATCTAAGTTTTTCGACTAAATACAATAAGGACTGAAAATTACGGTTGCAAAGTCAATTATTCACAATTATTTCTCTAACTTTTGATGTGAGATTTTCAATAGTTGGTAGTTGAAAATTTGAGTTGGGGTTTTTAGATGAATCAACTTCGTTCGCAATTACAACCACTGCAATTTTAGATTCAGTCCATATAATGAACTGCGCCGAGAACGGGTAAATGAATCCAAATTGTCCAATCGTTTGTTCACCATAATCATTCCAGATGAATACTCCGGCACCAGAGTCAATTATTGTGCTCCCTGTTTGTGCAGGGTGAATTGACGGTTTAATAATTTCAGACCTGATCCGTGAATATTTTGGGTCGCAAAAGATTGATTGGATTAACTTTAATAGGTCTCGCGGTGTAGATACCAATGCACCTGATGTCCACTCTGCGCTTATGACTGACGGGGTAGGTGATTGAGGTACATGCCCTTCAATCTCAGTTGGCGCTATTGAGTTTGGTCCTACGTATTCATAGCCACCGGGTACACCGCCCGGTATATCTTCTCTACCAGCGAGGTAGGTGTCATTCATACCTAATGGGTAGAAAAAAGTGTTTCTTAAAACCGTCTCAATAGGGGTGTTGGTTACTATTTCTATGATTCGACCGAGAATTATGAAGTTGGTTTTTGAATATCCGTACTTTGTGCTGGGGTCAAAGAATGATCCTCTTTTTGCGGCTATATCTATAACTTGTTCTGGACTACTAATAAAATTGGGGTTTTTGTCATAAATTTGGTTTAAGAATTCTTCTGTGTAAAAAACTGGTACACCGCTGGTATGCTCCAGAAGGTTTCTAATCGTTATGCGCTCGGCATTTTCAATTGTTGGGAACCAGATTTTAATGGTTTGATTGAGCTGGACTAAATTTTGTTCCGCGAGTTCGATAACTTTGGCTGCGATCAGAACATGAGTGATGTCGCCGACGAACATTGGTTGATCGATTGTAAGGGGAGTATTAGAGAATCGTGTAGGGTCTATAGTCAGTTTGGAATTCCCACTGACCAAATTGATTGTGCTATTAGTTGCATCGAACAGCACAGACATGTTTGCACCAGTTATATGTTCGTTTTCTCTCCAATCATCGAGCGCTTCTTGGAGTTTGAAGACCATATTGTCAACTTTGGACATTTGATCTATTTCAGGATTTTTGTCGATATGGCAACTGGATATATTTACAAATACGAGAAATAAAATCGGCAATGCCAGTTTTAGTGGCATTGCCGATTTTATTTCTATGAATGGCAGTTGCTTCATGCGCTTATAACCATTGCTCGAACCCAGCGCATTGATAGGGGGTATTAAGTCTCTTCTGATGTTAATTTAAGACATCCTAGTTTATCCCTTTCAGATTTTTCACAGAACAGAAGCACATAGGTCACGGCGGCTACTATGCCGCCGATAATTGGTCCAGCCCAGTAGACCCAGTGATCGGCCCAATCGCCGTGGACTAGTGCGGGACCTAATGTTCGTGCAGGATTCATTGAAGCGCCTGTGAGTGGAACTGCTATCAAGTGATCGACAAATACTACGAGTCCGATCGCAATAGGTGCCCAAGCTGCGTTTCCTCGTTTATCAATTACACTTGCGAATATAGTGAAAACTAGGAAGAAGGTTAGAATAACTTCAATCGCTAACGCTTTATTTGTAGGCACCGTCAATCCGTGTACTCCAAGAGAGTCTACATTCCAAACGACGGTGTCGATTAGAACAATTGCGACGATTGCCCCTATAAGTTGGCCTAATACATAAGAAACACCGCGGATAACACTCAAGTTCCCTGAGATAACTGTGGCGATTGTGACGGCAGGGTTCATGTGAGCGCCTGTAATGCGCCCAAAAACAATGATTCCTAGGAAAATTCCAAGACCGTGGCCGAGTGCAATCACAATTAGTCCCGCTGTATCAAAAGGGGACATCAGTGATAATCCAGCATGTGTTGCGGCTCCCACGGCTCCAACACCCATGAATACGAACATGAATGTCGCTATCAGTTCTGCAGCCGTGTAGCGAAGGTTAGTGCTAGAGATCAACTCTTTCATACGTTTCTCCTTGTCTATAGAAGTTGTGTGTATGTGTAGTTTTTGTTTTTAAGATGTAGTTCTACTGAATACTTCTTGGTTTTAATATTAATTTGTATACATGTGTCGATAGTGATGGAAGAATTTCTGCTGCACGATTTTACGATTAGATTTCTAACCTCTCGACAGTAATTGTGCGGCTTCAATGGCGCTGTATGTGATAATGAGATTAGCACCAGCACGTTTGATCGATGTAAGCACCTCCATAATGGCTTTTTCCCTATTGATCCATCCAGCGTTGCCTGCTGCTGAAATCATTGAATACTCGCCGCTTACATTGTAGGCAGCAATTGGTGTATTGAATCTGATTGATGCTTCTTTTATTACATCTAGGTAAGCGAGAGCGGGCTTTACCATTACAATATCTGCACCTTCTTCGATATCTGATTGTATTTCACGTATCGCTTCGCTACTTTGCGTAAAACCCATTTGATAGCTACCACGATCGCCGAACTTAGGTGCAGATTCCGCGGCGATCCTAAATGGTCCGTAGAATGCTGACGTGTACTTTGCTGAATACCCCATTATCGGTACATCGTTGAATCCTTTTTCATTCAATTCGCTTCTGATTATGGCGACTTGTCCGTCGATCATCGCTGACGGGGCGACCATATCTGCTCCAGCCCTGACGTGTGAGACAGCTGTTTTAGCCAACAAAGGAAGAGTGGCTTCGCTATCTAGGTCTTCGTCCTTTATGATCCCACAGTGTCCATGATCCGTGTACTCACACAGGCAGACATCAGTAATGACGTATGTGTCAGGTGATCCTAGTTTAATTTCTGTTATAGCTGACTGTACCGCTTCTGTAGGGTCACTGGCGCTTGAGCCTAATGCGTCTTTTTCGTCCGGTAACCCAAATATAAGAACTGCTTTGACTCCTACTTCAAAAGCTCTCTGAGCCTCTTCTACTGCGATGTCCACAGAGATCTGATCTATGCCAGGCATAGGTTTTATGGGGTTTCGTATACCAGAACCGTTGGTTACAAACATTGGGTATATGAATTCCGCCGGTGAAAGTCGGTTTTCTTTGAGCATCTCTCGAAGTGTTGTATTTCTTCGCAGGCGCCTAATTTGTTTATATTGCTCTCTGGCCATTTCGTTATTATCTCTAATGTTTTGATCCTGCAACGTGAGATTTTATGGCTGCAACTATTCCAGCGATTGACTGTTCATCAGCCTCTATATCAATGTTCACGTTAAGCTCTTTAGCCGTTTCCGCTGTCATTGGACCGATCATGACTGTTTTACTTGTGTTTATTTTGTCAGGAGATCCACCAAGTAGGTCGACAAGGTTTCTCACAGTCGACGAGCTTGTGAATGTGGTGAAATCTATTCCTTCGGCGTAGGCTTTGCGTGCTAGCTCTCCGGTATTTGCTGGAGACTGAGTGGAGTAAGCAATCACCTCGTCGACATTCGATCCTATTTCGCGTAACCCTAGCGCTAGGGTTTCTCGTCCGATTTCACTACGTGGAAACAGGACATTCCGTGGGTAAATATGCTTTTCTTTTAATAATTCAACCATAGCGCTTGCAAGATATTGCTCAGGAATGAGATCTGCATTAATGCCGAGCTGGGACAGGGCTTTTGCGGTTGACGGACCATTAACTCCGAATTTCAAATGCGAAAGAGAACGAGAGTCGGTATTCAGTGCTTTTAAACGATTGCTCAACCCGCGTACTGCATTAGAGCTTGTGAACATTATCCAGTCATAATGTTGAATGTTTCTTAGAGCTTTATCTAAAGGTCCATGGTCACGTGGCGGTACTATTTCTATTGTTGGATATTCGAACACTTCCGCCCCTAAATCTTCAAGGTGACTGACTAGTCTGCTAGCTTGCGTGCGTGCTCGTGTGACCAGAATTTTTTTTCCAAAAAGTGGTCGTTGATCAAACCACGACATTGATTTACGAAGATCGGCGACTTCCCCGACAACTAGTGCTACAGGCGCTCCAATTTTAGCGTCTACTCCGCGATCGACGATTTCATTTATTGGTCCCGTCACGACTTTTTGTTTTGCAGTGGTTCCCCATTGGATTAGGGCTGCTGATCGTTCTTTAGACATGCCGCGTGATGTGAGAGCTGAAACGATATCCTTCATCCCTTTCCATGCCATCACAAATACCAGAGTTCCCGATAATCTTGCAAGAGCGTCCCAGTTGATTGTTGAATCGAGTTTATTAGGATCTTCACTACCAGTAACTATAGTTACCGATGTGGATATACCTCGTTGTGTGACAGGAATCCCTGCATATGCGGGTGCGGCGATGGTTGATGAAATTCCAGGCACCACTTCCCATGGGATACCGGCGGCTGTCAGTTCAATTGCTTCCTCTCCGCCACGCCCAAAAATAAAGGGGTCTCCCCCCTTAAGACGACATACATTGTTTCCAGCTGACCCGAGGTCAACAAGTAGTTTGTTGATCTCTGTTTGTGTCATTCTATGCTCGCCGCGCTGTTTGCCAGCATCATATATTTTTGCATCCTGACGGGCTTCACGTAAAAGCCTTGATGAAGCGAGTCTGTCGTGGACTACCGCGTCAGCATTACGTAGGCAGTCCAGTCCCTTGACAGTCATTAGACCAGGATCACCCGGTCCGGCTCCTACGAGGTATACCTTGCCTAGTTCTGAGTCTGAATTTGGCATTCAGTTACCTGATTTCCCTTTTATTAGTTTTCTGGTTCCTTTGTTTACGAAAAATTCGCCAAGTTGACGTCCTAGGCTGATTGAATCTTTGGTGTCTCCTGATACTCGTTTTCTGATAGATTCAGTTCCATCTGGTGTCGAGGCGAATCCGGAAAGCTCGATTTTATTTCCCGTGATTTCTGCGTGCGCTGCAATCGGAGCAGAACAACCCCCACCTACAATTTCAAGAAAAGCGCGTTCACAGCTCACAGCTTTATAACTGTTATAGTCATTTAACTTATTTGCGATGTCGAATGTCTGAGAGTCGCTAGTTCGAATCTCCAGTGCTAATGCGCCTTGCCCTACGGCCGCTACAAATTCCATACAAGGTAAATACGCTGAAATTTTGTCCGATATACCTAATCGATTAAGTCCTGCGGCAGCAAGCATAACGGCGTCTGGCCCATTGTGTTCATTAAGTTTTTCAAGACGTGTCGGCACGTTACCGCGTATGGGTACCACTTCGAGATCTGGGCGTGCTAATTTGATTAACGCTTTTCTGCGAGCACTGCCAGTAGCGATTATAGAACCTGCTTGAAGATCATTGAGAGATTCTCCACTTTTACTGATTATTGCGTCACGTGGGTCCTCTCTAATTGGAACTGCTGCCAGCTTGAAATCAATTGGCAATGCAGCAGGCATGTCTTTCAGGCTGTGTACTGCAATGTCAATACGGCTATCGATAAGAGCACTTTCAAGCTCTCGGACAAACACGCCAACGCCAAGTGTCTCTATGTTTTCTCTACGTTTAATATCTCCGGTCGTTTTTACAACGTTAACTTCGAATTTTACGGTGGGATTTAGTTCCCTCAACGCAGTAACAACTTGCGCTGTTTGTTTGAGCGCAAGGTCGCTGCCACGTGTGCCGACTTTTATCACTCGGATGGTCTGAGTCATCGTTTTTGAGGAGGTGTATACGTTAATGATTTGGTGGGGATGATTCGAGTCTTTGGCATGATCCGTAAGGTTGACAAGATTGACAGTTTACGCTTTCGATTCCAGATGTTAGCTGTTTTGTCGCTTTCTCAAGGTCTCCGTGTTCGGCTTCGTCTAACCAGTCAGGTGTCATAAATTTTTGCCATTTTTCAGGACAACAGACAATCCCTCTACCTCGAATATCTTTTCTAACCTCTGTGAATATCGGTCCGACATTCGCCCATCGTAAACAATTACAAGATTCTGCGGTCATTTCTTCACGCAGTCGGCGAGCTAGCGCTGGGCTGGTTCCTGCAGATGATATTGCGACTGTAACATCATTTCTGTGTACTAGAGAAGGTGCAATAAAAGTGCATAATGGAGTGACGTCCATAACGTTTAATAAAATATTTTTATCCGCTGCTTCGTTCGCAATTGCCTCATTGATTTCTGGCGAGGAAGTGTCTGCAACTATCACTACCCAGGCACCAGATAGGTCTCCCGGTTGATATTTGCGATTAACCCATTCGATCCGTCCGGTTTTTGCTAATGCTTTCAAATTTGTAGATATCTCGTCGTTTGGGCTGAATAACTTGACCTTAGCGCCGCATTCGAGCAGGTAGCTCACTTTCCTTTCGCCTTCGTGTGCGTCGCCTCCAAAAACGATTCCGAGGCGTTCTTTTACATCGAGGTATATACCGTAGTAGCGCGGCACAATTTTCTCCTTTCTTATCTTGTTTGTTTCAGGTTGGGATAGCTGGCTATTCAGCTTAATGGTTGGAGTTCTTGTATTAGGAATTCATCTTCTACGAAGTACCGCACTCTTGTTTTTTTGAACTCTCTAAGGCTGTATACGAGCTGTTTTTCGGTTATCCCCGTAGCTGCTGCTATCTCTTCTCCGAATCGTTCACACTCTTCTTCATTGGTTCCATGAACCATTGTGAAGTGCGAATAAGGCCAGTCGTTATATGTTGGACGTTGGTAACAGTGGGTAACCGCTGGGTGCTGCGCCATGACCACGCCGATTTCCTCTGATTGCTCTTCCGGAACCTTCCATACGATCATTGCATTTGATGAAAAACCGGCGCGGCGATGATGTAGTACAGCGCTATACCGACGCATAACTTTTTGTTGTATTAGTTCGTTAGCGCGTTCGAATAGCTGCTGGGTTGTCATATTTAGTTCGTCGGCCATCGGCTGGAACGGTCGGGAAATCGTAACAAGATCTTCTTGCATCACCTTCACATACTGAATCAGATCATCTGTTATTTCAGGTCCTGTCGTGCTTGTCATTCCCTGATCTTCGGGCCGGTATCCATCTTTGGCGTTCGAACGACCCTGAATCATGTCGAAATTAACACCTATCTTGAAAAACTTGATGGTAGGTAATAGGCGAGTCGATAGTGCCCCTGTGATTTTTCCGAGCGTTTTAACTTCATTTTCGAGTGAGCGATCAGGTGGTACTGCTATAGTGAACCACAGGTTGAAATATCCACCACGTTCATAGTTGTGGCTGATACCCGGATGACGATTGAGTAATTGTGCTGCTTGATCTAGCTCGTTTTTTTCAAATTTCATTGCAACCAGCATGGATTGATATTTGAGTTTTCGCGTATCAAATATCGCTCCGATTTGTCGAACAACATTTTTTCGTCTAAGACTGTCTATCCTATCCATCACTTCTTGCTCGTCAATTCCCAATGTTTGACCGATCACCTTGTATGGTTGATCGACCATGGGGAACTCGGCTTGGATTTTGTTCATGATCATACGATCGATAGAATCAAATTCGTCTAATGGCATGTGGGCGGGTGTTCTTTTAATGGGTGCCTGTGGTCAACGTCGTTTGGAGTATTTTTATGGTTTCTCGGGACTAAATTGTAGCCTAGGCACAAGTTCATCAGTGTCTGTTTTGCATATAAATATACGAGAAATTGGTTTTCTAAGTTGATTGTTATGTTTTATTTGTACGCGATAGTCAATTTGTTGACATCAGATCACCGTTTCAACGTGCCTGAGTTCACATCTTCAACTATGAATTTGGCGGCGATATTTCCACTTCTAACAGCGGATTCCATTGTCGATGGCCAACCTGTATCAGTCCAATCGCCAGCCAAATAAAAATTTGTGATTGGTGTTCGTTGCTGTAGGCGAGTTAAACGTGAGCCAGGAGTTACCCGAAAAGTTGCATCCAGCATTTTGACAACCGTGAATTTCTCGATTGAAGCTTCACGTGTTAATGGGAACGATTCTTTCATTGCTTCGACGAATATGCTCCTTAATTCATTTTTGGGACGGTCTTTCCATTCCCACGCTCCACTAAGAGAAATTACAATATGTTGACTGGTATCCTTTTTTGACTTGAGCATAGTTTCGTTAAACACCCACTGTAACGGTGAATCTAGGATCGCAGCGTATGGCTCATTCATTACATGACGGTCGTACCAGATATGAATTGCGACTATAGGCGCTGTTTGGACATATTTTGCAGCTTTAAAAAATATGTTTGAGTTTATAAGTTTCGTCGGTTTCAGGCGGAGCATGGCAGCAGCGGGAACAGCAGATACGACTGCGTCACCTGTGAAAAGTAAGCCATTCACTGATTTCACTCCAACTGCTCGTTCTGCTTTAAAGTCCAGTGAATCTACGGCTACCCCGGTGTGAATCTCCCCGCCGTTATTCTCGATATATCGGCGGGCATTTTCTCCTACTAAAGTTGATAGTCCTTCTAATGGGATACCTATAGCAGGGTTTTCTGCGGAACTTAGAAGTGCAACTTTGAACAGTTCGATTCCAGTCTTGGCGCTGACTGCGGTTATTTGGTCATTTAGGCTTGGCAAAACTATTAAATTCCAGAAATTGTCGATAGTTTCGTTATTCTGCCCGTGGTTTCTAAGCCATTGGTCAAAGTTTATTTTATCGTGCTTGGCTTCAGTTTTAGTGTTGCACAGTAGGATTAATAAAAGCCCCCAGAGTATTTGGGCTTTTCCAATGAACCCAATATGGTTGTACCCGAGCAGTGCCAGTAGATTTACTATTCTGGTCGGTAGATTTTTTGCTTTTATCCAACTAGTTTTGCCTCGTTTTATGACAGGGAACCCAATACGTTTATTAAGTGATACTTGATCAGCTCCTCCGATCTCAGTTATGTATTGCAGAAACTGGTCACAAGCTCCAAGGAAAACATGTTGTCCATTATCGATTTCCTCACCTGATTCCCTGTCGTAAAATGAGAAAGCGCGCCCTCCTAGGAATGGACGTTTTTCTAGCACAACCGGTTTTATGTCGTGATTGATTAGCCGGACTGCTGTGGCAAGGCCGGCGATTCCACCCCCTATGATTATTACCCTGACAGTTGTCATGGTCTAACTTAATCTAACCTTAGGAATTCTGAGCCAAATTCTCGCTATTAACTTAAATTTTTGCCATCTGCTTAGACTAGTTTTTCGGTTTAGTGTGTCAAAGTTATTTTTTTCTATGCGATCTAGCAGTAATTGATATACATGAACCATGATTTGTGGGCACTGTCTTGACTGATCATCTAGAAGAGGGAACAGCCTAATCCCTGATTCGAGATATTTGCGGGCTCGCTTAACTTGGAATTGCATGAAACGTACATATGAGGGTGTGACTCTTTTTTCGCGTAGATCCGTTAGGGAGACTCCAAACGCATCCATTTCCGTTCTGGGTAAATAGACTCGCCCTATTTCGAGGTCTTCGGTAATGTCGCGGAGTATATTTGTGAGTTGTAAGGCTATACCGAGATCCACGGCGTATTCAACGGCTTTATTATCCTCATAGCCGAATACCTCTATGAGCGCAAGTCCAGTCGCACTAGCAACTCGCTTACAGTATTGGATGAGTTGTTCCCAGGTGTCGTAAGTAGTTCCGTTTAGATCCATTCGGCAACCTTCAACAACGTCTATCAGGTGTTGATGGTTTATCGGAAACTTTTTTAGAGTGTGACTAAGTGCTTGCCAAAGCTCAGGCGCCGCTAGATCGGGCTGGAAAGAGTTAGTTTTTACACAGTCGCCTTTACTTGCCTCTATCAGTTTATTTTGGAGAGCATCCAGTGCTTCACCAGTTCGTTTGCCGTAGATACCATGATCGACAATATCGTCTGCAAGACGACAAAAAGAGTAACCAGCATAAACCGCATTCCGTTTGTCGGCCGGAAGGGTAGCGAAGGCGTAGTAGAAATTTGTTGATGCCGCTTTCGTAGACGCCGCCACAACTCGGTATGCAGTTGCGATTTTGCGTGATTTAGATTTTGAGTCAGAGGTATCTGAATAGTCCGTCATATTAATAAGATGTGTCTTGGTTGTCCGGATCAAATAGTTTTTCAGGTACTAGTTTTTTATTCAATTTAAATCTTAGCCATGTAAAGAAGAAAATTTGAGCAGAATGAAATTTTGATATACGTACTCGTCTTGTAAAAATCTTATAGTTCTTATTTTCAATCAAGCGGAGCACTTCTAGGCCACCACGTACAAATAATGCAAAGTCTAATTTAAATTGATCATCAAGATGTTTGAGCAGTGGGTATCCCTGTAGCAAAAACTCTCGAGCTCTATTGACTTGAAAACGCATTAGGTTTTCAAAATTTTCGTTGTGTTCAAATGCTTTTATCTGTTTTTCTGTCACTTCGAAAACTCGGAGATCTTCTAGTGGGATGTAGATACGCCCGAGTACGATGTCTGTACCTACGTCCTGACAAAAATTTGTTAGTTGAAGACCTGTGCAGATCTTGTCAGATAGCTTCAATAGGTTTGGATCAGTGATTTTGCTTAGGTACAGAACTAGTTGACCAACTGGATTGGCCGAGAGTGCGCAGTATTTGGTCAAGTCGTCAAATGTTTCATATCGTGTGATTGACTGATCTCTACGGTTTGCTTCGATAAGTCGTTCGAAAGGTTCAACTGGGATATTGAATTGTTTAATGGTTTCAGTCAAAGCAACGAAGTATGGATGCGTTGGGGGACTCGCATCAATATTAGATGCGTAGCATGAATTTAGTTCTTTTGCCCAAAGATCTAATAGGGCAAGACGATCGCCTTCTATTTCATCTCCAAGATCATCTACGCCACGAGCGAAGGAATAGATCGAGTAGAAGTGCTTTTTTAAGTGTTTGGGTAGCAGCTTAGAACCAATAATGAAATTTTCGTAGTGGGTTTTAGCAAGTTGCTCACAGGCTGCGAAAGTTGCATCGAGATATCCGCGAGAGTCCATGGGGACCTCTATTTTTGGAACCGGAAGTTCGATGCTTGTTGAGCGTGTTCGTTTCATCAGCAACCTGGTTGCGCTAATGGGCTGATAATTTAAATGGTTTCACTTAGAAACCTATAGACCCATAACCTGAATAGCGATCTGTCTAGGTTTTGGCTCATCTAATTCGACTAGGAACACTCTTTGGAATTCACCTAAGAGCGGGTTGCCATCAATTACTGGGACGATTTCAGATGTCCCGAGAATCAGGTGTTGGCAATGTGCGTGACCATTAGGGCATTCATTTGGGCGCATACTGACTGTACGCAATTCAAAATCATTGTGTCCGTAATAGGCGTCTTTTGGCGCACTGCGTTCCAAAAAGTGTTGTACGTCTTTAATCAGTAGAGGTTCGTTCTCATTGATAATTACAGAGAATGTTGTATGAGTGCTGTAAATCGAAACTTGCCCATTCTTGACTCCAGACTGCGCAACGATCTGTTTTAGTTCTTCCGTGAAGTCAATCAGTTCGGGGGCATCGGTGGATTCGACTTCCACTATTTTACTAAATACCTTGTATTCGGCCCCAATAGCGAGACCAGCAGGTGCGGTGCCATTTAACACGCTTATTCGACCCGCTTCAACGGCCGACATCATGCGTGTCTTATCCGAATCCAATCCTATTCCCCTCCTCAGGGTTTGTGTATAGAGACTTGGTAAATCAGCGAACAGTTATCGTCTCTCCGCACAAGCGCAACTGACGCCTCATATATTACGACTTTACGAGTGTGAAAACGTTTAAAGACATATTACTGTACGTGTCACGGTCAGCGAATATTTTCAACCGTTCAATTATATCGTTTTTTATGGTTTGCCCAATTAATTTTAATCGCAGGATCGTGTGCATGACTGTTTTTTTAAATCAAATCTCTTAATAGAGAGCTTCAACCCAAAACGGTTCACTATATAACTTATTACTCAGGATTACAGTTTTGTTGCAACTCGTATCGCTTCGTTGAAAGAGAGCATGAAAGTTTCTAGCGATGCATCAGCTCGATTTTTGTATCTGTTAAATTGAATGATCGCAAGCAGATCGCGAGGTGTATTTGTGACGTGGCGTAGATATGTTTTTACACCTCGTTCGTTTGGTCCTATGCCGATTCGTCTTGAGGTAGAGGGAGTGTTGAAATGGACGTCGTCAACTACAGCTGATATTGCGAGCCACGGTATTTTTGATTGATGAGAAATGGAAGCTATTGCATACGATTCGGTGTCAATTGCAGTTGAGTTTATCGTTTGGCCAAGCCAATGCTTAATGCTTTCGCCAGTGACGATTTGAGGTATAGTTGCGATGGTGCCTTGGTGATAGTCCAGTCCGGAAATTTCTACCGCAGCGCGCGATGCAAGCAGCATCTTTCGATCGGGCTCAAGAGCGTCTTTTTCAATTTCCATCGACCACTCTAATGGAGGTCCTTCCAGCTCAATGACATCAGATGCAATTACAATATCCCCGGAGCGTATCAATTCTTTGGTTGCAGCGCAAACACCAAATGAAATGATACCTTCTGGAGAGAAATTTTCGATCGCCCATTTTGTGGCATGAGAAGCTCGAGGTGCTCCAGATCCGCTGAGTATTATGACTGGGATTTCGCTGGATTTAGACTCAAATGCAAGGAACTCTTCCGGTGAATCGATTGGAAGGTAGTTTCTCGACCGGATTATTCTATTTGCTTCTCGCTGGAACGAGCCTATGGCAATGATCATGGTTTAATGAGCAGTCTGGGAATGAATTAACATCAATCAAGTAATTAGGCATACTGCATCAGATATCTTTTCGTTTAAGATTCTCTAATTAGTAAAAATTCACCAAGTTCGGCGAATTCTGCAGCAGTGTTACCTGATAGTTCCAACGACTCTATCATCTGTTTACAGTTAGCCCATCGTGATTCTGCCATGGCCTGACAATAATCTTGAGTACGTAGTTTTTCCATTTCCTCGAGTACGACATTCACGTCTTCGTCTGATAATTCATCTTTATTTTGGTAAATAGCTCCGATTCGTTTCGCTGTCGATCCGGTTGTATGGTTTAAGACATGAACAGCCGGTAATGCTTTCTTTTTTCGTTTGATATCAGCACCAACTGGTTTTCCAGTTGCATCTCCGCCCCAAATGCCTAAGACGTCGTCGCGTATCTGAAAAATTCTGCCTAAGTCGTAGCCTATAGACTTCATCGCTGATGATTTTTTCCTGTCAGGTCCATCTCTGCGAGCGACCAGGCTGCCGAGGTAAATTGACGCCTCAATTAATGCTCCTGTTTTACGCTCAATCATATCGAGATATTGGTTGATCGTAATTGAATCAACCGTCTCATAAAAAATATCGAGGTATTGCCCTTCCATCATTTTCAAATAATGGTAGGTGAAAGAAGCTTCGACCTCTAAGGCGAGCTCATTATGTACTCCAGTGTATATTAATTTTCTAGCAGCAGAGTCGGCAATTTTCATCATTGCATTGCCTGAAACTATTGCTGCAGGTGCGCCCCAAACCGTCCAGACCGTTGGTCGATGGTGGCGTACCCTATCCATGTCTTCTAGATCGTCATGTATTAGTGAGAAGTTGTGGATGTATTCTAGTGCGACTGCGATTGGTGTTGCTCGTTTGATGTCGCCGCCAACAGCATCGGCTGCGAGTAGTGCAAGCGTAGGGCGCATCCTTTTTCCGCTAGTCGAATTAGAGGGTTTGCCGTCGACTTCTTGCCAACCCATGTAATATCTATGTATCTCGTAAATGTCGGATTCTAGATCGCTAAGTTCGTCTTTTAGTGCTTCGTTGATTAGATTTTGGTAGCGTGAAAAAAAACCAGGTAACGACGGTGGCTGCAAGGGATTTTTTGGTTCTGATGGGATTGTGCTCAATAAACAGTTCTAATCCGTAGCATAACTGTTGTTAAAAGTTTTTGGTTTATCCATTCTTAATGTACCTGTGTTTTGTTGTGTTAGACATAAGAGCCCCTAATGAACGCATAGGGGCTATTATGTGAGTGCCGACTTCAGACTGCTACTGATGCTGTTGATTAGGCAGCTGAAATATCCAGCTTGAGAGCCTTTGGTCTCTCTAACATTGGCATGTTGATCATTAGAACTCCATCTTGGAATGTCAGCTTTGCATTTTGGATGTCTAGATTTTTAGGTAGTCTGATTGCCCGAGAAGAAGCGCCAGTATGGCGCTCGCGCAGTAGATATTCGTCGGATTTGTTATTTTGGGTTTCGGTGTTATCTGCTCTTATAGTCAAGTCATGTTCTTTGAGAGATACCTCGATCTCATTTTTGCTAAAGCCGGGTAGTGATGCACTAATAAGTATAGATCCGTCGTTCCTCTTGACATCAATCGGGATTCTCCAATTGTTAACGGTTCGATTCTCCTTCAATGGGATGCCGTCTTTGATATGACTATTTATATGGGACTCCAGACGATCTATCGGTCCGAAAGCCCTCCACTGTTGTATAAGCATTTTTGTCTCCTCAAAAAATAAGCAAAAAGCTGCCGCTTGCCTTCAGTAAGTGACACGAGATAATTATGTTATCTGATAAATTGATTGTCAAATAACATATATAAAACTATGTGCTATAATGTGTTTCGCAAGACCTAATTATTGACTCAGCTATTTGGAAAAAAGATCGGCTTATGGCTCAGGATTACTACGATCTATTAGGCGTAGGCAAAAACGCTCCATATAAAGACATCAAGGCGGCTTACAGGCGGATGGCTCGCAAGTTTCATCCTGATGTGAACCGAAATGACGAACAAGCACAAAGTCAATTCAAAAAGGTGAATGAGGCTTATGAGGTAATTGGTGATCCCGAACGTCGTAAGGATTACGATCAGTTTGGTGAAAACTGGAAACATGCTGACAAGATCAGAAATATGGGTGGTCAACATAAAAGCCGTCCAGGAATGGGTGGGATGGGTTTTAACTTGGGCGATCTTTTTGGTACTGGAACGGCGGGGGATTTCTCAGATCTTTTCGGTCAAATGGGAGATCATAACCAACAGAGGCATCAACCACAGATTTCTAAACACAAAGGCACTATAGACGTTTCACTTGATGAAGTTTTTAGTGGTGCAACGCGCAGGATTTCAATCGGTTCAGCTTCTGGGGCTAAGCGAAATCTTGAGGTACGGGTGCCAAAAGGCGTAAACGATGGTAAAAAAATTCTTTTGCGACCTGATAGCAACACAGAGGTGACACTTACTGTAAAAGTTAAATCGGACAACCGATTTACTCGTGAAGGTGCAAATCTTAGAGCAGACGTAGCGGTAAGTTTGTTGGACGCTATTTTAGGTGGTGAGGCGGAGGTGCCAACAATGACTAGCAGAATTGTCCTGAATATACCTCCTGGTACACAAAATGGTCGTTCTTTCAAGATTCATGGGCGTGGATTACCCAAAATTGACTCAGCCGAATTTGGAGATCTTTACGCTACTGTGAAAGTTAGATTACCCGAAAGTCTTTCCAATCAAGAACAGATGCTTTATGAACTTTTAAGGAATATCCGTAATGGAGTCTCAGGAAACGATGAGATCGTGAATTTTTTTGATCAATACCGTAAAGAAGATTCACTATGACAATGGGCCACACCGATCCGGTATTTGCCATCGGAATAGTCGCTCAAATGTGCGGCGTGCATCAACAGACTTTGCGCAACTACGAGCGATGGGAGCTTGTTGTTCCTAAGCGATCAAGTGGAGGCACTAGGCTTTACTCAAATAGAGACGTTGAAATGATAAGGCAAATTCTGAGATGGAAGGAAGAGTTCGGGCTTAATCTTGCCGGAATCGAAGTTATGTCTAAATTGTTGAATCGAATCGACAGGTTAGAAACTCATGTTGAGGACTTGATGGTAGAGGTGATCAAGTTAAGAGAAGGCCAAACAAAACTACCAGGATAACGACTCTTGAGACTAATTATTTGAACTGAGCGCTAATCTCGCGTGAGATTGAGGAATTAGCAAAAAATGGTATTAAAACAAAACGATTTCACTGAACAGGCTCAAGAGGCGCTCAGTATGTCTCAACAACTGGTCGTACAAATGCGCCATAATCAGTGGGATGCCGAACATTTGTTATCGGGCTTGTTGCAAATTCAGAACTCACTTTCAGCACAAATTCTTGGTGCTCTGGGCGTTGATACATCTGATCTGTTACAAGAAATTCAGGCGAAATTAGAGGAGTCTCCGAAAATCGGAGGATCCAATAGTCAGCCACAAATATACCCCACACCGCGTGTACAAAAGGCTATTGAGGTTGCAAAAGAAGAAGCCACTCGTTTAAAAGATGAACTTATTGGAGCTGATCATCTTCTTGTTGCTTTGAGCAAGGAGTCTAGTGGCGATCTCGCTGACATATTTCAAAGTCACAACATCACTGAAGAACGGGTTTATCAGGCTCTTCTTGAGGTCAGGGGTTCGGCGCGTGTTACTGATCCTAGAGCTGAGAGCAAGTATCAGGCACTTGCAAAGTATAGTGTTGATTTAACTGAATTGGCACGTGAGGGTCAACTCGATCCCGTTGTGGGCAGGGATTTAGAAATTCGTCGCGTAATGCAAACTTTGACTCGACGGACCAAAAATAATCCGGTTCTAATAGGAGATGCGGGTGTAGGAAAGACGGCAGTTGCAGAAGGACTCGCCCAACGAATTATCGCCGGCGATGTTCCAGAGAGCTTGCGCGGTAGACGAGTTATAGCTCTTGAGATGGGTTCATTGGTGGCGGGAGCAAAATTTAGAGGTGAGTTCGAGGAACGTCTTAAAGCGGTAATGGATGAGATCCGTCAAGCTGCCGGTGAAATTGTTTTGTTCATTGATGAAATTCACACCGTGGTCGGTGCAGGTGCTGGGGATGGTGCATTGGACGCCTCAAATATGATGAAACCTGCTCTCGCACGAGGTGAAATGCAGACAATTGGTGCAACTACACCAAACGAATATCGGCGTTATATAGAAGCCGACGCAGCGCTAGAACGCCGCTTTTCACCTATATGGGTTGAGGAGCCTGATACGGCTGTTGCAATCGAGATGTTGGAGACATTACGTCCTAGATATGAACAGCATCATGGTTTCACTATCGAGCATTCGGCTTTGCGAGCGGCAGTCGAGCTTTCTGCTCGTTATATTTCTGAAAGACTTTTGCCGGATAAAGCTGTTGATCTGATTGACGAAGCGGCTGCTAAGAATCGGATTACCAATGAGATGCTGCCGACTGACCTGAACGAGATGCAGGTTGAATTGCAGCGTTTGGACGAGGAAGAAGAATCTGCATCAGCGCGAGGGGAATATGAAAAGGCAGCAAATGCAAAAGCAGAAAAACTTCGTTCACTTGAAAATTACGAAGACGCTAAACGAAAGTGGGACCAAACTCACGAAATCAGGGAGGTTGTAGATGAGGAAGATATTGCTGCATTGATTGCCGAAAGGACTGGTATTCCGGTAGCTAGATTGGTTGAGGGTGAAGGGGAACGCTTGCTTAATCTTGAAGAACGATTGCACAGCAGAGTTATTGGTCAGGATCGTGGCGTTGAGGTCCTCGCGGACGCAGTGCGGCGCGCTAGAGCTGGTCTGAAGGATCCTAAACGTCCTATAGGTAGCTTTATATTTCTTGGTCCTACTGGTGTTGGCAAGACCGAATTAGCCCGTGCCTTGGCGGAATTCATGTTTGACGATGAGGAAAATATGGTCAGGGTTGATATGTCGGAATTTCAAGAGCCGCACACCGTATCGAAATTGATAGGAGCTCCACCAGGTTATGTTGGATATGATGAAGCCGGTCATCTCACGGAGTCTGTTCGACGTAGACCTTTTTCAGTGGTCCTTTTTGATGAAATCGAAAAAGCCCATCCTGATGTATTCAATACGCTCTTGCAAGTTCTAGATGATGGTCGACTAACTGATAGCCATGGAAGAACGGTCGACTTCCGAAACACGATTATCATTATGACTAGCAACCTTGGTTCTGAAGGTATAGCGCAACAAGCCTTTGGTTTCACAAAGCGCAGCCTTGAGGAGAGTGAAAGCGCTAGATTGCGCTCGAGTGTAGAGGATGCTTTGAAGCAGCAATTCAGGCCTGAATTCTTGAATCGGCTCGATGAGTTCATAGTTTTTGATTCATTGACTCAAGGAGACATAGAACTGATCGTTGATAAGTTTATGGACGAAGTTTCGGAGAGAATGAGTGATCTGAACGTCTCTTTACGCTTGTCATCAACAGCCAGAGCATGGTTGGCAAAATCTGGATTTGACCGGATGTATGGTGCGAGACCTTTAAAGAGATCGATCCAAAAATACGTTGAAAGTCCTCTTTCGAAAAAGTTACTTTCTGGCGAATTTTCAGAAGGCTCGACGATAGTTATCGACGAGAAAGAAGGCGAGATATTTTTTTCTGTCGATGTGAGTTCAGATGGTGTAAATAAGGCACTATCGAAAAAAAACGCGAAACATGCAGAAAGTGAATCAGTTGTTAGTAATAACTAGTTCTTTATCTCAGTGTATTTTCTCCTTTAAATTTCGTGATAATCCAGTGAGATCAAATCATCTATTGCAGTTAAATATCTTTAGTTGACGTAATATTCTGATGTGTCAAATCTTTCTGCACCGGATACTGTTGATGAACCTCAAAAAAAGTCAACTACGATTGCCAACTTCGTAGCAAGGCATCGGCGCGCGTACCAGGTCTTTATATGGGCAGTTGTGATTTTTTCGATTGTCGGCGGCACTATGGCGTGGTGGGTTAGTTGGTTCGATCTTCAGGATGTTGGCTACTCAGGTGTATTTCTAGTTAATTTGGTCGGTTCTGCGGCTGTTGTCGTTCCGGTGCCGGGGCTTGCTGCAGTATGTGCGGGTACTGCTGCTGCCTTAGGTTTGAATTTCGTGATTCTTGCAATCTCCGGAGCGATTGGGTCTACTATAGGAGAGTTTACTGGGTATTTGGCTGGTTATGGTTCTCAGGGAGTGATCCAAAAGTCGAGATTTTATGATCGAGTGCATGATTGGGTTGTGAAGCGCGGTGGCTTTGCACTTTTTACTCTGGCACTGATTCCTAACCCGCTTTTCGATATTGGCGGGATTGCCGCGGGATCATTGGGTTATCCGCTTTCTAGATTTTTTTTATGGGTAGGTCTTGGAAAGCTAATTAAATATTTGATTGTTGCTTATTCGTGTCGAGAGTCGATATCTTGGCTTGTGGATTTTGTTTAATACCTAAAATATTTACGGCTTAATTTTATTTTTTTGGACAACAATTCATGCCAAGTCCGTCTAATTTAGAAAAAATATCGATCATCCATCGATCTCTAGAAATGTCGGAATCTAACGAAACTGGTTCTGTTGAATACTCGCGATTTCAAATGTGGCTTGCGGTAAATCGATCGCGTATATTTCGTACGCTCCTGTTTGTTTTTGTTGTTGTGTTTGTGTCGATTTGTGCTGTTCTTTGGTACAACGATGCGCTCGTACTAGAGAATGTAGGTTATGGTGGCGTTTGGGTCATTAGTTTTATCGCGGCTGGTTCGATTATATTTCCATTACCGGGTCCAGCTGCTGTATGTGTCGGAGCGGCTCCAGATTTCGGATTAAACCCTTTGGCCATTGGGATAATTTCAGCATCAGCCGAAGCTCTTGGAGAAATGACTGGGTACATTGCCGGAGTTTCTGGAAAATCTTTGATTCAGCGGCAAAGATTATTTCCTAGAGTACAGGGACTTGTGCAACGTAGAGGTGGATTAATATTGTTTATTGGATCAATGGTTCCTAACCCGTTTTTCGACCTGATTGGAATAGCAGCAGGTAGTGTTTCATATCCGATTAAAAAGTTTTTGATTGTGGTTTTTTTTGCCAAAGCCATTAAGTCGATTTCTATTGCATATGCCTGCTTTATGGGAATCGAATGGATTCAGGGATACATAGGATGAGTGACGCAAAAGGGTTAATAGGAGTAGTTGTAGTGGCTGCGGGAAGCAGTTCTCGTATGGAAGGGATCGACAAGCAACTTGCCATATTAGGAGGTGAACCTGTCATTTCACACTC
Source organism: Dehalococcoidia bacterium UBA1332 (assembly GCA_002306745.1). Classification (GTDB taxonomy): domain Bacteria; phylum Chloroflexota; class Dehalococcoidia; order Lucifugimonadales; family Lucifugimonadaceae; genus Lucifugimonas. The sequence goes on along the minus strand of DBSW01000155.1, from coordinate 16,675 downwards.
CATTAAGGTTTTTGAAAAATTTGAAAAAGTTGGCGGCATTGTAGTAGTGATGTCGATCGAAAATCTAGAAGAGGGTAAAGCCGCAGTCCGAACAGGGGGATTTTCAAAGGTGGTTGGAGTTGTTTCGGGTGGCAATCGTAGACAGGATTCAGTGAAAATTGGTCTTGGCGCACTGGAGGAAAGTGGTACGTATGACTTTATCGTAGTTCACGACGGTGCTCGCCCGTTTATCAATCATGCGATGTTGGAACGTGGGTTATTAGTGGCTCAAAAAGTGGGTTCTGCTATAGCTGCAGTGCCAGTGAAAGATACGATAAAGATGGCACCTCACCGCGTTGTTACAGATACACCGGATAGATCTCAAATGTGGGCTATTCAGACTCCACAAATATTCCGTGTAGATATTCTTAAAACTGCTCACGAAATGATTACAGATGACGTGACGGATGATGCGTCAATGGTTGAATCTGTTGGTGGACTTGTTGCGATCTTTGATGGCTCTAATGACAACATCAAGATTACTACTCCACAAGACATGAAATTTGCAAGGATGCTGTACGATCGTCGCACTATAGGTGATCGGCAGACCGCTGGGACATTCGATCACGATGGATCGAGGTTTGGAATTGGTTTCGATGGCCATCAACTGATATGCGGTGGTCCACTTTTAATTGGTGGTGTAGAAATTGATTTTGAATACCAACTTGCAGGTCATTCAGACGGGGATGTCTTAATGCACGCGGTTGCCAGCGCAATTTTAGGCGCCGCAGGCTTAGGAGATCTGGGTTCTAGTTTCCCTTCGGGAGATAAGAAATATGCCGGTTTGGATAGTACTCAATTTATTGCCGAATCAACAAGGATGGCTCTTGCTGCCGGATGGATGGTGTGCCATGTCGATGCCACCGTTATAGCCCAGCGACCTCGATTGTCTTCTTATAGTGAGGCAATGGAAGTGAATATTGCCGCTATCGATGGTCTTGAGAATTCTAGTGTCAATGTAAAAATTACTTCTACAGACCAGGTCGGTGCAATAGGTGCAGGTCAAGGTATTGCAGCCCAAGCGATAGCTACGTTGATACCTGCTTAGCGATAATTGAACTGAATAACTCATGATCAAACTCTATAACTCACTAACCCGCAGAAAAGAAGAATTCATTCCTCTAGGTACTGAGGTTAAGATGTATGTTTGTGGTGTAACTGTGTACGATGACTCACATCTGGGACATGCCTTAAGCAGCATTGTTTTTGATGTACTATCCCGATACCTCGAGTACCGCGGTTTTACCGTTCGCAAGGTGCAGAACTTCACCGATGTTGACGACAAAATCATCAAACGTGCCCACTCTGACGGCGTACCGTGGGAAGAGATAACAGCCAAATACATAGAGTCTTTCTTCAAGTCGGCTGATGCTTTGAATGTTCGACGAGCTTCAGTACATCCTAAGGCGACTGAAGACATGCCAGAAATAATTGATCTTATTGCACGTTTGATTGCTGGTGGCGATGCTTACACTATTGATGGTTCTGTTTACTATCGAGTACGTAGTAGAACAGATTACGGCAAGCTCAGTGGTCAAAATATTGACCAAATGCTGGAAACTTCTCGTGGTGATATTGAATCTAGAAAAGAAGATCCTGCAGACTTCGCGCTTTGGAAAGCGGTGAAACCTGAAGAGCCAAATTGGGATAGTCCATGGGGACCTGGTCGACCAGGATGGCACATTGAATGTTCGGCGATGGCATTCAAGCACCTCGGAGAGCAAATCGATATTCATGGCGGTGGTCTTGATCTGATTTTTCCTCATCACGAAAACGAAATCGCACAGAGTGAGTCGGCTTCGGGGAAGGTTCCGTTTTCAAAAATATGGATTCATAATGGTCTTTTGAGAATTGCTGACGGTCAGGAAATGAGTAAATCGCTTGGCAATGCCTTCAATGTGAGTTCTGCTCTGGAACGATTTAGCTCCGACGCAATTCGCTTGTGGATTTTGCAAACTCATTATCGTACAAATCCACTCTTAGACACGGAGCTAATCGAGGTTGCTGAGCGTTCAATGCGCAGAGTGAGGCAATCAATAGAAGCTGCAGATACATGTGAGAATGATTCCTCCGCTCAATTGGATGTTTCAGTGTTTAAACGTCGTTTTGAACAGGCGATGGATGATGATATGAACACTCCTCAGGCTTTGGCGGCCGTTTTTGACCTCTGCCGAAAAATGAATCGAGCTAGCAATGATGGTATAGATGTTTCGGCTGCGGCTTTATTGGCTCGTGAATTAGTTGATGTTTTGGGTTTTACTTTAGAGGCAAAACCTCAGAACTCAGTCGGATTGAGTGAAAAAGAGATTATTGAGCTCGTGCAGCGACGTAAACAAGCACGAGCGGAGAAGCGTTGGGATGACGCTGATGCTATTAGAGATAAGTTAGAGGGTGCGGGGATTGATATAAAAGATAGTGGAGACGAGACCAAATGGTCGCGCTCTTGATTACTGATTGAGTTAGATTTGCGGATTTAACGTTACTGTGCCTTCTGTGCCGTTGACTGTCACTAACTGACCATTAGCGATTTTAGATGTGCTGTCTTTTGTTTGTATCACGCAGGGAATTCTGTATTCTCGAGCAATCAATGATGCATGCTGAAAGTTGTCTCCTCCGTCGAGTATAAGACCTCCTAATAATGGAAATACCGGTACCCAGTCAGGACCCGTATTTTCGACGACGAGTATCTCACCTTGTCTTAAGCTGGGCGGTGTGGCTGTGCGACTTAAAACCACTCGCGCAACACCAGTAAACGATCCAGATGAAGACGCCTCACCATAGATAATTGTTTCGTCCTCATTAATGCCTCGATTTATTGTTTGATGTTCTTCATTTGGTTTCGGTGAACCAATGAAGTCTGGGCATTTTAATTTTGTGTCCTTATCGAGTTTCTTCTTAGCGCTGTCTACGATCCACCTCAACTTATTGTAACTACCGCAAGAAACTGCCGCCTCAAGCTCGTCTAACCGCAGGAAAAAGATGTCATCTGCTTGATCGATCCATCCTTCCCTGACGAGAGCTTTGCCGGCGCGGTCTATTGACTCACGATATTCGCCATTAGTTTTTTGTTCGATTAGGTAATTGTGGTTTTCCATCATCCGAACATTGGTGGTTTCTGCGTATAAGAGAAATTCAAAACGTTTGCGCAGGTTTAATTTTTTGCTGAGTTTTTGTCTCATAGATCTGATGGCTTTTACGCGTTTTCTTGACAGTTTTGAATGTGATCGCTCTGATTTTTCTAGATTCTGTTGTAAGTAAGATCCGATCATGTCAAGCGGAATTACTGGTTTCATATTCCAAGAGGGATCTGTGTCCTTCCAGGCTGTGCCATAGCCCAGTCCATTTCTACATCCCCATATTTTCATCATTGATCGAAAACGGGATCGGAATTTTTTTACTGCCGGACGAGTTCCATTGCCATATCTGAAAAGAAGTTCATAGTCACGTGATTCAAATATTTTCGAAAGCCATGGGTCGGATTTAACTATGTAGGCCATTCCGATTAGTCTTTTTGTTAACCGCGCGGTCATATGGTCGATGCCAATAGTGAACACTGAAACTGCGAGTCCATCCATGCCCGTTAGTTTTGCAAATTCATCTCTGTAGCTCCCATCCCGTGGGAAACCACTCCAACAGCGCCAATGAAGGTCATTCATGTGATCTGCCGTAATTTGCATTGTTAAGCGTAAATTAGCCACATGTTCAGGAATTGAGGCATCACAAAGTGGGCGAGCCTTATCTAGTAATTTTAGGTTTTGCAGCAGTAACGGTTTGACTTCCTCGTCGTAATAGGTTGAACGTTTTTCAAGATACTGTTGACCTTTGATATGGTGCTTCGTCAGAAGATTCTTGAGTGTTTCAGGATCACGTGGGCTTTCAGCTGAAAACATATAACCATTGACCATTTTTTTCAGGTCTGCTCGTCCCATGTATTGGCCAGTAATGTCGACGGAACGTTTTTGAGCTTTCCCGGCCATTAGAGTGTAGTCGATTGATAATGGTTTCATTGGCAATTTGCTAGCAGCTTTCCAATGCAGGCTTGCTTGGTCCGGGCTGTCCCAATTAACTGGAAAATCTTTTGGAAGCGCTGATCCTGTTGTCACGGGGCGTGATTGCAGAATGTATATGTGATTGTCTGAAACAGCGAACTCGATATCTCGGTCACTATTAGCTGCAATTTGTATTTTTTTAGCTAATGCTCCAACTTGCGTCAGTTGACTATCGTTCAGGGATGGCTTACTGCGTATTTCAGCCGGTACAGGAATTAAATCTATCTTGCCTTTTTTCCCGTGGACTAATTTGTAGTCTTTGTCGACAATATTGCGGGTCAGGATTTTAAGAGTATTTGAATTCATGGTGAAAGAATCTGATCGAATCTCACCTGAAACTACGCCTTCTCCAAGACCTAGCGATACATTAATCACGATTTGGTCGGTTCCGTCGCGGGGGTCGCGAGTAAACACTACACCTCCAGAATCAGCTTTAATTAGGTTCATAACCAGTACGGCCATCGATCCTGAATCTTGGGGCATGTTATGCCGTAAACGGTAAGAAATTGCACGTCCGCTGTAATAAGAAATCCACACATCTCGGATTCTCCTGAGAACAGATTCGGTATCGTTGCCATCCAGAAAAGTATCGTACATACCTGCGAATGATGCAGTTGCTAAATCTTCATTGGTAGCGGAAGAGCGAATTGCGAAACCAGTTGAAATATCATTTAAACGATCGCGTATTGTTTCGATTAAACCTTGTGGTAATTCCCTTATTTTCAGCATAGCCCTAATCGCGGCTTCTGCTTCGTAAATTGATGTAATTTCTGTGCCATCAATGTTCGATAAAATCCTTGATATTTCGTTAGTGACTGGACCGATGAATTTTGCGAAGACTGTAGCTGGAATTACAAAACCTGTTGGTACGTTCATTCCTTGAGTGATGAGATTCGCGACTGATGCAGCTTTCGTCCCTGTAATTTGATGATCGAGCGCTGAGGGAGAATCTAATTCGACTATGAATTCGTCGATTTTATGACGATGCATGTAGTTACTTAGCCCATGTATATGAACGCGGGAACGAGTGTGCCTGATTTTGAGTGCTTGCTTGATCAGAGTAATCTGTCGAAAAGTATTCTGAGGCGCTCTAATCCTTAGTTTATCGATTCACAGTATTAGCTGAATCGGACATTCGCTATTGCGACCCCGACAAATATCACTGAGAGGATAATTGTGACTCTGAATAGTAGTTGCTCTACACCACGACGGGAGCGGAATGTGCTGGTGGCCTCTCCAAAGAGCGATGAACCTGACCCTCTAGCCTGTAGTAGTAGCACAGCGATCAGGGCTATCGCTGTGATCATCAGTATTATGCTGAATGTGGTTTCCATTATTTTTCTTCAGGTGTTACCTAGCCGCCTACCATCATTTCGGGAACGTTATGTCAATGTATACTCTCTATGTTAGGGCTATGTAATAAGTATCGCTACACCTCTTAGTGTTTTCAATGAGGAACTTGGTTAAAGGGACTGATTAGACAACTGTGCCTTGATCATCTCGGTCGCCTGCATAGGATCCGCTTGTCCTTTAGTTGATTTCATCACCTGTCCCATAAGGGATTTAAGTGCGACCTCTTTTCCACTTAGATAGTCGTTAACTGCTTTTTCATTGTTTCTAATTACTTCTTCAACTATTGGACCTAACGCTTCTACACCAGATACTACTCCTAGACCTAGTTGTTGAATCACTTTTTCGGGATCTGATCCGTTGGTGTACATGAGCTCAAATACCTGTTTTGCAGAATTATTGTTTAGCTCTCGGTTTCGGAATTTTTCGACCAATATTCTCAGCGCATCAGGAGAGATCTTGGTGTCGAACATATTAGTCAAATCATCATCATTCATTTTGCGAACCATTTCGCCGTTTAACCAGTTAGCAGCAGCCTTGGCGAACGCTTTTTTTGTATCAGGCGATTCGTGTTTCATACCGTCACAAATGGCCTCAAAGTAGTCGGCAGTTGAACGTAAAACAGTCAGTAGGTTTGCATCGTATTCACTCAAACCCCATTCGGACATGAAACGTAGTTTGCGAGGAATCGGTAGTTCCGGCATTTTTGCTCGGATTTCTTCGATCCATTCTTCATTAATCAATAATGGTGGGATATCTGGCTCTGGGAAGTATCGGTAGTCATTTGCCTCTTCCTTACTCCGCTGTGGGTTAGTTACCCCTTTGCCATCGTCCCAGCCGCGCGTCTCTTGAACTATTCGCTCTCCGTTTTTATACGCTGAAATCTGCCGCTCGATTTCATACTCCACTGCTCGTACTACAGCACGAATGCGGTTCATGTTTTTCACTTCGACCTTTGTAGTTAGTTCGGTTGACCCCTTTGGTCGAACGCTTATGTTGGCATCACATCGGAAAGAACCTTCTTCCATGTTGGCTGTACCGACACCGAGGTATCGAATGATGTGCTGCAGAGTGTTGATGTACGCCTCAACTTGCTCAGAGGTGTGCAGATCAGGTTCTGTTACTACTTCCATCAGAGGTGTGCCGGCGCGGTTGATATCAATTAGTGAATGGACCGTACCACCCTTAGCGCCTTCCACATGTACTAGACGAGCGACGTCCTCTTCCATGTGTACCCGGTTTATCCGAACGCGTATCGGGTCATTTAACGGCAGGTCAATGTAACCCTCATAGCAAATTGGCTCATCAAATTGGGTTATCTGGTAACCCTTCATAAGATCCGGATAGGTGTAGTTTTTACGGTCGAATTTGGTTACTCGAGCAATGTTGCAATTGATCGCCATGCCAATCATCATGGCATACTCTACAGCTGTTTGATTTACCACCGGAAGAGTGCCTGGCAACGCCATACTGACTTCGTCAACTAGCGTATTGGGCTCTGCAGTCTGATATTTGGCCGAAGATGTGCCAAACATTTTGCTCTGAGTTTTCAATTGGACGTGTGTTTCTAGACCGATTACCGCTTCGTACTCCAAGAGTGTCGTTCCCTTCCTTATTTAAATCGTGATTGATGCGTCTAATTTAGGGTGAAACCAAGTTTCGTTGTTCCATTGGCAACTTTAAATAACATCAGTTTATTTTAATAATGTCGACTTGACCGCGTAAGAAATTTTAGTTCGCTAGCAAAAACACGCCTTGTTGTACCTAAATGCAGTGATTTTCGCACGCGCACCAGTATTCGTTTGCAGTTACGAATTTCGTTGACGCTTTCGGTGGTCACTTTTAAAATAAATGCATACCAAATGAGTCAGGAATAACAAATCGACTGATTCTCTATTCCAATATGGCACCTATGTATCTGGATATTTATAACTAGCAACGTCCTAAAAATTCTTACGGAGAATATTTTTGACCAATCAAAACACGATTTCTCGCGAGTCTGATTTATCAGGTGGTGAGTACAAATGGGGATTCGTAACAGATATAGAAACGGATCTAGCTCCGAAAGGTTTGAACGAAGACATAGTTCGACTGATCTCCGCCAAAAAAGAAGAACCTGCTTGGCTTTTGGATTGGAGGCTTAGGGCTTATAAGCATTGGTCTGAACTCGAACAAGGACAAGGTGAGCCACAGTGGGCGATGATCGATTATCCCGGAGTCGATTTTCAGGACATTTATTATTACGCAGCACCTAAGGGTACGAGTGAGGCGCCCAAAAGTTTAGATGAAGTTGACCCTGAGATGCTCGACACCTTCGAAAAACTAGGGATTCCACTTCAAGAGCGGGCCGCTCTTGCCGGTGTTGCTGTAGACGCTGTATTTGATTCAGTTTCGGTTGCTACAACTATGGAAAAGCAACTTAGTGAGTTGGGCATTATATTTTGCTCATTCAGCGAAGCGGTAAAAAATTACCCAGATCTAGTTCAAAAATACCTTGGTTCTGTTGTCCCTCACTCCGACAATTTTTACGCAGCTTTGAATTCGGCGGTATTTAGCGATGGCTCTTTCGCGTATATTCCACCCGGAGTGAAGTGTCCGATTGAATTAATGACGTACTTCCGAATTAATACGGAAGGATCTGGACAATTTGAACGAACTCTAATTGTTGCGGACAAGGGTTCTTACGTTTCCTACCTTGAAGGGTGTACTGCGCCATTTCGAAAAACCAGCCAACTCCATGCTGCCGTAGTCGAATTGGTTGCACTAGATGATGCCGAGATAAAATACTCAACGATACAGAACTGGTTCCCGGGAACGAAGGATGGGGAAGGTGGTGTTTACAACTTTGTAACTAAGCGGGGCCGCGCTGACAAAAATTCTAAGATTTCGTGGACGCAAGTTGAGACGGGATCAGCGATCACTTGGAAGTATCCGAGTGTGATTTTACGAGGGGATAACTCGGTAGGAGAGTTTTTTTCAGTGGCTCTTGCCAATAATCATCAGCAGGCTGATACCGGCACAAAAATGATTCATATAGGTAAAAACACCAAATCTACGATCGTTTCTAAAGGTATTTCTGCAGGGCAGGGAAATAATACCTACCGTGGGCAAGTTCAGATTATGCCTGGTGCTGAGAATGCAGTTAATCACACTCAATGTGACTCGTTACTTGTTGGTGATAAGTGCGGCGCCCACACGGTGCCATATATTGAGGTTAGAAATCCAACTGCGCGATTGGAGCATGAAGCTTCAACTTCTAAGGTGAGTGACGATCAACTGTTCTACCTGATGGCTCGCGGGCTTTCAGAGGAAGAAGCTCATCACATGATCATCACTGGATGGAGTAGAGATGTGATTAAAGAACTGCCATTCGAGTTTGCCCTTGAAGCTAGCCAACTGTTGAAAGTGTCTCTCGAAGGTGCTGTCGGATAGTTACAGTTTGATTTGCATGACCGAACTATACAAGTAAATAAAAATGTGGGACTCATAACGAAAAATGCTTGAGATAAATAAACTTCATGCCTCCGTGATAGACATAGAAAACTCAGAGATTCTGAATGGAATAGATCTGACGGTCAATAAAGGTGAAGTTCACGCCATAATGGGGCCAAATGGTTCAGGCAAGAGCACGCTGGCCAACGTTTTAATGGGACGACCTGACTATGAGGTTACTGGCGGTGATATAACGTTTCAGAATCAATCGATTATCGATCTGGCTCCGGATCAAAGGGCCCACCTTGGAATGTTTCTTGCATTTCAGTATCCAGCTGAAATTCCAGGTGTTCGCCCCTGGCAGTTCCTCAAGTCAGCGTTGGATTCCAAGGCTGAGGCCACAGGGGAACAAAAAATGTCGGTCAGGAACTTCTCAAAATTGTTTGACGAGAAGGTTCAAGCTGTCGGCATCAACCCTGCACTTGTGAAGCGATCGCTTAATGAAGGATTCTCAGGTGGTGAGAAGAAGCGAAACGAAATGCTTCAACTCGAAGTTTTACAACCTACTTTGGCCATTCTGGACGAGACTGATTCCGGATTAGATGTGGATGCTCTTAGGATAGTAGCTGAGGGAGTTAACTCCATGAGATCCCCTGAACGATCTTTTATCGTGGTCACCCATTACCAACGATTGCTGAACTACATAACTCCTGATGTGGTTCATATTTTGGTAAATGGAGAAATTGTGAAAACAGGCGGTCCTGAACTCGCTCTTGAAGTTGAGAAGGATGGTTATAAGGAATACCTTTCCACATCTGAGGTGACCGCTTAACAATGACGCTTGTAACATCACCAGATGCTGTCGATAAGTTTTCCTCCGCGTACGAAAAATTCACAGTCGAAAAGGCAACATCTCCCAATTGGGTGAAAAAGTTGCGCGAACAGGCTTGGTCGACCTTTTCTGAGATCGGCATACCTACGAAACGTCGTGGTAATGAGCTCTGGAAATACACGAATCTTCAACCGCTTACTGCACTTGATTTTTATGCGGGACACTCCGGATCTGTAACCACTGCACGGATAAAAAATTCTGCCCCTTGGGATGATGATTGGCACACATTAGTCGTCGTGGACGGAAAATTTTCAAGTGAGCTTTCTCGAATAAATGACATAGATGGGTTACAGCTTATTTCCCTTAATGAAGCAATTGAAACTGAAACAGATGACTTAAAGTCCTTGTTAGCTACACTTGCCGGAAAAGAGGAGTATGCATTCTCAGCTTTGAATACTGCTTTCCTTGATGATGGTGCTTATGTATCGGTAGCCGAAGGTGTGAAAATCGAACAGCCGATTCACGTCGTTCACGTAACTTCGGAGTCTGTAGAAAGCCGAGCTGTGTATCCACGTCTATTAGTTGATGCACGGGCTGGGAGTTCAATAGTTCTAATTGAGACCCACTTGAATATTGCTACGACATCTCAATTTTCGGCACCAGTAGTAGAGATTTTTCAAGGTGAAAGTTCTAGCCTGCGGCATTACAGAGTTCAAATGGAGAATGAGATTTCGTTTCACTTAGGTACTACTCGTGTGAGCCAGCAGAGTGATACAGATTTTACATCGACGTCATTCGCAGTCGGAGCACAGATTGCTCGTAATGACATCCATTCACTTCTTGATGCTCCGGGGGCAAGTTGTACGTTGCATGGCCTTTACATGACTAACGGCGTTCAACATCAGGATCAAGAGATCAGTACGACCCATGCAAAGCCTGGTGGCACTTCAGATCAGTTCTATAAGGGGATTTTGTCTGGTAAATCACAAGCCGTATTCAGCGGAAAAGTTATTGTGATGCGAGATGCACAAAAGTCGGATGCTAGCCAGAAAGATCTTAATCTTTTGCTGTCAAGGGGAGCAGAAGTAGACGCTAAACCTTCGCTTGAGATTTACGCAGATGACATTACCGCCTCCCACGGTGCTACAGCAGGCCATGTAGATCGAGACACGCTTTTCTATCTGCAATCTAGAGGCGTTGATGAAGAGTCTGCAAAAGCGATTCTTGTCCGTGGCTTTGCTGAAGAGATGCTAAACGAATTTGAACCGACCGCCCTATATGATTTCGTTGAGCGCGTTACCGATGAGCGAATACCCGTGCTTCTTTCTGAATCTGACACGATAGGGACCGCATGATCGATTCGACTGGAAACACTGTATCTACAGGGCTTAACGTAAATTCAATTCGTGCAGATTTTCCAATTTTGCAAAGGAAAATCCATGGACAAAATTTAGTCTATTTGGATAACGCAGCGACTACACAGAAGCCTAATCAAGTCATTAAATCATTGACTGATTACTACGAACAGACAAACGCTAATGTTCATCGAGGCGTACATACTCTTTCGATCGAGGCAACGGATGGCTACGAGCTTGCACGTTCGAAGGTAGCAGATTTTATAAATGCGCCCCGTAGCGAAGAAATTATATGGACGCGTAATACGAGTGAGTCGCTAAACTTGGTGGCAGCGACCTGGGCTGAAAATAATGTTGTTGCAGGCGACAATATTGTGATTACAGCGATGGAGCATCATTCAAACATAGTTCCATGGCAGCAACTCGCTTTCAAAAAAGGCGCAGAGCTTCGTTACTTCGCTCACAATAGTGATGGGATCATTGATCTAGAACACGCAATGACGGTTATAGACGAGCGAACTAAAATTCTTTCGGTCACTCATATGTCCAATGTGCTCGGCACTGTAAATCCAATTTCTGAGCTTGCTGGGCGAGCACATGATGTTGGGGCGGTGATTATGGTTGATGCTGCCCAGAGCGTTCCGCATATGCCCGTGGACGTTCAGGATCTTGATGCTGACTTTTTAGCGTTTTCTGCGCACAAGATGCTTGGGCCTACTGGAATCGGTGTTCTATGGGGTAAAGTCAGCCTACTGGAAGATATGCCTCCATACATGTTTGGTGGGGATATGATCTTGGAGGTCACTTACGAGGACGCTAATTGGAATGATTTGCCTTACAAGTTTGAGGCGGGAACTCCGAATATTGCTGACGCTTTTGGGACTGGTGCAGCTGTTGATTATCTGAGTCGTTTAGGTATGAAGAACGTTTGGCGGCACGAACAAGATCTTACGGCTTATGCAATGGAGCGCATTCTATCTCTTGATACCGTAAAGATTCTTGGTCCTAAAGATCCTTCGATGCGCGGCGGGGTGATATCTTTTATTCATGATTCGATTCACCCACATGATTTGGGAACTGCTTTAGACCAACAAGGGATTGCTATCCGAACGGGTCATCATTGTGCCATGCCCCTTGTTCGTAGTTACGACGTCGTGGCAGCAGCGAGGGCTAGCTTTTACATCTATAACACTAAATCGGAAGTTGATGCGCTCGTTAATGGCATTAGTGAAACTGAAGGGTATTTCAATCGATGACAGGTGGAATGAGCGGTTTGGATCAAATGGATGACCTTTACGAAGTGATTATTCTCGATCATTATCGTAGTCCCAGGAATACATCAGCAGTTGAAAATCCTGATATTGATTTAGAAGTTAATAATCCATTTTGTGGTGATGAAGTTCGTATCCAGATGAAGATTGATCGAAACATTGTGTCTCATGTTGGCATAACGGGGCGTGGCTGCGCTATTTCACAGGCATCAGCTTCATTGCTTGCTGAACTAGTTGAAGGCAAGTCCAGTGATCAGGTTCACGGGGCTGTAGATTCTGTAAGACGCCTACTAAAAGGAGAAAATATTACTGATCAAGAAGCTGATACTCTTGGTGATATTGAGGCACTCCAGGGCGTTAGAAAATTTCCTGTTCGTATCAAATGTGCTCTACTAAGCTGGGTCGGCTTAGACGATGCTCTAAAAGATCACATAGCTGGCGTAAAATCCTAATTTTCGCTCGGCTTCAGCCATATTCGTGTTAGAAATTCTGTGTCGCCTTTTGGTGTTTTTGGATTGAAGTCTTTTACGTAATCCCAGAACATCCAGTGGTTAGTTCGGTAAGTAGAAATAAACCGGTGCGATCCATCAAGAATGAGGTGTTGTATCTCTGTAAGGATTCTAGCTCGTTTCGTTGGATCATATTCTTGTGCTTGGGTTTCAATTAGGCGATCTATTTCTGAGTTTATGTATCCAGTCGTATTCCAGCTACCATTCGAATGGTGGACAGCAAATAGGTATCCAGTGGTGCTTGATACTGGCGGGGGGGGACCGACCATGATGTCGTAGTCTCCAGCTAGCCAGACTTCATCGCCAAATATTCTTGTTGAGATTTTTTCAATCTCAGCATTGATTCCTATACTTGCAAGGCCTTCGGCTAGTAAATGTGCCTGATTGATGTAATGATGTCCGTAATCTCCGACTTTGATCAATACGTTTTCCGCGACTGTAAGGTCACCCTCTAAAAGTATGGTTTTTGCCTTATCTAGGTCATTTAATCTGTTGTCGAATTCAAACTGGACTTCGATAGGTACTATGGAATCTATGGTTGGCAGACCAAGGCTGGAAAGTTGATTTTGAGGAGTTGGATTTGAGTTGTCTGTTGTTGGGCGATATCCATGAGGATCTTCTGCAGCTGACCAAGTCAGCATCATCGCTGTACGCAATAGGCGACTGTTCATTGGTTTCCTGTTCGTGTTGATCGCAATTTCTATACCCGCTGCTGGGTTATCTACTCCAATCCAATTTATTTCCGAAAAAACTTCTCTAGCACTTTCAATCAGGTCATAGTTTGCTTGTGCTATGTCAATGACCTTCGATCTGACTCCGGCTACCCTCACCGATTGGGATGGCATTACTTGTATTTCTATTCCATCTAGATATGGGATATTGCCGATATGGTAGTCAGGATTTGCGATAAGTTGTGTGAAGTCTGGTCTGACCTCTGTGGCGATCCAAGGACCGGTTCCAACGCTTGGCCCGAGCCTGAGATCACCATGTGTTTCGACCGTTTCATGGGCTACGATTCTTGAATGTGAGTCAGCAAGTTTTTCGAGCAATTCTGAATCAGGTGCATGTAGCCTGATCAGCAATTCTTTGTCTCCTAAAGCGTTTATTTCATTGATATTTGAAAGTATGGAAGCATTTGCATAACCCTCAGTCGCCATACGAGTTAAGCTGAAAGCTATATCTTGTGCTGTGAGGTTTCGGCCGAGAGGAGGAGATATTTGGTGCCATCGCACATCGTCACGGATTTTGAATCTGAAAGTTAGCGGGTTGGTCTGTTCCCACGACTTGCATAGATCACAGATTATGCTGGTGTGGCTAGTTGACGTGTCGAACTTAAGTAATCTTGAGTACGCGAGTCCAGCGCCCCAACTGGAGAGTGCGGAAGATACCGTTAGGTGCGGATCATAGTGTGGGGGACCTTCTGGTATAGCGAATCTCAGAAACCCACTATAGTCGGGGTCGTAGTGAACGGGCACTTCGGTCTGTGAAGGGATTTCTGTCGGTGTTGCAAGCGGTGTCGATGTTGAATCTGAGTTTGGTGTGGGTGTAGCGCTGGGCGCTAAAGTCATTGTTGAGACTGTGGCTGGGGTGGGTGTTGCGGATTCGTCAATGGAGCATCCTATAGCTGTTAATGAAACTGCAGTTATAACGATAACGACTGCTGCTGCCCAACGAGGGGACATGCCAGCAAGTTTGCACGTCAGCGCATGTATCTTTTTGCTATATAAAGAGTGTGAATTTGATGTCCCGTCAACCATATATCTTCAAGCATACCGATATTCAAACTTATGGGTGCATTAGTTAAGCGATTTCAAGTTCTGAGTTCGCAACTATTGCTGTAAATAGGAATGACAGTAATTTGATTATCGGCCTAATATGCGATTTATGTTATAGCGGTTTGTTTGTATACAGATAATCAGATATAGAGCGTAAACTCTATTCAAGGTAGCTAATTTTGTTACACAAGCCCATTTGGATGGATAGATGACTAACCTAAAAATAATGGCCTCACGGCATTCGGCGTTTTACAGCCCAATGATTTGTACGATCGCTGGCGGATTTCTTGAAAAAGAAGGTCTAACGGGGGAGTACTATGTCGTTCCGGCTGGTGGAAGTAGTGGAATGGAAGTAGCTGCAGGCCGAATGGATGTCGCACAGGCCGCAGTTTCTGCTAGTTGGGCGCCACTGGATCAGGGTAAGAGCGCTCCTTTTGCACATTTTGCTCAGATAAATCGCTACGATGGTTTTTTTGTCGCTGCACGAGAATCAGATTCGAGTTTCACTTGGGACAAGCTTCTGATGGGTAAATTTTTGCATGTTCATGGCGGTCAACCAGAAGCGATGCTGCGCTACGCAGCCTACAAAAAAGATTTGGATCTTTCAGATGTTGACGATATTGATTCGTTGGGCGGTGACGAGATGATGACTCAATGGCGTAGTGGTCACGGTGATTATTTTCATGAACAGGGTGCATTTCCTCAACAACTTGAGTACGAAGGTCAAGGGCATATAGTTGCTTCGGTAGGTGAGGTGATTGGACCAGTTGCATTCTCCAGCTTGGTGTGCCGGTGGGACTGGCTTGATACTGATGACGCAAAGCGATTTTCTGCTGCGTATGGTTCCTCTCGCCGCTGGGTTAACACTACCGATCCAGCGGAAGTGGCAAGGGCACAGGCAGGCTACTTTCCAGATATGGCTGAGTCAGCAATTGCGAAAGCGGTTAAGGCTTATCAGAAGATGGGTACATGGTCAGGGGATATAACTATTGAACGTGATCTTTACGAGACTGCTCTTGATGTCTTTCAACATTCGAACTTGGTCGAGTCTCGTCACCCGTATGATGAAGTGGTGGCTCCCCCGCCAGAAAGGTAATTTAGGTGTTGATTATTGTCGCTTGGCAATCAGGAAGAGTCGACGGAATGGAAATACTGTTGAACCGTCTGTTTCTTTTGGATACGACCTACTGACTATTTCGGCGTAATACTCCTCAAAATAACTACGCTCTGGCTCTTCTAGCGCATCTAGTAATGGTTTCAGCCAAGTACCTTTCGTCCATTCTTTTACCGGGTTATCACCGAATAGAATTTGCTGGTATTCGGTCTCCCACACGTCAAGCAAATCACACATCGGCATGAGCAATTTGATGTAAAAGTCAGGAGTTTTAACTGGTGAAGGATTTAGGAGACGTTCGATTTTTGACCGCCACGGACCGCTATGAACGGCTTCTGAAATAGCCAAATGCGAAGGTGCATTGAAGTTTGTGGGCATCTGGACGGCGAATATACCTCCAGATGTAACAAATGACATCAATTTCGGGAACAGTCTTTCGTGGTCAGGTAACCAATGGAGTGCTGCGTTGGAGAAAATCAGATCTACGGGGTTTTCGGGGCACCATGATCTTATATCACGGACCTGCCAGTCGATATTGGTGGCTAACTTTTTGTCACTGAGCATTTCTTTTGACTCATCGATTCCGGTTACACGTGCTTGAGGCCATCTACTAGCTAGAATCTTAGTTATGTTTCCTGCTCCTGCTCCAAGGTCATAAATAGTTGAAGGATGTGTCAATTCAACACGATTTAGTAGATCTATTGCAGGGCGGATTCTATGATCAGCAAATTTCATATATTGAGACGGATCCCAGTGCATTATAAGAACTTTCAAAGTAGCGGTTTAGGGGATGATTTATGTAGTGATTTGCGATTATTTATCGCGCATAATTGGCGGCACCTTTGGCCAGTCGGATTCGCAAAATGTTTTCTTTAAGATGGAAAAAATTTGCTGCCATCGGGTTTTCTGGTCTTGGTCAAACAAGAGCGGCTGCCAACCTAGTTTCAGA
>DBSW01000044.1 GCA_002306745.1 Dehalococcoidia bacterium UBA1332 | reverse complement strand
GTCTTGCGAACCAAGGAATTGCTTCGTCAGCAGGGGTAAATCCTGACTATGCAGCGGCAACTTTAGTTGCAGAATTTAACAACGTAGATTCTGTGCAGTGTTTACTTGATGCTAATAAGGGTGAAGTGGCTGCGGTAATCGTAGAGCCGATCGGTGGAAACATGGGAGTTGTGCCTCCGTCTCCGGGGTTTTTAGAAGGACTTAGGGATCTTGCGACTAAGAATGGTACGTTGTTGATATTTGATGAGGTGATTTCAGGATTCCGCGTCGCACTTGGCGGAGCTCAGAGTGTTTATGGAGTGATGCCAGATATCACTTGTCTAGGCAAAATTGTGGGTGGCGGGTTTCCGGTTGGTGCTTATGGTGCAAGTGCTGAGATTATGAGTGAAGTAGCACCTCTGGGTCCCATGTATCAGGCGGGAACACTTTCAGGTAATCCGGTTGCTATGGCTACTGGGATCGCAACTATTGATGAGTTATCAAAACCCGATGTGTATGAAAACATTGAACATAAAACCAACCTTCTCGCTAAAGGTCTTATAGATATATTCAGCAATGCTGGCATGCCTGTAGTCGTGAATAAGGCTTGTGGGCTGCTGACGGTTTTCTTCACCGGAACTGCCGTGACTGACATGGCAAGTGCTTCAGATACAGATAGGGATTCTTTTGGAGCATTCTTCCATTCAATGTTGGAAAACGGTGTATACATTCCACCATCTCAGTTTGAAGCTTGGTTTGTATCTCTTGCTCATTCGGATACTGATATTGAGAGGACGTTGGAGGCCACAGCGAGGTCGCTGGAAATTATTAATTCAGGTTAATAACAGTGGCTCCGTTGCCTCCTTGATTGTCTGGGGCCGCGCTGAACGAGCCGACTAGAGAGTGTTTTGATAGCAATACTCTTACTGTTTCACGGAGTGCTCCGGTACCTTCACCATGGATGATTTTTATGACCGTGAGACCCTGCATTGCGCAATCATCTATGAACTGGCGAATGATTTCATCAGATTCATAAATCCTTAACCCACGTATGTCGAGTTCTCCTTTGTGTGTATCCGTTTCATCCACTGGGGTTGTTCGGATTGTTACGCTTGGTATTTGATTAGCTGTTTTTTTTTGTTCATCTGAGTCGTACCGTCGAACCAGCTTAACTTGTTGCCGATTGAGTTCGATATGGGAGTTACCCATCATTAACTTAACCGTCCCTTCACCACCTATACCAATGACTTCAGCTTCTACGTTGAGACCATTTATTTCGATGATGTCTCCAGGTTTTAGGTGTTTACCTTCTTCGATATTTTGAGAATTTTTTGAGTCAGGAGTAGCAGTGATAGGAAGCCATGTCGGATCGGAGAACTGGTTGCGTACCCGCCCTATTGCTCGTTTTGCGACATCAAGATCATGATCGTTTTTTGCTTGAGTGATAATTTTTCGTAGTGACCGTTGAATTTTTTCGGTTTCTACACGTAACTCCTGTCTAGATTTTTCGATCATGTCTTCTTGAAATTTTGTTACATTTTTGAGTTTGATTTGTAGATCTTTTAGGGTTGCTTCAGCTTGTTTTTTAGCTGTCTCGGCCTCAGCGTTAGTGCGTTTAGATTCTTCTCGTTCTCTTTGCAACTGTTGCAGGATTGTTTCTGCTTCATTGTGAGTGGGGTCCATTAGATTCTCTGCGTTGTCTATAACATGATTTGGCATTCCAAGGTGACGTGCTACATGTATGGCGTAACTCCTGCCAGGTATACCCATAATTATCTTGTAAGTGGGTAGCATCGAGTTTGGATCGAGTTCAACTGAAGCGTTAGCGAGGTTTTCAGATTCTGCTGCGTATTCTGCGACGGTTCGGTAGTGCGATGTGATAGCTATAGGAATGTCATTTTCAGAGGCATGCTCTAGTATCGCTTTAGCTAACGCTGATCCCTCTTCTGGGTCCGTTCCAGTCCCTAGTTCATCTAGTAGGATTAGTGAGTTTGAGTTCGCTTCAATAAGTATTTCGATAACTCGCCCCATGTGTGATGAGAAAGTTGATATAGATCGCTCGATAGATTGAGCGTCTCCGATATCCGCGTAAACGCCATCAAATATTGACATCTCACCATTGCTGACTGGCACCTGCAATCCTGATTGATGCATTAGTGCGAAAAGTCCGATGGTTTTTATTGCAACGGTTTTGCCACCTGTGTTGGGTCCTGTAATGACTAGCCCGCGAAAACTTGGGCCAATATTGATAGTGACGGGAACTGCATTTTTTCCGAGTAATGGATGTCTCGCATCTATAAGATTTACTACGTTGTCAGATCCAGCCGGCATTGTTTTGATTCGGCGTGCTTTTATCGATGTGCCGTATCGTGCACGAGCCGTTATAAAGTCTATGGTTGCGGTTGCTTCGAAAGCTGAGACAGCTTCATCTTTTCGGTTTCCAATCAACCGAGATATCTGGCGAAGTATCCGCTCTTCTTCTCGTTGAGCTTCTGCAGTTGTTTCTCTCCATTCATTGCAAAGTTCAACTGCTTTAATTGGTTCTACAAATAAAGTGGATCCACTTGCTGATACGTCATGAACTATTCCTGTAACCGATTCTCGTGCGTCGGATCTGACTTCTAATACCAATCGTTCTCCGCGCGTAGCTATGGCGCCCGATTGCAGAGAGTTCCGCACATTTTCGCTGTTCGCTATACGCTCCATCACTCGCATTACTCGCTGGAAAGTCTTACTTACGTTCAACCGTAGTCGTCTAAGTTTAGGAGTTGCAGAGCTAAGTACTTCGCCTTGGGGTGATATGGAAGTTATTACTTCATTGCTCAGTGCGCGAAGATCAGGGATTTCGTGTGCTATTTCTTTTAGTAGTGGAGTCTTGCCCTTCATTGAGATGACTTTGTTGCGCACATGCCAGGTCGAATCCAGGAGATTTACAAGTGAAATAATTTCTTCACCGCTCAGAACACCGTCGATCGAACACCTGCGCAATAAATCTCTAGGGTCATGGACACCTGAGAGGCTGATATCACCTACAGTATCTAGCATGAGTGTGGCTTCAGAGGTTTCTTCTTGAAGGTGTTCGATATCCTCTAAATTGGTTTTTGGGCGCATTGCAACAGCCATCTCTCGTGACATCAATAGGCGCGTTAGATTGGAGACCTGCTCTCTAATATTGGTGAACTCCAAGAGATCCCAAGCTTGTAATTGGAGTATAGATACATGTTTCTGGCTACTGATGCATTCTTCGCCTATGTCATATGTGTTGTCCATGATGCTCATATTTAGTTGATGATTGTAGGTGTGTTTAGTTAGCTATACTCATCGATGCCTTGTTAATTTTTATAAATCGCTCGCGCTGTGCCAAAAAATGACCACTTCGAAAGATGAAATATATATTGATCCTTCCACGAACTCTGTCCAGCGAAAAATTTTCTTAAGTATGTCGACACTATTGGGAAGAGCTGGTCTCAATTATCAGGGCAGATATGTTGAAGTGGGGGGTAATAGAATTCATTATCTTGAATACGGTAGTGGCGCACCTGTATTACTTTTGCACGGTGGAGGGGCAGGATCAGCAATTTGGTTTCATCAGATCGAGGCGCTCGCAAAAACGCATAGAGTCGTGGTCCCTGACCATCCTGTTTTCGGTTTATCTAGCCAATCTGCTTATGAATCTCCGTTTCTTGACTCTGCCGTCAGTTACATCATAGATTTCATGGATGTGTTGAATATTTCTTCTGCCGACGTTATTGGTCTGTCTCTTGGCGCTCAGATGGCTATGGCAACTGCGATTAAATTTCCTCACAAGGTAAGGAAGATTATTGTTATAGATTCAGCTGGACTCGGAAAGGAATTTCCGATCCTTTATATGCTTGCTAACTTACCTTTGATCGGTCGTGTGATTTTACGATCCAACAAATGGGCGCAGGATATGTATTTTAAAACCATGGAAGTTGATAATAGTGATTTTGAGGATGCAGTTTATTACAAGCAATACGCTTACGATGTGACTCTAATGGACGGGCACACGGCTGCGCTACGATCAAGCCTTAAAGGTGTTACCGGTTTTGCAGGTCAAAAGTCTATTTTCACTGATGATGAATTAAGGTCTTTAAGTTCACCGGTATTGGCTCTATGGGGTGCAGAAGACCCGGTCTTTCCAGTGGAGCACGGTTATCGATTAGCTAGACTCGTCCCATCCTGTCATTTACATGTATTTGAAAATGCAAAGCATGTCCCGCTTCTTGATCACCCTTTTGAGGTAAATGATTTGCTACTTGGGTTTTTGGCTGAAGGATGACTATGAGCCGAGAACATCGCCAACTTTAAGGTTTATTTTTTCGGCCCATTCTGTTGCACTGATTTTTTTCCCACCATCCTGTCGAATTCTTCCAATGGATATAGATCCATCTGAACAAGCTACCACTATTTTTTCCACTCCAATTTCTAAAATTGTTCCAGGGCTTTGTTTGGATGGGTTGTATGATGAGTGTCCGGCTCCAAACATATAAATTTTTTGACCAAAATAAGTTGTGTTGGCTCCTGGCTGTGGGTCGGAACCACGGATCATGTTAAAAACCTTATTCGTTTCACTAGACCAGTTGACTAAAACGTCGCTCGGTTTGCACCAGCTTTCGTACGTTGCCTTGGTTTCGTCTTGCGCGATTCTAGGAGCGATTCCATCGCGTATTAGATCGACTGATTCGACCATTGCTTTGACGCCAAGTGGAAATAATTTGTTGAAATAGACGCTACCTAAGGTGGCGTCAGGGGCGATTGAAACCTTTTTTTGCATCAGCACAGGACCTGTGTCCAGCCCATCGTCTGGCCAAAAAATGGTCAGGCCTGTTTCGGTCTCGCCATTAATGATCGGCCAATTGATTGAGCTTGGGCCTCGGTGAAGTGGTAGAAGAGATGGGTGGTACTGAATAGTTCCAAGATTTGGGTATTGGATTATTTCCATCGGAACGATGTCAGTAACGAATGCCATTACACAAAGTTCAGGTTCCAGAGATTTAAACTGAGATATTGCTTTTTGATCTCTAAGTCTTTGAAATCCAAAAATTGGGAGATGCAGTTTTTTGGCGGCATTGTAGATTGGATCCTGTTCTTTATCCGTTTTAGTCGGTGGAGCGAATACACCGACAATTTTATCTTTTCCGTTTTCAGCCAAGGCTTCAAGAACGCATTTCCCGAATTCAGATTGGCCTATGAGAGCTATTTTCATAGTTTTCACTTGACTCCAAGTGTTGTTTTTTGAGTATGTGGAGCGGTTTTATGTTTTCTGTCACCCTTAGCTCAGTTGCGTAATAATTTTGATGGTATTTTTAACACGATTTATCTATATATGTCGGTTAAAATTTAGATTTATTGACCGTTCGAACAGGATTTAGGAAGTGAGCTAGTTTGACGTCATCAGGTGATATGCCTCGTAAACCGGGTGGTATGGATATTAGTTTTCCACCAAAAACTGCTGAGGATTTTTTTAATCGTGGGTTAAAAAATGCGCAGTTAGGTATTCCCGACAAGGCCGCAGCTGATTTCGAAGAAGCAGCATGGTTGGATCCTGAGAATAATGAAATTCAATTCAACCTAGGTGTTGCTTATCTTTCGATGGGTGATTTCGAACAAGCAATCAACAACTTTACGCGAGTCATAGAGGTAAAGCCTTGTCAGCCGGATGCTTATGGCAATCGGGCAGTTGCATTCGCTGCTATTGGCGAAGAAAACAAATCTGATGCTGATGTTGAAGCTGCAATAAGGCTTGGCGCCCCACCGGACGGACTTGCAGCAGTGATAGATTATGTGAAATCTCAACGTAATTGATTAAGTATCAATTCTATGGATTTCGCCAACTAGGGAATGCATCATCTAGTTCAAGGTTTCTCAGGTATCTTCTAATTGCGTCGAATGCTGTAACTAGGCTTGTCGGCTGAGTTTTTTCAGTGAAATTTGTCGCTTCATTTAGGTGCTCCGCAAGGAACAATGCTTCAGCTTTTGATAGCGGGTTGTATTCAGTGTGGCGTTGGATGACTGAGTAGCCAATTCCCGCTAGAGTTAGTCTTGCATAAGATTTAGCTGCGGCCATATCTCGTCGGTCATGAGCTGGAGCTCCATTTGGGCCTGTTCGAGGACGTCGTAAAAGTCCGGCAGATATCAGCTCGTCGTAAAGTTCATCATCTAGCCCACTTTGTTCCAAGAAATCTGGAAGCAAAATAGGTCCCGATGAGGCATTTTGTGATGCTGGTAAAGTTTTTTCGGTTGGCAGTACGTCTGCTAGCGCTGAATTAGGATCTCCGTTGATGATCTGTTTAATTCCATTTAAATTCAATCCTGCAGCTTTGAGTTTTTTTATCTTTGCAATTAGCCGTTCGAAGTGTATGGGGTACACCGCTCGCGTTTTGCTTGTTTTTCGGGGTGCTGGCAGTACACCAAATCTAACGTAGTAGTTGATTGTGGCCGTAGTAATCCCTGTCCGCCTAGACAGTTCACCAACTGATATGCCAGCGTCCGTGAAAGGCTGTAATTCATGATTGTCAGAGTTGTCAGGCTTGGTCATAAAACCCGTGCGATGAATGTTTTGAAACTGAAAGCATGCCTAGATCGTAACATTATTTGTTAGAAGACCATATTAATACGGTAAATATTTAGTTCGTTGCGGATTACTGTTCTTAAACTAAACCA
>DBSW01000197.1 GCA_002306745.1 Dehalococcoidia bacterium UBA1332 | reverse complement strand
AAGCGATTAGGTACGCAGAAATTCTAGGATGCGAACGTCTCACAGTGCTAGCAGGAAAAATTGACGATTCGCAAAAAGATGGTGATATCCATTCAACACTAGTTAGCAATATGAAATTTGCTTCCAATGCAGTTTTAGGGACAAATATTGCTGTGTTGCTCGAGGCCATAAACACGATAGACATTCCTGGGTATGCTATTTCAAGCACCAGACAGAGTCGAGCTGTCGTCGAGGCAGTTGGTGAAAATAATGTGAAACTGCAGTATGACATTTATCACATGCAGATTATGGAAGGTGATATCACACGAACTATAAATGCCAATCTAGATTTGATTGGGCATTTTCAGCTTGCTGATAACCCCGGCAGACATGAGCCTGGAACAGGCGAAATCAACTACGACTTTCTTTTACCGTATATCGACTCTCAAGGATACGACGGATGGGTGGGATGTGAGTATATGCCCGAAGGTGAAACTATGGCCGGACTTGGTTGGACTGATAAATATCTTTAGAGCATATAAGTGACTATTTCGTTCTGATAGTTTATTTTTTGGTGTGCTCCAGATATTAACCACCCGGCATATTGTTTAGGGTGCTATTCGAGGACTAGAAACCAGGATGCCTAAGCTGGAAGCTAATCTACAATGGATGTTCAATGAGTACGAACTGCTTGATCGCTACGATGCTGCAGCGCGTGCTGGGTTTAAGGGAGTTGAGCTTCAGGCACCTTACTCACTCAAAATCGATCGTATAGTTGAAAAGCTGAATACAAATAATTTAAAGCACGTCATTATCAATTCTCCGGTAAGTGACCCTGATACAGGGATAAACAACATCGCATTGCGATCAGATCGTAAAGATCTATATGCAGAGCGAACAGCTCAAGCAGTTGACTATGCATCAGCCCTGGGTTGTATTGGAGTAAATATCGGATGTGGTCAAATCGGAGATCTAGATCCTGAAGAAGCTGAAGATACATTTATTTACAACGTTCGGTATGCCGCTGAAGAATTTTCAAAGGTTGGAGTGATTGCTCTTGTTGAACCTATCAATACGAGGGATCAACCAGGATTTTTCATCAGTACGTCTGAACGTGGTATTGAGGTAATTAATCAGGCGAACCATACGAATCTGCGCCTGCTATACGACTTCTATCACATGCAAATTATGGAAGGTGAATTGTCTTTAACAGTTCAAAAATACTTGTCATCTATTGGTCATATTCAGATTGCAGACAACCCTGGACGACACGAACCAGGAACCGGTGAGATTAATTATGATCACATTCTCGGTTGGCTTGATGAGATAGGGTATGACGGGTGGGTCGGTTGTGAATACGGTCCAAGTGGTGATACTGCTCATACACTAGGATGGGCAAAGGCATGGCTTTAGAATTTTGCCGATCTACTTTTAATTAGGGCTGGGGTTTAGCTAGTGGACGATCAACGAATTACTAACTTTTATGGTGATGACTTAGGTCTTCGCACAGATTAAGCATAGACATTTTATGACGTTATTTATTGCAGAAACTATTGCTACTGGGTTCGGCTCCGGAAGATGGCCGTATGCAGCACCTGCAACTGTTGGTACGTTTGCAGCTTTAGTTAGTTACTGGCTTATCGATTCGTTGGCATTTAACGGCACCGGAGATTCGATTTGGTTCGTTATATTAATTGCTCTTGCTACAAGTTCTGGAATTTGGGCGACAGGTCGTATTAATACTGAAGATGACCATGATCCCAAGCGCGCAGTTATTGATGAATGGGTTGGGCTATGGATAACGGTTCTTTTTCTGCCTGTGACATGGTATTGGATGATTTTAGGATTTCTAACGTTCCGGATCTTGGATATAGCTAAGCCATTCGGAATACGTAAGGTTGAGATGTGGCCAGGGGGTTGGGGGATTATGTTCGACGACGTTTTTGCAGGAATAGTTGGCGCTGTGATTTTGAATTCCATTCGGTTGGTATTTTTTGTTTAGTTATAACGGAAATTACTTGTATTAATTTTTGGCTTGCTTTTTGAGGATTTGATTACAGTAGGCGTTTACTAGCTGGATGAATCGATCTGGTTGAGCGTCATGCATTCCATGCCCTACATCTTCCCATTTAACGAGTCTTCCATTTCCTAATAGATTGATTGCCTGATCGGTTTGTGAATCACTTAAAACCGATCCCTTATCAGGATTCGCCTGTAATAAAAGCGTTGGAGTTGTTATCTCAGAAAGCACAGCGTCGGGATCCCAAAGTTCTGCTATTCCTCCTTCTAGTGTTGGAATCCAAACTTCTGGATCGACTTTGTATATCGCTATAGCTCTACGTTCTATGATCTTGTTGGATGCGGTTTCATAAATTTTTCTTAATTCGATTATGTTCTTCTCGACACTGAGGTTTTGTTTGCGAAGTTCTAGTAATGACTTGAACTTGTCGGTCTGTTCGACATACAGAGGTGGGTCTTCGAGTACTGCAGCGATAACCAGATTGGGCGTCACTGCACACACTCCAGCTGCAGCAACGGCGCCGAGTGAATGCCCTATAAGAAAAGCTGGCTTGGTTACTATTTTCTTTAGGAATTCGATAATTTCGATCGGATAGTCGATGAATCTATATTCGCCAGGTGTGCGTCCTGAATCACCGTGACCGCGTAGATCGATTGCGTAAACATGCCAGTTGCTTGCAAGTTCATCAATTACTGAAGACCAATTCTCCCAGAATCCACCGATTCCGTGGATCAAAAGTACCGGCGGACCATTATCAGGTCCTTCTACATAATTTACTTTGATCGTACTGGCAATAAATTTTCTTTGGCTGTACTTGACCATGATTTTTATTTAGCTTGTGATGTTAATGATCGTAAATGTTTGAACGATTTCATTATCGAATATTTTTATTTGTTGAGATTATCTCTATTTCGTAATGCGATTAAAGATATCGATTGATTCGTAACTAAATTTTTTTGCTGCCCGAATAAAGTCGTGGTTGCGGGCTATATGTGGAGAGTGACCTACTTTCGGCCAAGATAATAGGTAACTGTTGGGAATTAGATTTTTAACTCGTTTTGCCTCTGTCAAGGATAGGATGCCACCTTTTTCAACGTTGCCAACGATAATTAAGGTAGGGCAGTTGATGGAAGAGAACATTGTGTTAAAAGTTTCAGTTTCCTCTGTTCGGCTTATTGATAGTTCCTCAATCACAGGGTCCATCTGAAACCACATCATCGCAATGCGTTTAATACTTTCTTCGGACGCACCTTCATATTGATCAATCACAGCTGGTACTAGATCTTCAGGAGTACGGGCTTTTCGAATCTGTTGAGCTCTTTGATGTCGTTGTTCTAGAGTCCGCTTGTTTGCTTGTTTCTGTACCTCTGAGTTTGCTCCAGAATATGGTTCAACAAGGATAGTCTTGTAAACAAGTTTCGGATTCTGAGCAGCTACAGCCGCAGCTACCCATCCTCCTAGAGAATGTCCGACTAGGTAGACAGGCTTGTCAGTGAGTAGTGGTAGTGTATCTGCAACATCACTGGCCCAAACTTGCCTTCCAGAGCCTTTTCCGTATCGACCACTCCTTCCCATCGCTCGAAGATCCAATGCGAATAAGTGGAAATGATTCGATAGCTTATCGGTAACTCTGCCCCATGTGTGCCAGTTAGATCCATAGCCATGCACCAAAACCATCTTTGGTGCGTCATAAAACGGCTCGTCCCACGCGGCTACGTTAAGGGCTATTTGTCCGGTGTGGACGTAGCGTTGTAAGACGGTCATTTTTAAGAGATTCAGGCTAGTGAAGAACTTCTTGCATTTTTGCACCGATAAGAGCGGGTGAGTCAACCACGTGAACTCCAGCAGCTTCAAGAGCTTTATTTTTTTCAGATGCGAGTGCGGCTTTACCTGTGATGATTGCGCCCGCATGGCCCATCCGCTTACCGGGAGGAGCTGAAGAACCAGCTATCGCAGCTACTACAGGCTTTGTCACATGGTCTTTTATGTATTCGGCAGCGAGTTGTTCGCGAATTCCACCAATTTCGCCAATTAATACAATTGCTTCAGTTTCATCGTCGGATTGGAATAGTTCTAATACGTCTGTGAAAGTCGTACCATGGACAGGATCTCCACCGATTCCAACACATGTTGATTGGCCCATATCGTGCTGTACAAGTTGGGCTATAGCTTCGTATGTCAGCGTCCCAGATCGAGATACGACACCGACATTTCCCGGTCGGACTATATTGCCTGGGACTATTCCTACTTTAGCTTTGGAGGCTGGACTGAGAACACCTGGACAGTTGGATCCTATAAGTCTGGTTGGTTTGTCCTTGATATAAGCCATGACTTTGACCATGTCAAGAACTGGTACTCCTTCGGTTATACATACAACAAGTTCTATTCCAGCGTCAACTTGCTCAATGATTGCATCCATCGCAAATGGTGCAGGCACAAATATCACACCAGTGTTTGCTCCAGTTTGTTCGACTGCTTTCGCCACCGTAGAAAAGTATGGGACTTCATCTTCGAATTTCAGGTTATCTCGCCCAGGGTGTACTGCAGCAACCATATTTGTGCCGTACCTACGAGTTCGGCTCGCTTGAAAACTCCCATCTCGTCCTAGCCCTTGAACGAGGAGTCGAGTGTTTTCGCCAACTAGAATTGCCATTAGTCGGAGCCTCCAAGTTCCAGTAATTTCTGTTGCAAAACCACTGCTGCTCCGGCAAGATCAGGAGCTCCAGTGATATCAAGCCCTGAATTTGAGAGAATCTCGAGACCCTCTTCAGCGTTAGTTCCACGCATAGCAACGACCATTGGCACCGTTGTTTTGGTTTCTTTCGCCGCCGCAACAATTCCTTGGGCAACCACGTCTGAACGCGCAATTCCCGCAAATAGGTTGACAAGGATTATTTCTACATCTTCATCATCTACAATGATCTTGAACGCTTCTTCTATCCGTTTCTGATCTGCTGATCCACCAATGTCTAGGAAGTTAGCTGGGTCTGCACCAGCTGACTTGGTAATGTCCATAGTTGCCATCGCAAGACCTGCCCCATTGACCATGCAGCCAACCCGTCCGCCATCGAGTTTGACGTAAGCAAGATCGGCTTCATCAGCCCGCTGTTCAAGCGGATCTTGTTGATTATGATCACGCATTTTAGCTAGATTAGGGTGCCGGAATAAGGCGTCGTCTTCAAGATTAATCTTTGCGTCTAGAGCAATTACCTGATCATCTTCTGTAATTACCAGGGGATTAATCTCAACGAGTGAGCAGTCATTTTCAATGAAGACGCGATACAGGTCGCTAACAAGTTTGATGGTCGATTTAAGTGATTGTTTTGGAACACCGAGAGCCATCGCGATGTCGCGAGCGTGGTATCCAGTTAGACCTATCAGTGGATCTCCGGCTATACGGAAGATTTTCTCGGGTGTGGCTTCGGCGACTTCTTCGATTTCCATTCCACCTTCGGTACTTGCCATGACCACTGGGGCTCCGAGGTCACCGTCTATAACGATCGAAAGATATAGTTCATCCTTGATATCTAAAGTCTCTGCGATCATAACCTTGTCTACCGGAACACCTGTAGCACCAGTCTGTTTAGTGATAAGGCGCGTTCCTATAAGTTCAGCTGATACTTTTTTGGCTTCTTCTGGTGAATCAACCAGTCTTACGCCACCAACTTTTCCTCTACCCCCAGCGTGGACCTGTGCCTTAACAACAACTCTGCCTCCAATTTGAGAAGCTATCTGTTTCGCTTCTGAGGGCGTTGATGCTACCTCTGCTCGGGGCGTGGGTACTCCAAACCGGTTGAGGATTTCTTTCGCCTGATACTCGTGGATATTCACGAACCTTTGCTCGCTTTATGCTGGTAGTGACCCGAGGGCATAAAATTATTTTTGCTCCCGACTCGGTAATTTAATCTAAGTCCACTAATTATCGTACCGAGGGTGATGGCGAGTGTCCATGAAATACTTGGCCGATGAAGTTATTAAGACCATATCCCTTTTGTCGTTTAATATGATTTGTTTAATCAATTAGCGCATCTATCGATTGCAATATAGCCCTGATGTATCCGTAACAGTATGCGAACGCTACGGCATTTGCGTTTTCTCCTGAAATTTTCGGTGCGTGGTCTGGCATAAGCATTCCTTTATAGCCGACATCTTTGTAAACGCGAGCGGCTCTGAGCATGTCTACATCCCCTTCATCCGGGAATGTTTCTTCAAAAGCAAGTTTGCCTCCTGAAATATTTCTGAAGTGGACGTTAAATATTTTTTCGCGTTCACCGAACCATTTGATAACCTGAAATATCTCGTTGCCTGGATCATCGAGCATTTCGGATATTGTTCCTTGGCAGAAGTTCAGCCCGTGAATCGGGCTCTCGTGCATCTGAACAAATTTTTTCATTCCTTCGACTGTTCCTAATACTCGACTAACACCGCGATAGCCATCGGGCGTATACGGGTCATGTGGATGGCATGCGAGTTTGACGTTATATTCTTCGGCCACAGGGACAATGCGCTCCAGAAAATAGTCGATCCGTTCCCAGTAAACATCAGCTGAAACGTTTCCCCATACTCCGGGTGGTTCGCTTTGATCTAATTCGTCGTATTGGAAGCTGGATCTGAGTGCACCTCCTCTTCCGATTCTTGGTGACGTTCTAGTTATTCCGATGATGAACAGCCGGTATTTAACAGCTGGAATGCCTGATTCTCCACAGGCGCGTATGATGTTCTGGCAGGTTTCTATTTCTCGGTCGCGTTGCGGTGATATGCCAAGTGTAATGTTTGGGGATTGACCATCCTCTGGTTTAGTACCGATCGGTAATGCCACCATGTCTAGATTAATACCGTAACCTTCGACCTTGTCTCGATATTTGGAAAGAACCCGTGTGTCCCATTTTTCAGGACTGCCTGGCGGATAACCGTTTATGTGGTTCACTCCCAGTTGTGCAAGCACCTCATAGTCGGTATCACTGTGAATTGGATACTGAGTTCCTACAAACATCTTTGTTCACTCCAGGTTTTTTAAGATTATATTTGCAGTATTTTCAGTCACTAAGTACTGAATAGGGTGGTTACCTGAACGGTTATGCCTTTAATCTCCACCGGTTAGCGCCAGTGAATTACTTATGGTTGTCTTTGGATAGTCAGATATGGCGGAGGGGACAGGATTCG
>DBSW01000217.1 GCA_002306745.1 Dehalococcoidia bacterium UBA1332 | reverse complement strand
GCTAACGCCCCACCTAGCACGATCATCTTAATCGTACTACCGACTGACAGAATAGTCGCATAAATCCACTGCAAATAGAATGTAGATTACAGATAGAATCGAATTATGGACAATCAAACTTCCAAATCTACACCGATAAAAAAAGCCGTGATACCTATCGCAGGTCTTGGTACCAGATTCCTACCGGCAACCCGGTCCATACCTAAACCTCTTCTGCCTGTATTAAATGTGCCGGTCATCGAATACGCAGTTCGTGAAGCAGTAGATGCGGGTGTGACCGATATCGCAATAATCATGTCACCTGGTATGGAGTCTGTTGCTGATTACTTCAAACCAAAAAAACAACTGGAAAGAGAACTTGCGGCTAGAGGCAACGCCAAACTATATGAGTCCCAACTGGATATCGCCTCACTTGCGAACTTAGTCACTATCTATCAACAAGATCCAAAAGGTCCAGGCCACGCCATAATGCAGGCAAAGGGTTTCTGTAACGGAGATCCGTTTCTTGTAATTTTTCCTGATGATTTGATTATCAGCAAGATATCAGCCACTGAACAACTACTACAGGTCTACCGTGAACACGGTGGTTCAGTTATCGCAGTCACAGAAGCACCTGACGAAATAATACAAACTAAGGGAATAGTTGCCGGATCAAAAATTTCAGAAAATATTTTTTCGGTAAATGATCTTGTAGAAAAACCTTCGTTGGAAAAAGCTCCAAGCAATCTGGCGATTGTTGCAAGGTACATACTTGATAATTCAGTTTTCGATCACCTTGCGAAGGAGAAGATTGGCTCAGGTGGTGAGATACAGCTTACGGACGCGATAGCTGCGCTTATCGGAAACACCCCGATACACGCACGGCTACTTTCTGGATTTCATGCAGATACCGGAAACCCGGAAGGCATGTTGGAAGCTGCAATCCATATAGCGAAACAAGATCCAAAACTACGCGAGAATTTGTTAAACGCTTTAATGCAATAAGTTTAATTAGAGCCGACGAAGTGACCGCGACATTAATCCCACCAAACCGGTCAAGATGACGACTAGACCCGCAACCGCAAGGGCCCATTGAACCCCAATCTGTTCGCCTATAGCACCTAAACCTATGTGGCCAATCCAGCCAAATCCTATAGCGAAAACCCAGGCGCCGACCGCGCGACCACGCATTTCTTCGGGAACATTTAATTGCAATAACGTCCACTGCATAGCGTCGAAAGCTGCAGCGGATGCACCAACACCCATAATCAGAACAAGGGCTATAGCGTAGGATCCGAATACCGAAAATGTTGACAAAAAAATGCCATAGGTAATGACTATTCCTAAGAGCAGCAGTCCTTTTCGCCCAAAATTACCAAGGAACATAAGAAATATAGTTCCACACATAGAACCTAGCCCTGCCATCATTGTTAAAGTTCCGAGTCCTTTTTCATCAACACTAAGCACACGTTCAGCTACTGCAGGCATAACTGATCCATATGCAAATCCGAAAATTTCGACTACCACTGCTGCAATTAGTATCAGACGCACAACTGGCATGTTCGCCATTAGTTTCAAGCCATCTAAAGTGTCGGATACTACTGATTTAGATCGCCTGTTAACAGAAACGCGTAATCCCCTGTTTGCATAAACCGCAAGGAATCCACCACCGGTAAAACAAATCCCAGACGCAATCAAAGTAGCCGGTATCCCCAGCATGGCGATCGCATACCCAGCGGCCAGCGCGCCCAAAGCGCCAATCGTTCGCATGCCGGTCGATTGTACGGCTACAGCGTTCATACGCATTTTTTTAGGGACGGAGCTGGTTACCATACCCTGCACCGCTGGTAGCTCAAAAGAATGGCCAATACCAGAGAGAGCGAGCAAGATAAAAGCGAGCCACACCTGTTCTAGTCCACTCAACGCAATCAAGGCTAACGCGGACAGTACAGCAAGCTTGTAGAACCCCGATAGCAACATGATCTTCCCGCGTGAGAATCTGTCAGCCGCAGTTCCGCCGATTGGAGCAAAAATAAGCTGTGGCGCCTGTCGCGCAGCAAATGTAGCTGCAGCCAGAAATACGGATTCCGTTTCACTGAGAATCCACCATCCTGTTGCTAGCCTCTCACCCCAATTTCCTAATGAAAAGATAACTGAGGCCACCCATATTCGCCGGAACTTACCGAATGCCAGAGCAGCTAGTGGGCCTCTAGGACGTTTATACGTTGTGAGTGAGGATTTACGAACGTCGCTTATCACCATTTCGTTTTAGGCATCTTCTTTCGTCTATGATTCCAGACGATACCAATAAGTGTTAATCGAGTGAAAGTACAGCCATGAATGCTTCTTGAGGAACCTCTATAGACCCCACCATTTTCATTCGACGTTTCTTACCTTTTTTCTGCTGTTCTAAAAGCTTACGCTTACGCGTGACATCACCGCCATAGCATTTAGCCAGCACGTTCTTGCGGAGAGCTTTCACATTCGTTCTTGCGACTATTTTGCCGCCTATCGCAGCTTGTATTGGGACCGCAAACATCTGACGGGGGATCAATTCTTTTAGCTTAGAAGTCAATGCACGACCATGTGGGGCCGCATCATCTCGATGAGTAATCATTGAAAGCGCATCAACTGGTTCGTGATTGACCAAAACATCAAGCTTAACAAGGTCAGCAGGCCTGCTTTCTATCATCGCATAATCCATGGACGCGTAACCCTGTGTCCCAGACTTTAGCTTATCGTGAAAATCAACAAGAATTTCTGATAGAGGCATGTTGTACTCTAGTAATACTCTGCCATCGCGCCCATTGCCTTCATTAGAACTAGGTTCAAGATATTCCATCTTGCGGTACTCACCCCGTTTACTTGTCACTAATTCCATTATGGTGCCAATGTACCTACTCGGCGTGACAAGGGTTATTTGTACCCATGGCTCAAGAATCGCATCAAAAAGATTATGCTCGGGGAGTTTAGACGGGTTATCGATGACACTCGATTCACCGGACTTCATTCGAACTTCATA
>DBSW01000119.1:36130-38498 GCA_002306745.1 Dehalococcoidia bacterium UBA1332 | reverse complement strand
TCACCATCAAAGTCAGCATTAAATGCAGTACAGACAAGAGGATGAATTTGGATCGCTGAACCTTCAACCAGTACCGGCTGGAATGCTTGAATCCCTAAACGGTGTAGGGTAGGTGCTCGGTTGAGCATGACAGGATGGTCTTGTATTACCTCTTCAAGTAAATCCCATATTTCGGGTCGCGCCCGTTCGGTCATTCGCTTCGCGCTCTTTATATTATGAGCATAACCCTTGACAACAAGTGCGTTCATAACGAAAGGCTTAAATAGTTCAAGAGCCATTTTCTTCGGAAGCCCGCACTCATACATCTTTAGTTGAGGTCCAGAAATAATCACCGAACGCCCACTGTAATCAACACGTTTGCCAAGAAGATTCTGACGGAAACGCCCTTGCTTGCCGCGCAACAAATCTGTAAGAGACTTAAGCTTATGGTTATGACTACCTTGAATTGCACGACCGCGTCGACCATTATCAATAAGTGCGTCTACAGCCTCCTGCAACATTCGTTTTTCATTTCGTATGATAATGTCGGGCGCTTGAAGCTCAATAAGATGTTTTAAACGGTTGTTTCTGTTGATAACCCTTCGGTAAAGATCATTGAGGTCGCTAGTAGCAAATCGACCTCCATCTAATTGAACCATTGGGTGCAACTCAGGAGGAAGGACTGGAAGAACAGTCATAATCATCCACTCAGATTTATTACCACTTTTTCGAAATGCTTCAACCACTCGCAGCCGCTTAATTGCCTTTTTGCGGCGCTGACCCGAAGTGTTGCGAACCTGATCCTGAAGATCAACACGTACCGCATCTAGGTCGGTATTCTTTAAAATCTCTAAGACAGACTCGGCTCCCATCGAGGCCTTGAATACTTGCCCAAATTTATCACGAAGTTCTCGAAATCTAGCCTCAGTCAGTAGATCCATAACTTGTATAGACTCTAGATCGTCGATCTTATCTTGAACATCGGCATTAACTTTTGTGATCTGCTGCTCTGTGATCTCAGACAGTTTCGTTGACGCTTCTTCTCCCTTAAAACTATTCATCTCCGCCTGATGAGCATCTTCCCTTTCTTGCGCTTCTTTTTCTGCCTTTATAACTTGAGACTTTGTTGGCTTCTTTTTTGGCTTATCTAGCTCAGCCATCTCTGTAGCTAGACGCTCCGCCTCAAGTTGAGCCTCATAAATTGACTGCATAGTCTCACGTAGAGGTCCCTCTACAGTGCCCGCTGAAAGATTTTCCTTTAGATCTTCAGCTAGACGGTTAGTCTCGGCATCTCGGTATAACTCAAGTTGCTCAATAGCATTGTGTCGAGCCAAATCATCGACTTCAGTTACCACATACTGGGCAAAATAAAGTACGCGTTCGAGGTTGCGAGGTGACAGATCAAGAAGAAGACCAAGCCTAGAAGGAGTACCTTTAGAAAACCAGATGTGAGCTACGGGAGCAGCAAGTTTCACATGCCCCATTCTTTCACGCCTAACTTTCGATCTAGCTACCTCAACACCACATCGGTCACAAATTACTCCCTTATAACGAATTTTCTTATACTTTCCACAATAGCATTCCCAATCCTTAGTAGGACCAAAAATCCTTTCACAGAATAGACCGTCTTTCTCCGGTCTAAGAGTACGATAGTTTATCGTTTCAGGCTTGGTAACCTCTCCGTATGACCACGCACGAATCTGCTCTGGTGAAGCGAGAGCGATTCTTATTGCATTGAAATCGGCGCCCGACTGTGTCATGTGTTGCCGCTTCCTTACCTTTCGAGTATAACTCGTTTAGATGATTAATCTTGTTAGTAAAATTACTAGTTGTATCTAGCAATATTTAAGTATTTAAATTCATAGATTTAGCAAATAATCCAGATCCAATTTCCATCTTAATTCTCTTCATCTTCAACACCTGGAAGGTCTTCAGCAATATCTTCATCTTCCAATGAAGCTAGAGACTGTAGCGAGTCTGCCGAAGACTCATCAGCGTCGTCATCGTCATCGTCAGAGTCGTCTATGACTTCATCTACAAGTGAATCAATAACCTCTAGTTCCTCAATTTCAAGAGCGTCAAGCGGTTCATCGCTGATATCGTTCCAGTCCAACGGCGCACCTAAGGTTGCAGACATCTCCTGAGCTTGATTTTGTGTTTTGGTGAACCGATCAATATCTTCATTGAGAAGCTCGACCGACAGCCCTAAACCTTGTAATTCCTTTAATAGAACATGAAAAGACTCCGGAACACCAGGTTGAATAACCTCTTCACCCTTGACAATAGCCTCATAGGTTTTCACACGCCCAACCACGTCGTCAGATTTAATCGTAAGCATCTCCTGTAACGTTGAAGCCGCTGAATATGCTTCAAGTGCCCAGACTTCCAT
>DBSW01000119.1:33701-35803 GCA_002306745.1 Dehalococcoidia bacterium UBA1332 | reverse complement strand
GCCCAGACTTCCATTTCACCAAATCTCTGTCCACCAAACTGAGCCTTACCGCCTAGAGGCTGTTGAGTTATGAGTGAGTAAGGTCCAGTTGATCTAGCATGAATTTTGTCTTGAACTAAGTGAATAAGCTTCAGCATATATACGTTTCCGACAGTTACTGGTGCGTCAAAAGGAAGCCCAGTACGACCATCGTTAAGCTCCTGCTTGCCAAAAATTGGTGCTGATAAATTCCGCTGACGTGAAATATTCAGAGCCCGTTGAATAAGCTCCGTCGGCTTCAGTCCTTCTGTCTCCGTGCCGCCGTACTCTTTAAGCCATATCCTGAGACAGGCTTCACGAGCTACTCCACGGTTTGACTGTGCATCACTCCACAGGCGATCACGATCAAACCCACGTTCGTTAAGATATGCATCTACCTTATTCCAATTGATTTCACTCGAATCTAGATCTTTATGATCTATTGAGTTTGATTCATGCACAAACCATGCCCTAGCAATCTGATCTTCAATCACTGAATCTTGTGCACCATCGAACACCGGAGTCCTAGCATGAAAGCCAAGCGTGCTCGCAGCCCAGCCAAGATGAGTCTCAAGAAGCTGCCCTAGATTCATTCGAGAAGGAACTCCGATTGGGTTTAACATAACGTCCAAAGGAGTCCCGTCTGGAAGAAATGGCATGTCCTCGCGCGGAAGAATTTTCGCCACAATTCCTTTGTTACCGTGTCGGCCAGCCATCTTATCGCCCTCACTAATCTTTCGAGTGTGAGCAACCCATACTCTTACGGTCTTAGTGACACCTGGCTGCATGTCATCACCGGTTGCCTTGGTTAGAACACGCACGTCGATAACCTTGCCGTGCTGACCGTGAGGCACTCTCAGACTTGTATCCTTTACATCTCTCGCCTTTTCACCAAAAATCGCACGAAGCAACTTCTCTTCCGCAGTCAGTTCAGTTTCGCCCTTTGGTGTTATCTTTCCTACGAGAATGTCTCCTGGAGTGACCCATGCACCAATTCGCACAATTCCGTACTCGTCAAGATCCCGCAAGCTTTCCTCACCAACATTGGGTATATCACGCGTGATTTCTTCAGGTCCAAGCTTGGTTTCTCTGGCCTCAGCTTCGTGTTTGTCGATGTGTATTGAGGTGTAACGGTCTTCTTTTACAAGATCTTCGTTGAGGATGATCGCATCTTCGTAGTTATGACCATCAAAAGTCATGAAACCAACAAGCAAATTCTGACCTAAAGCTAATTCCCCATTATCAGTTGATGAACTATCAGCAAGAGGTGAACCAGGTATCACCTTGTCGCCTTTATAAACTATCGGGTGCTGGTTAATCGATGTACCTTGATTAGAGCGAACAAACTTAGTCAAAGGGTACTCAGTTTCACGACCTGTTTTATCAACTATCTTCACATACTCACTGGTGGACTCTGATACCACACCCTCGTCTTTTGATATAACGACCTGCCCTGAATCATTAGCGACACGCCATTCCATACCCGTCCCAACCAATGGAGCCTGCGGCTTTATCAAAGGCACAGCTTGGCGCTGCATATTAGATCCCATGAGCGCTCGGTTGGCATCGTCATGCTCAAGAAAAGGAATCAACGCCGTTGATATACTTACTATCTGCATTGGAGATACGTCAAGATACTGCACAGCATCCGGATGAACTTCCGTATATGCTTCCGACCCGTGTTGGCGAACCTCAACAAGATCAGTAGTTATCTGACCCTTAGCGTCCATAGGGGTAGTCGCCTGTCCAATAGTGAATTTTTCTTCATCGTCAGCAGACAGATATTCACGATCAGCTTCTGCAGTAGTAACATAAGCTTGAACATTTAAATCTCTGGCATCTAGGTTATTTACAACTTCAGCCATTGGAATAGTAATGGGCTTGCCCCCCTCAACAATCACCTTTCCATTATCATCAACAATGTCCTCAGTTGGCGTGCGACCCTGTATATCCGGATTCTTACTGTTGATCGACCGAAGCACCCTGCGGTAGGGAGTTTCGATAAAACCAAACTCGTTCAACCGTGCGTAAGTCGAGAGTGAACCAAGAAGACCAATATTTGGACCTTCTGGTGTCTCTATTGG
>DBSW01000119.1:27378-33381 GCA_002306745.1 Dehalococcoidia bacterium UBA1332 | reverse complement strand
TGGTGTCTCTATTGGACAAATTCGACCATAATGTGATTGGTGCACGTCACGCACATCAAACCCTGCACGTTCGCGTGAAAGCCCCCCCGGACCTAAAGCGGAAAGCCGCCGTTTGTGCGTAAGCTCTGCAAGCGGATTAGTCTGATCCATAAATTGTGAGAGTTGAGAACCACCAAAAAATTCTCGGACAGCTGCTACAACGGGTCGAATATTAATTAATGCTGCCGGAGTGGTCGCAGTCGGATCCATTTGCGTGGTCATACGCTCTTTTACAACACGCTCCATTCGCAAAAGTCCAACACGAAGTTGGTTCTGTATAAGTTCACCAACTGCACGAACTCGTCGATTTCCTAAATGATCTATGTCATCATTCGAAGCTCGACCATTATTGATATTTATCATCCGCCGGATCAATTCAACAATGTCATTCTTGGTCAGAGTACGAGTTTTCTCATCAATGCCAAGTCGTCGGTTTAACTTGTAACGACCAACAGGACCAAGGTCGTATTTGCGATCATTAAAAAACAGACTTTCGATCAATTCACGCGCATTATCCACACTGGGTGGTTCACCGGGTCGAAGGCGTCGATAAAACTCAAGCAGAGCTTCTTCTT
This sequence comes from Dehalococcoidia bacterium UBA1332, assembly GCA_002306745.1. Taxonomy (GTDB): domain Bacteria; phylum Chloroflexota; class Dehalococcoidia; order Lucifugimonadales; family Lucifugimonadaceae; genus Lucifugimonas. Next base: position 32,767 of record DBSW01000119.1, on the reverse strand, counting down.
CTGTAGTAGAAGAAGTGTCCTTAGCCAAAGTTGCTTGCATATAGTTGTGAATCGGATCATCGTCTACATCAGCAACAAGTCCAAGAATCTCATCATCAGATTCCCAACCAAGCGCCCTAAGCAATGTTGAAATCGGTGCTTTACGCTTGCGATCAACCTTCACTGACAGCAGATCTTTGTTACTGGTTTCGAGTTCGACCCATGCACCTCGATAAGGAATCAACTTGGCGCTACACAGCTCTCGACCAGTTGTAGGGTCTGTCTTAGTTGTGAAATATGCACCAGGCGATCGAACAAGCTGCGAAACAACAACGCGCTCTGCCCCGTTAATAACAAAGGTGCCGCTACTTGTCATCATCGGTATATCACCAAAAAAGAGAGTCTGTTCTTTGACCTCCCCAGTTTCCTTGATCACTAACTGTACGGTTATGTACAGAGGGGCAGAGTAAGTAATTTCTCGATTACGACATTCACGCTCCGTGTACTTTGGCTTTCTAACTTCGTGGCTAAGGAACTGTAAGTCAAAACGACCACCCGAGAAATCTTCAATAGGAGAGATCTCCTCGATTAAATCCTTTAATCCTCCGGTCTTCAGCCATTCAAATGAATTAACCTGAACCTGAACCAAACTCGGAACATCAACGTTATTGGATATGCTGTTAAATCTTTTGTATCCGGGCTGTTCTGAGGGAGCTAACCGACGATCAGCGATGACCATAAACACACTCCAATGCGCCAAAGGCGTAGTAAATATTTTGAATCTCGCGCGTGAGATGTCCTCGCCAGAACAACACTTACGCGAAACCACCGAACAGCGCGCCGCCATGCAGCACGTTTGGTTCGGTGTTGTTTGGAATTAAAAAATAGGAATCAGGACGAGACGAAAAGAGCTGGATATTTCTCTGACAGCCTCTTAGTTTAGGCTTCTCCCATGGTAGATGTCAATCAAAATATTGAAGCCATATATTAGCAACGCTTTTATTTATAAGAAAAAGGTGAATCTCGACTTGTTAAACGGTCTTATGCGACTTGACTAAATACTCTGATTTGAAAAAAATGTCCAGCTATATTGGGGTAATTACCCCGCTCACAACTAGCAAAGTATTAACGGCTGAGAAGCTGTGATGATTAAAACCATCACAAAAGAAGTTCTTATAATTGGGTCTTGCTACCTGATATTCGCGCTGGCAAAAAACCTTACCGACCCTTCGCCTGTCCTAAAAGCCGTAACCAATGGCTGGCTAGTGCTCAAACTTGAATCCGCCCTCGCTTTAAATTGGGAAGCATTTATCCAGCAAGTAATCAGCAAAATTTCTATGGGGATGCTTGTTGCAATAACTTATTTTTATGTCGTAGGTATGTGGTTAGGGCTTATTGCAACAGCGCTATTAACTTTTCTTAAATATCGGACTATTTATATCGATATCAGACGAACTTTCGTAATCTCAATGATTCTAGGAGCCATTATTTTTGCGGTTTTCCCTCTGGCACCCCCGCGTTTCATGCCTGGACTAGGAATGACCGACACGGTAACGATGTTAGGTCTTGATCCGGCACCAAATTCAGATTCAGCTATCAGTTATAACCGTTTCGCTGCAATGCCAAGCCTTCACTATGCCTGGGCGCTTCTAATAATGACAGCAATGTTTCGTATAGGCGGCATCTGGTTAAAAATCTTTGGCTTCGCGTATCAAGCACTAATGTTCATAGCAATCATAGCCACCGCAAACCACTATGTATTGGATGCACTCGCGGGTGTAATTCTCTTAGTAATTGCCATCAATATAAATCGATGGTTAAAACTCTACATCAACCATCTTAATTTGTATAAAAACAGTGCTCAAATCTATTTTAGAAATTTTCATAGCAGATTAAGAACTCAAATAAACAATAAGCGTCTTTATGATATTCCCGACCAATTACTATCAAATTTACGTGAACAAGGCGGGTTTACAGATCAGTACTACCATAATCGGCTAACATCACACCGTGCTGCAGGCATTAATTCATACCGACAGATGGAATTCCGTCCTGAATCAACCAGCTTAAGCTTTATACTGAACTGACATACGGATTACATAACCAATGTCATTACCTTTGCCTACGTACAGCAACGGTCTAGCAAATTTTTAGAAATGTGGGACATTGCAAACAGCAAATAATCCTGCGATCAGCCAAAAAACAAAAAAAGATCAAAAACTGTCAGACCTGACATTCAGTGTTGGAGGAATGACATGCGCTGCGTGCGTACATCACGTTGATAATGCTTTACGCCAATTACCGGGCGTCCACAGCGCCAACGTAAGTTTAGGAACTGAAACCGCATTTGTTCAATTCAAACCGGCCGAAGTAACGAAATCTGACCTGATAAAAGCAATATCTGGCGCAGGTTATTCGATACGCGCGTTCGCAGATGAAACCACATCAACTTTTGCTGACAACAATCAAGAGATCATTATTAAGGAACTTTATAAAACCAAAAATAAAATGATTGTGAGCCTAGTGTTAGCTGCAGTGGTGATGATCACAATGAATTACACAAGGATCGACTCACTGTCGGCTATATCTCCTACAAACATCAATTTTTTTCTTCTTTTGATCTCCACCCCGGTTCAGTTCTGGGCTGGAAAAACTTTCTACCGGTCTTCATGGTCTGCAGCACGTGTAAAAACATCTAATATGAACACACTCGTAGTAATTGGGACTTCGACTGCTTACTTTTACAGCCTAGTTGTGACGTTAACGAGGCCATTTTTCGAAGATTCAATAAATTTTGCCAGTGCAACTGTAGGAGGACACCATTCAACTGGAACTTATTTCGATGTCTCAGTAACAATAATTGGTTTAGTTCTTCTTGGTCGATGGCTTGAAGGCAGAGCAAGAATTAGAACGTCGAATGCAATAAGGCGATTAATGAGCCTTCAGCCCTCTACCGCTATGGTCATAGCAAATGGTGAAGCAAAAGAGGTGAATATATCAGAGATCAACGTCGGCACCACGATAATACTAAGACCAGGTGAGCGGGTATCAGTCGATGGCAAAATCATAGAAGGCTCGACTGCAATCGAAGAATCAATGCTCACCGGAGAGCCAGCACCAGCAGAAAAAAGAGCTGGAGACAACGTTTTTGCCGGAACCGTCAATGGAACAGGTGCCGTGAAATTTATAGCATCAGCCGTTGGGCGTGAAACTATACTGGCCAGTATTGTAAGGTCGGTACAGCGCGCTCAATCTTCAAAGACCCCGATTGAAGCTCTGGTTGACCAAGTAACTGTTCGTTTTGTTCCTACCGTATTAATACTCGCACTTATTACGTTTGTATGCTGGGCGTTATGGGCTCCGGATCCAGCAATAATAAATGCACTGTTGATGACTGTAGCTGTACTGGTAATCGCATGCCCTTGTGCGCTAGGCTTGGCAACGCCGACAGCAATCATTGTCGGTATGGGGGCAAGCGCTTCGATCGGAACATTAATCAAGAATGCTGAAGCTCTAGAGCTAACTCACAAAATCGATACAGTTGTATTCGATAAGACGGGTACGATCACCGAAGGCAGACCAAAAGTTATCACCATGCACCCTTTTGGTATATCGAACAAAGAATTATTACAGCTCACAGCATCTGTTGAATTTAGTTCAGAACACGCTCTTGCTGCAGCAATCATGACTGAAGCAAATAATCAAAATATCGGACTGCTCCCCACAGAGAATTTACGAGTACTGCCCGGATTTGGGATTAAAGCAAAAATAGAAGGATCGACCATTATGGTCGGAAGCCCTAAATTCGTGCTAGATAAACCAAGTTTCAATCACGAGATATCTGAAAAAATATCCACAATCACTGAACGAGGCGAGACAGTTCTAGTGGTGTCGAAAAATAAAACTCCAGTAGGGCTAATCGGAGTTTATGACCACATAAAACCTGAATCGGCTACTGCCGTGGATGGATTACACCAACGTGGTATAGAAACCATCATGCTCACCGGTGACAACACAAAAACAGCCGAAAAAATCGCACATGCAATTGGCATTAAAAAAGTCATAGCAAATGTATTACCCGAAGAAAAAGCTATGACAATATCCGACCTGCAAAAACATGGTCGTATTGTTGCAATGGTCGGAGACGGAATCAATGATGCACCGGCGCTAGCAACCGCAGATGTAGGAATAGCTATAGGCTCAGGAACTGACATCGCGATCGAAGCTGCCGATCTAACCATCGCTTCAGGCAATCCAAATAAAGTCAATGACATTATCGATCTTAGTAAAAAAACGATGAGTACCATCAAACAAAATTTGTTTTGGGCTTTTTTCTACAACGTAACACTTATTCCGATTGCGGCTGGAGCCCTTTACCCGATCTTCAGAGATGGTTCGGTTCCTAATTTTCTTCACATAGTGATCGGTGAATATGGTTTCCTGAACCCAATAGCTGCAGCGGCAGCAATGGCTTTGAGTTCTGTAACCGTGGTAACTAATTCCCTTCGATTGGGCGCCGCACTTAAAATCAGTAAATAATTAATCAGATCATTGTGACATATTCTTATCCAATCACATTGAATGCATGCAATAAACTTGTTTAGTGACAAACAAAAACTAACAGAGATAAATGAAAATCCCATTTCTTAGCACAATAAAAGCCGAAAAATCTATTGACCCTGTATGCGGTATGAAGGTCGAAACGAAAAATCCCCTAGGTGGAGCCTCAAACCACAAAGGAGCCATATATTACTTTTGTGCCCCTGGTTGTCGTGTGGCATTTGAAAATGATCCCACAGGATACCTCTCAGGAGAAAAATTTATAGAGATGTAATTTCTTCCTTACAAGCATTATCGACTTAAGCCCCAACATCAGCAAATCTCTAAATTTTCAGCAATTGCTTTCAGTAATAAAAATGCTAAAGAGTTTGAAATAAACTCGAAACCGAGCGATTAAGGATATTCAATGCGAATAACTGAACCAGCACCGGACGATGGTATAGCTATTGTCTACACGCACCCTACATGCGGATACTGCGATCTTCTAAAAGAAGATCTTGTAAATGATCAGATCCAGTATCGTGAAATAGATGTTTCTACAGAACCTGATATGTGGTCCGAAGTCGAACGGCTTTCAGGTGGAGACAAAATAACACCTGTAATGATTACTGCTACTGGAGAAGTTGAAATCGGATATAAAGGTATCGGTTGCAACTACGGCTAGATACGTAAGATCAGCATTATTGAACACTTTAATCATTTGATGCCTAATTAAACTTCGGGAATCATTAGAGAAGTGTTGACTCGTACTGGGTACCAGCCTTACTCTCAATAGGATAGGATAGATTTAACTACCTAATGTATGGTCCCGTGGTGTAGCGGCCTAACACGCCTCCCTGTCAAGGAGGAG
>DBSW01000119.1:0-27030 GCA_002306745.1 Dehalococcoidia bacterium UBA1332 | reverse complement strand
CGAATCTGCTCGGGATCGCCATAATGACAAAACTAAAGCCCCAAGCATTTAGCTTGGGGCTTTTTCATTTGAACTTTAAGCGTATATTGCTGACAAAAAAATTATTGAATCACAATAAATACAAATGAACTCATCCCGTAACAATACACTTCAAATTGGTGACGTGCACATTACTGCACTTTCAGATGGAAGTATCACATTTGATCCTAGAATCCTGTTCCCTAAAGACCCTTTGGATGTATGGGAACCGTATCACGAACGATTTCCTGAGTATTTCGAAGGAGAATTATTTAAAAATAACTTGGGTTCCTTCGTGTTCACATCACAAGAAAAACATATTCTCGCCGATACAGGATTTGGGCCAAACGGAAAAATGCTTGGACACCATGCGCCAGGTCAGTTACTCAGAGATTTTTCGAAAAACGGTATCAAGCTTGATTCAATAGATACGGTTTTTCTAACACATCTTCACGGTGATCATGTCGGCTGGAACCTTAGGGAGGATTTAGAGGATAGAAGGCTGTCATTCCCAAATGCCAGGTATCGAGTCCATGAAGCTGACTGGAAGCACTTCACAACAAACAAAATTTTGAATGACGAAAATCGAGGAAAGACCACTAAACACAGCGTCATACCTGTTCATGAACAGGGAGCGCTTGACCTAATGAACGGAGAAACCGAGCTAGCACCAGGAGTAGTTGCGTTTCACACTCCAGGACACACACCTGGTCATATGAGCTTACTCATAAGCTCAAGAAATCAAAGAGCCGTATTAGTTGGCGATATTCTTGGATCACCAATGCAGGCTAGTGAAACAGAACTTAGTTACTCTCCTGACTGGAATCAGAAGATGGGCATCGAAGCTCGTAATAATATTCTTGATCAAGCTGAAACAAGCAATTCAATAGTTATAGGTAGTCACCTTAGCTTTCCGGGCTGGGGCAGAATTATTAGGTGGGAAGGTCGGCGCTACTGGAAAGCACTATGAATGTATAGAGTTGGTGCCATCAGAATTGTTATATTCACATTCCATAACATCCAAAAGAAATAGTATCCTTACATCACATCTTCCGCTACAGAAAAGTAAAACCTACACGACAGGTTAAAAACATCCATGACGAAAAAAAGTATTTTCAAAGCAGCTCGCGTGTCTAACCCTGATGTTTCTGGCTGGCTTAAAAATCATGCCGTAATTGTTCATGACGGACTAATAAAAGCTGTTGAACCTTCAGAAAATATTAATGCAGCTGAGGATTCACATGAAGTTTATGATCTTGGTAATGTTTCGCTTCTCCCGGGTCTAGTAGATGCTCATTGCCATATGCACTGCAGTGCAACATGGGATGCTCGGGCACTTGCTCTAGGGGAAAATAATCAACAGCTCACTATTCGCGCGACCAACAATATGCGAAAAGCCGTTCTTGCGGGCACCACGACTATCCGCGATATCGGTTCAAAAAACGAAGTAGCGTTTGCCGTCAGACAAATGATTGACAGTGGTCACATCCCAGGACCGCGATTACTGCTTGCTGGTACCCCTATCACGATAACCTCTGGGCACTGCTGGTTCTTCGGAACAGAAGCTGATACAGAAACTGAGGTACGAAAAGCAATTCGCACCCAAGTCAAACTAGGTGCTAATGTCATCAAAATGATGGCGACGGGAGGAATGTTCACACCGACCGCAAACCCTCGTAGACCGCAATACTCATTAGAAGTCTTGAAATCAGCTGTTGATGAAGCGAATCGCATGAATGTCCCGATCGTTACACATGTTCTTTCAGCACAGGGTGTAAAAAACGTCGTCGAAGCCGGCGTGGACCACGTTATACACTCACGCTGGTATGACATTGATCCTGAAAAAGGACTAGACTACGATCAAAATACCGTTAAAAAAATGGCTGATCAGGGTCAGTGGGTTGATCCAACACTTGGACATGCGTTACTAGCCCAAGAGGCTAAAGCTCGCGGTGAACAAGGTCCTATGGATCCTCATTGGGCCGTCTCTTCAAAATTTGTTGAAGAAAATGAACACATCGAAACTTTACTGAAGATGCATGATGCCGGAATTAGGTTCACATCCGGGCTCGATATGGGGATGGCATATGGCACGCATGACAGATCCGCAGCTAATGCATGGGCATATGTTGAAAAGTTTGGTTGGACAGAATGGAAAGCAATCAATACTTCTACAGCTGGAACCGCTGAGGCACTAGGGCTGAATAAAGAGATTGGAAGTCTCAAGTCGGGCATGGTGGCAGACTTAGCTGCATTTGATGGTGACCCGGCTAAAAACATTAGGACACTGGATCGCGCTTCAACAGTAGTACGCTCGGGCTTACTAATGAAGTTGAACAACACGGTACTCGTCTAAAAATATACGTACTCTCTATTTTCCAAGCGCCTTATTTCCGGCTTCAATAGTCTCAACAATTAAATCAACATCAAACACACAGCCCCCCCAGGTACCTCCCGATGCAGACTGAAGCGCAGCCCATAGTCGTGAATCGTCTGGAAGTTGAGGGTGCGGAGCAAGATCACTAGGCACTTTACGACGATCAAACTCTGCATTCCCCCATTCAGCATCTTTAATATCAGCATCTGTACCCACTAAATTGATCGAGCCTGAAAGATTTTTACGATCTACGATAATCTCAATAATATCGCCGTCTCTGACTCGACCTATGGGACCACCAGCCAAAGCTTCTGGACCAACGTGACCAATACAAGCTCCAGTAGAAACCCCAGAAAAACGCGCATCGGTAATAAGAGCAACATGTTTACCATACGAAAGATGCTTCAACGCAGCAGTTAATTGATAAACCTCTTCCATGCCAGTTCCTAGCGGACCTCCGCAAGTCACAACCATAATGTCCCCAGCTTTGATCTTATAGTCCGCATCACGTGATTTTATTGCACGCATAGCATCACGTTCTGAACGGAAGACTCTCGCAGGCCCGGTGTTACGATAAACATTATCCTCATCAACGACTGAGGGATCGATCGCTGTACTCTTTATTACTGATCCTTCTGGAGCAATATTGCCCATAGGAAAAGTAACAGTGCTGGTTAGATTTTTAGATTTCGCACGATCCGGGGACATTATTACGTTATCTGGATCTACACCGTCTACTTCAAGAAGATACTTTCGAACATCGTAACGTCTTTCTGAATCTTCCCACCAGTCCAGATTTTCTTGAAGCGTCTGACCGGTTGAAGTAAGAACACTGGCATCTATTAACCCAAGCCTACGAAGGTGCAGCATTACTTCTGGGACGCCACCAGCCGCATAAAGTTGAGTAGTAGGATGCCCGATTGGGCCATTTGGAAGTACATCAACTAGTCTAGGCACTTGCAAATTTACCCGATTCCAATCTTCAACCGTCATACGAGTGCGGCCTGCAGAATGCGCTATAGCCGGCATATGTAAAAGAAGATTCGTTGAACCACCACAAGCAGCATGCACTGCCATGGCATTCTCAAAAGCAGCGTCCACTAATATATCCCGTGATGTAATTCCGCGTCTCTCCATCATCACTAGAGCGCGTGCTGACCTCCGTGCAATGTCATGCCAGGCAGGTGTCCCGCTAGGAGAAAGAGCTGCATGTGTTATTGCCAATCCCAGTGCCTCAGAAACAACTTGTGAAGTACCAGCAGTACCTAAAAACTGACAGCCTCCTCCAGGAGATGCGCAAGAACGACAGCCAACATCCTGTGCATATTCAAGAGTTACCTCGCCTTGCGCAAACCTTGCACCAATTGACTGAATCTGACCTGTGTCTTCGCCCGCGCGTGGTTTAAGTGTGGTTCCACCTGGCACAACTACAGTAGGTTGATTATGAAGACCAGCCAGAGCCATCATCATTGCAGGCAACCCCTTGTCGCAAGATGCTATTCCCAGCACACCCCTGACAGTCGGAAGAGAACGAGCAATTCTTCTAAATACCTGTGCAGCATCATTACGATATGGAAGCGAATCCAACATTCCAGTGGTGCCTTGTGTACGCCCATCACATGGATCTGAGCAGAATCCAGCAAACGGCACCGACTTCAATAATTTAAATTCTTCAGCAGCAGAAGTCACCATATCGCGTAGCTCAAAATGACCTGTGTGAAGTCCTAGAGCAATTGGATAACCATCTTCAGCTTTCACTCCTCCCACCGTGGAAAGAATAATAAATTGCTTTCGAAGCAACTCTGAGGGATTCCAACCCATACCGGCATTCTGAGTCATCCCAAAATGATTTCCGCTCGGCTCTTCAATTAAGAACTCCGCTGTGAAAGGGACTTTGCCCTTAGGACCATCGGCATGGGTTTGGATCTCACGTAATGCTGGATCCGTCCCAGTACCAAGCACATCAGCAATTGAAACATCGTATGTATCGTGATCGGGATTGACTCGTAGTGTCATCTATGATTCCTGTCGAACTTTATATGAGTAACAGCAAGTATCTCTAATATCTGAAACATAATAACCGCAGTATGCAAGGTCAGTTGTACGACGAAAAAGCCATTGGAAGAAAACTCTATGTCGATATAAGCCTAAGAAGAATACAATTCCCTTCAGAAAATATAACGAACAGCCTAGGAACCATCGAATTGCGGATCACCGACATCAAATCTCACACTGTTATGCCGATCCCCGGGCTTGCGTGGCTCTTTGTTGAAGTCAAAACGGACGAGGGTGTTTCAGGTATAGGCGAATGCACTGACTACGCCGTAAACAGCCACCTCATACGTGGTATTGAGGCAATAAAACCTTTAGTTGTCGGGACTGACCCAAAAAACATCGAAGAAATATGGCAGCGGATATTCCACGTTAACTCTGACCTGAACCCACGCGGTTACATATCACACCTAATTAGCGCGATTGACATTGCTCTTTGGGATATCAAAGGCAAAGTTCTCGGTGTACCAATCTATGATCTTCTAGGTGGGGCGCTTAGAGACAGTGTTCCCCTTTACACACACGTTCGAGATCTTAGTGGTGGCCAAGGGATCACGACTATGCAAGAAGAAGCCCGCCTTACAATCGAAGCTGGCTTCCAGGCAATCAAGACAGACCCGTTTCCATCTAGAAGAACAATGGGGGAAAAGTACTACGGTGCGAATATGGTGGAAAGGATGGAACCAAAAGCTATTAGCGAAGCAGTTGATTGGATGGATGCATTGCGAGAAACAGTCGGACCTGATTACGAAATTCTCGTCGATGCCCATGCTCGAATGGACGTAGCGTCTGCGATCAAAGCCGCTAACGCGATTGAGCACGTCAATCTTGTATGGTTCGAAGAGCCGACCCATGTTGAAAACCATAATGCCCTACGCCAAATCCGAGAAAACACAGATGTCCCTATTTGCGTGGGTGAACGGCATTTCACACGATGGGACTATGACGAAATTTTACGTGAAAGATTAGTAGATTACATAATGCCGGATATCGCTTGGTGCGGTGGTATCAGTGAGATTAGACGTATCGCATCTATGGCTGAAATTCAGTACATCCCAGTAAGTCCGCATGATGCTCTTGGGCCTGTAGCTATTGCTGCGTCCTTTCAAGCCTCTATGGCCATACCAAATCTATACAGAGAAGAATGCCTACACACTTGGTTTACTACATTCGAAAAGATCATCTCTCCCATGTTTGATATCAGAGACGGATCAATATTTCCTAATGGAAAACCGGGATTAGGCATCGAGTTAATACCAGAAGCTCTTGAAGAATTTAAAGTTGATGTAGATTCACCTGAAGCGCAACCCGGTTGGTGGAACAAAGCAAACAATTCGACAGGTGCGTGGGCTACACCAAACACAAAATAGTTAAACCAAATGAAGTAGCATTTGACAGCATTTCAGCGCAATCAATATTAATACATTGAGTGTGTCCATTATGTAATTATCTTAAGTTACCTTCTTACGAGAACAACAAATTGTCTATTACTCACATTTTTGCCGGCAATACTCTTGATAGAGGAGACCACGCTCGTCGCGATGAAATAGCTTTGAAACGCATGATTCGCCGAGACAATACAAAGCTACTACCGTTTCACAACCTAAAACCTCTAGTAAAAAGATCACCTGACCCAGAGTTAGCGTGGATAAATCACGAATTCTTAGATGATCTTCCGATTGAGGCAGGAGGACCGAAATTCCTAGGTTTTGACAAAGATCAAAATCCTTATTTTGCAGTAGATGTTTCTACGGTAAAAGATCCATCTAGGATTGCAGTTATTGCAGATAATGCTGCATTTGAAGACGGCCGTTCAGCGGCAATTGACATTCCACCGGAACAATCAGGTATTCTCGCTCAGGCACGTTCAAACCTTAACTGGCACCTACAGCATAGGTTTTGCTCTTTTTGTGGATCTGAATCGCAAAGCCATCGGGGAGGATTGATGCGTGAATGTCCAACTTGTAAGACACAACATTTCCCTCGTACGGACCCCGTCGTAATTATGTTGGTTTATCGTGGCAATCGTTGTGTTATGGGCCAAACACTCGGTAGACAAAGTTCAGGATTTTACTCATGTCTCGCCGGATTTATGGACCACGGAGAATCCATTGAAGAGGGTGTAAGAAGAGAGGTAATGGAAGAGGCTGGCCTTCCAATAGGAAAAGTTACGTATCACTCGTCACAACCCTGGCCGTTCCCATCTTCTCTAATGATCGGATGCCACGCCGAAGCGCTCTCGGAAAACATCGAAGCAGACCCAGGCGAAATGGCAGATGTACGCTGGTTCACAAAAGACGAAATAAAGCTAGCACTCGAAAACAATCTTGAAGGTATCAATATACCCGGACCGATAGCGATCGCTCATCATTTAATTAAAGCATGGGCAAAGGACACCGCAAAAATCTGAAGATCCTATCTAATATTGAATTTAAGTATCATCAATCAACAGTTAAAGCTATTCAAGCACAATAAAAATGAGACTCATACATAATTTGTGAAATCAGCTTATCTGTGATCAAAATTAGCCTGGCAATACGGCTTTGAACATACGCAGTAAGTTGCCTCCAGCGATTTTTTCTATTTCGTTATTAGTAAAACCCGCTTCAGCCAACGGACCCCATAAATTCGAAAGCTCTGCCGAGTTTTCTAGGCCGCTGGTCCACGTAAGATCTTCTTGATTTGTATTACGCAGGTACAAGGGATCTCTAAACGGGTCTCCTAGCATCCAATCTGGGCCTAATCCAACAACATCAATACCGCCAATATTCGATACGTACAAAATTTGTTTAATAACGTCATCGATTACTGCCTGAACACCATTCACACCAAGCACCAATCGTGAGCAGAAATGAATACCTATAACTCCACCATTATCCGCCATTGATCTAATCTGATCATCGAACAAATTTTGTGGTTTATCTGCAATTGCCCTGGCACCGGAATGTGAATTCAATAACGGCTTTGTTGTAGTCTCTAACGCATCAATTATGGTCTGAGGCGCCGAATGGGAAACATCAACTATCATGTTCTTTTCGTTCATGATCTGGACCGCTGTTCGCCCGAATTCCGTAAGACCGGGCTGATCTGGATCATTTTCAAGATCCTGCGATGCACCAAGGCGATTAGGCATCGCCCAATTAAACTGAACGTGACGTAAACCAAGATCAAACCAAGCAATAATTGAATCAGCATCTGATCCAAGTATTTTCCCACCTTCGTTACCTGCAATCACTGCAAGTTGTCCCAAAGAATAAGCTGCTTCTAAATCTCGATACTGTTCAACAATCCTCACTCCGTTATTTGGATCAGTTGCTATGTCACGTAACTGGCTAAGAGCTTTAAAGCCGCGATCATGAAAACCAGCATAACTGTCGTAAGCAGCATCGTATTCTTCTTGCGTTGGAGCATCGATCCAAGAATCAATAGTAAGGTGAACGATTTTTCCACTCACACCACCATGTTTATCGCGTCGATAGTCTTCGACGCGCTGCATATGATCGTGAGCAAGATATACCGGAAAATCTGACACTGTTTATTCCTCCAGATCAAGTAGGCTAACGAGCCCATTATGCCAATCATAATCATGCGGTCTACGTGACGCGTTTATGGCTGGATTAGACCAGTAGTACAAAACAAGTGAACGACTAGGTGAAGTAAATTCCGCTATCGTATTGCCAAAATAATCTGTCAGACGGCCTAAGTGCTGACCAGACTCAACAATATCTCCTTCATTAACGGCTGGATGCCATACGCCTGATTTATGGGAATTGATTTGAGAGCGCTTACCTTTAAGAACTTTTTGATCATGTCGAGCTGGGTCTCCATGTATCATCTTCATCGTTTGCAAAGCTGCAACGTAACCATCGAAATGGATAGCAATATCTTTTTGGGTAGGTACTCCATTCTTACCACATTCGACCCAAATATTTGCTATCCCGGCCTCTAACAACGAAATGCAGAATTCGGGTATCGATGGCACATCGTATCTAGGTTCAACATACTCAATTTGGAACCCGGCTGCGAGTTCAAGTGACTTTCTATCCATTTCATCATCACCGCCCATCGGTACCGGAATCCACGACATCAACGACTGTGCCATCTCTCCCGCATGCGAATCAATCAAAAAATCCGAATCTTTTACAATTTCAAATATCGTATCCATCAGCATGTCGCTATAAGTGCCCTCAGGGTTTCCGGGACGAACGAAATGCACCTCTCTTTGATCGACCGGATTTAGTTGCATATTTCGTTGCATAAACGCTTTAGTCGAAATCACCGGAATGACAATAAGCGTTCCGCACAATTGCTCCGGTTTCACCGAAGTAATAAGTTTTTGTGCAGCCAAAATTCCGGAATATTCGCCGGCATGCATACCTGACATGACTGTCATCTGTGGTCCCTGAAACGCGCCTTGTATTCTGGCTACAGGAATTTCAATCAATTCACCAGACGAATGCCTACGGGTCACAAGAAATTCTTGAAGTCCAATTCCTTTAGCCCACGATCTGGATAGTTGCTTAATATCTACAGTTCTCAATTGCACGCCTTTGAGTTCTCTTTTGGTTGTTAGACTTGGTCACGTGCAAGCTTATGCCATCAGACCAAAGGCTACATCGATATAACCGTCATTCAACAGGAAACCAATTGAAAATTAAATCCATAGAAGCTGTTCGAGTAAAAAAACGGCTTCAAAAGAACCCAATCCGAGCAAGACGACCAAGCTGGAACAAATCATCAAAACGGGCCATGCCAGTAAATATTTATCCGGAATTCTCTAGACTTCCTGGAGATATGCCAGGTGGCGGCCTAGAAAATGTTTGGGTAAAGGCTACTGCCGAAGATGGAACTTGGGGGCTTGGCCAATGTGCATTCGGAGAGCCGACTGCAGCATTTGTGAACACTGTAATTGCGCCCATTCTTGTGGGTAAAAACTGTTTTGCAATCGAACATCTAAATGACTTGATGTCAAGAGTTTCACAACGATTTGGAATATCAGGTACAGCTTCCACCGCGATGGCTGGAGTTGATTTAGCTCTCTGGGATCTCAAAGGAAAAATATATGGTTTGCCAGTGTACTCCCTGCTGGGTGGACCAGTTCGAGAATCAATCACCTGCTACGCGACAGGAGATGATATTGACTGGGCAAAAGAGTTAGGGTTCACTAAATTCAAGATCACCAATCCCGCTCATTATCGTGAGAGTGACGCAGGCATACGTGAAGTTGTAGACCATGTCGCAAAAGCTCGAGAAGATGTCGGATATAACCGAGATTTGATGATCAATCCTGTAATGTCATTTAACGTAGAATTTGCACTGCGATTACTAGAAGAATTACGCCCTTACAATCTTCGTTGGTTCGAAGAGCCCCTAGTTCCAACTGACACTAATGGTCTCGCACAAATACGCCAAGCTGCCCCTTGGGTGGCAATTGCTACTGGAGAAGATCATCACGGACGCCACGCATTCCTGGATCTAGTTGAAAAGCGAGCAGCCGACATACTGCAACCTGACATCTGCTGGGGCGGTGGCATTACTGAAACTATGAAAGTGCATGCAATTGGTGAAGCAGCTGGAATTGCCACAATTCCACACGGAGGAGCTAACACACCATTCGGGCAACACTTTGCCATGGCCGCGACAGAATCGCCAATAGCTGAGTACTGGCTCGGATCAGATCCAGGTGTTCCTCTAGTAGAAACAGTTCAAATTCCAGGAACGCCTATACCAGTAAATGGCAAAGTTCGACCATCTGACGAGCCAGGATTTGGAATTCAATTTGAACTCGACGACATTACAAACTGGGAAGAAGGGACAAACAAATAGGATGAAGATCAAAAACGTCCGATGTGTTCGAATTGATAAACCCGACCCACCAATTCGCCAAAATACCAAACCCGGATGGAATTCCCATGCAATTCGTTCACAACCCATCGCCAGATATCCCGAATACACACGAGTTGATGGCAAAAAGCCCGGACAAATCAGCAAAGCATGGGTGCAGATAACCGCAGAGGACGGAACATACGGTCTGGGTTCTTTTGCGCATGGAGCGATGGGAGCCTCCGTCGTAGATTATCTAATCGCACCACTAATTGAAGGTAAAAATGCACTAGCAATTGAACTACTCAACGACCAAATATGGCGAATGCATGAAGGATTTCAAGGCGGCATAGCTACAGCAGCTCAAAGCGGAGTGGACCTCGCATTATGGGATTTGAAAGGCAAACTACTACAGCGACCAGTTTATGAACTAATCGGTGGGCCAGCACATGATCACGTTGAGCTCTATGCTACTGGTGACGATATCGAATGGATGCGTGAATTAGGATTTAATCGCTTTAAGATCAGCAATCCGTTCTTCTACGAAGAAGGTTCAGAAGGGCTCGCAAAACTCGAAGAGCATGTTGCAAGTCAGCGCTTAATCGCTGGTAACGATGCAGAGTTAACGTTTAACCCTGTAATGTCCTTCAACTCCGACTTAGCACTTAGAGTTGCAGAACGATTAAGACCATACAAACTTAGATGGTTTGAAGAACCTTTGCCTCCTTGGGATTTAGAGGGTTATAAAGAACTTAATCGCGCTATGTCTTGGACTGCCCTTGCCACTGGTGAGCATCACTATGGGCGAAAGCAGTTCCAACAGTTAATTGCTGCACGAGCAGTAGATATTGTCCAACCGGATATCGAATGGGCTGGGGGTTTGTCAGAAGTTCTTAAAATTTACACTTACGCGGAAGCAGCTGGTATTCAAACAATTACGCACACAGGCGGAAACACAGCTTGGGGACAGCATTTCGCTTACGCGATGCCGGAGACCAGCCTCGCCGAATGGTTCATGAGTACTGACATTGGCCAACCCCTCCTCGATAACCTGATGCCAGGTATACCAGCTGCTAAAGACGGCAAAGTGGTTCCTTCTGATGCTGCAGGTTTTGGATTAGAAATACCTGCTGAATGGATAACTCCATGGGATTATTCATCACAAAAACGCGCTGTATACAACTCTGGTGGATAAACCAAAATATTCGATGTAAAAAATTAATACTGCTTGGCAATTAAAATAACAACTAGAGGCTATAAACAGCCAAAAGTACTAATAACGATAAAATATTGAGGCTAATTTAATGAAAATCACAGCAATAGAAACATCTTTCGTCGATGCACATTATTGATGCACATCCGCATATCTACTCTAAAGATCGAAATAAGTATCCGACGATCAATGACCCATGGAATCCCGGAGAACCTGCTACAGCAGATGATCTAAAGAAAAATATGAATGAGAATGCAGTCTCGCGTGCTGTATTCATTCAGACAGGCACGTTTTACGGTTGGGACAATCGGTACGTGATGGATTCAACAAAAGAGCACTCAGACTGGGCTACTGGAGTTGTAACTCTAAGTCCTGACAATTCACTTCATCGCGAAGTACTTCAAGATGCCGTCAAGAACTATTCCATCAGAGGGCTAAGAGGTATACCCGACCAAAACGGCGTTATCGACTCTGTTGGAGTTAAAAACCTTTGGACGCTAGCTCGCAATCTAGGCATTACGGTAAATTGCATGGTCATGGACGATCTTGAACGTGTAAATGAGATTATAAACATCTCGCGGCAATTAGATGATCTAAATATCGTGATTGACCACTGTTTCATGCTAAACGCTGTCCGCAAAACAGAGCAAACTTTATTGTCTCTAAGAAAACTAGCACTTGAACCAAACATCCACGCTAAGTTAACTAGCGGAACACATGGATCAGCGAGAATATATCCACATGAGGACATGCACGCTCCTTTAAAGCGGGTAATCGATGCGTTCGGACCTGAACGTTGCGTTTGGGGATCTAACTTTCCTAACACACTATGGTCAAAAGGAACCAGTTACGCCCAAAATCTGACACTATTCACTAAAGAATTGGGGCTTTCAAAATACGATCAAGAACATATTCTTACCCACACAGCAGAAAAACTGTGGTTCTCATAGTTCAAATAAATTTCAACTTCTAAATGCCATAGCCCAAAAATACACCTTCAATCTATACAAGTAAGATTGATTACAGATAATGACAACACTGCATCCTCAGACAAAACCAAAAATTAAACGCCCTCTAGCCATTCACGTTATGGCCAAACCAAGTGGTGCTATTTGTAACATCGACTGCACGTATTGCTTCTATCTTGAAAAAGAAAAACTCTATCCAGATAAAGCACGCGGTGCTTGGAAAATGGGTGAAGAGGAACTAGAAGCCTACGTAAAACAGTACATTGAAGCCAACGATATACCAGTTGTAAATTTCGCATGGCAGGGAGGCGAACCAACCCTGTTAGGAATCGACTTCTACAAAAAAGCAGTAGAGCTTCAAAATAAATATGCTGGAAACAAACAGATAACCAATGCTTTCCAAACCAACGCAATCCTCTTAAACGACGAATGGGGAGAATTTCTAGCCCAAAACAAATTCCTTATCGGTGTTTCGATTGATGGACCCGAAGAACTCCACAATCGATACCGAGTGGGACGTGGTGGCGAGCCCACATGGGGCAAAGTTATGGCGGGAATAGACGTATTAAAACGGCACAATGTGGAATTCAATACGCTAACCGTACTGCACAAACACAATGCTGATCACCCAAAAGAGTTATATCAATTCCTAACCCGAGAAGTTGGTAGCCATTTTCTACAGTTCATACCCATAGTCGAACGAGTCGCGGATAAACTTCCAGCGCACTTCTTGCAGCTAGTAGGACCTGAATTCCGAGATGGCGCAACTGTTACAGAATGGTCCGTAGGATCAAAACAATACGGAAATTTTCTTAACGGCGTATTTGACCAATGGGTCAGAAATGACATCGGTAATTACTTCGTTCAAATCTTTGACACAACACTTGCTGGATGGATGGGTCAAAATCCTGGTTTATGTATCTTCGCAGAGACTTGCGGAGATGCAATGATCATTGAACATAACGGTGACGTTTATTCCTGCGACCATTTCGTTTATCCAGAGTACAACCTTGGAAATGTTGCAGAAACGACCATTCGCGATATGGCTGAATCACCAAAGCAGCGTAAATTCGGTACAGATAAACGAGATACGCTACCAGAATACTGTCGCTCCTGTGAATTTCGCTTCGCTTGTAATGGTGGATGCCCGAAACAACGTTTCATAAAAACACCAGACGGCGAAGAAGGTTTGAACTATCTTTGCGCCAGATACAAAAAATTCTTTGGACACACAGAGAAATACATGAAAGCAATGGTTGATGAATTACGAAGCGGGCGACCTGCAGCTAACATAATGACTAAGACTCGGTCAAAGCCCAAAACAACCATAGGTGATAACCCCTACGCAGGTGTAGGACGCAATGACATATGTCCATGTGACTCAGGCAAAAAGTTCAAACGGTGTCATGGCATAGTAAATAGCTAATACCTTAAGAATCAACAGCCGAGTTAGAATTCCATAGGTTATCTTCGCAATAATTGAGAATAGAAAGCTCGGATCAGGAGCAAATTAATTGGAACTCAGGACCAACCGCGCTAAGGATAAACTAGCAAAAGGTGAAATCGTTACTATCGTCAGCGGAATCACCCACCCAGATGATATTGATGCAGTTGGACCTATTGGGTTCGACGGTATATGGCTTGAGGGTGAGCACGGAGCAACCGACGCGGCTGAAATAGGAAACTTAACCCGTGCCTGTGACATATGGGGCATGACATCTGTCGTAAGGGTGAACCTAAACGAGCAAGGGCTGATCTACCGCACATTCGACCGCGGCGCCCAGGCTGTAGTTGTACCACACGTGAATAATGGTGCCGAAGCTAGAAACGTCGTCGAAGGCGGAAAGTTCACTCCGATTGGAAAACGGGGAATGTTCACTAGTAGGCAAGGATACGCAGTAGACGACTACTTAAACAAAGCAAATGATGAAACGATGCTGATTGTTCTCATAGAAGACATAATTGCATGGGAGAATTTAGACGAAATCATCGCAGTAGACGATATTGATGTCTTTTTCGTTGCCCCATCTGATTTTGCAGCTTCCATGGGTCACATAGGAGACTTACAGCACCCAGACGTAATTGCGAAGATAAATGACTCACTCACGCGAATCGTCTCTGGCGGTCGAAATGCCGGAGCCTTGGCAACGAACGAAAACGTCGCAGCTTATGTAGAAATGGGTGTGCGCTTTTTTATGACAGGTGTTGGACCATGGATTGGAAACGGTTATGAGAGCTTCATCACTAATGCTAAAACGGGAATCAAATAAACAATAAGGGTTAACAAATTCAGGGATATCATCTACCGTAAAAACCTGAATGCAAGGAATTTTTTGGGTTGAAAATTTTGACACCGAAACAAATTTTTATTTGGGCCACACTTGTAGTACTGGCAACAACCGCATGTCAGGCAGCTGGCAAGAACCCAGACAACATAGATATTCCCGTCATGGCTCCAACCGTCGATGCCTCACTTTGTCAAAACGACACGTATCCATCAAATGCTCCGGTGTTCGCTGATATATCAAGTGAACAACTCGTAGGTGAAAACGACGCTGTAAAAATTTTTGATCTGGTTGTTGGTGAAGGAACTCCTCCCACAATAGAAGACATGGTTACAGTCCATTACACAGGTTGGCTTGACAATGGATGTGTATTTGATTCCTCTTACTCTAGAGGAATGCCTGATGAATTATTACTTGTGACACTCATCCCCGGTTGGCGTCAAACAATGCTTTCGATGGCTCCAGGAGGTACTCGCCGAATAGAAATACCCCCAACACTGGGCTACAGAGAACTGGGATCGCCACCGGTCATTCCGCCAAACGCAACTCTTACCTTTCAAATTGAACTTATTAGTGTGCTTACTCCGTCCGACGCAATAGCCACCGCTACCGTAGCTGCAGCTAACGCAACTGCCACCCCCATTCCAACTGAAATCCCTGAAGGAGGGACATCTGTGTCTTGTGATAACCTTGGATACCCAGATTCAGCGCCTCAATTCGAAGAAGTGACCGAGGATCAGTATGTAGATCAGCCGTCTGGAATCAGAGTATTCGACATCACTATCGGAGATGGCGCAACGCCTGATTCAAGCCAAACGGTTGACGTCCACTACACTGGATGGCTGGTATCTGACGGTTGCGTATTCGATTCTTCGTATTCACGCGGTAGCGCTATTTCGTTCCCGGTTAGTGGTGTAATCCCTGGTTTCCGTGATGCCATTCTAGGAATGTCGGTGGGAGGACAACGACGAGTATACATTCCTGCTGACCAAGGCTACGGAGCTCAAGGTGCGGGGAACGCTATACCGCCGAATGCCGACTTAATATTCGACATTACACTTGAAGGTGTTAGATAACTTAAACAGACACCATTCGATAGTTGAGCGAATTACATGATATTTTGCAGCTGATCCGTACCGGCGCGTCAATCTCTATTAGCAGTTTAATACTAGATTCTCGCCTAATTATAAGATGATGCGATTTTTTTACGGTCTATAAAGCGTATATTGCTGAAAACAAATTACCAGGCGCAACACGAATCCAAATAATGAAAATAACAAAAGTCGAAACCATCCATGTCGATGAATTCTGGCAAATGTGCTGGATAAGAATTCACACTGACTCTGGCGAAATTGGCTTAGGTGAAACTTGGTATTTACCAAAAGCGGTTTCAGCTGTAGTCCACGAAATTTATGGACCAACTTTGATAGGGCGCGACCCTATGGACCGCGAAGGTATTTGGGACGAACTATTCAAGTTAACTGGAATATTCACTTATTCCGGAGCTGAATTAAGAGCGCTTTCTGCGATTGATATTGCCCTGTGGGATGTTGTTGGCCAAGCACTAGACCAACCAATCTATAACCTGCTTGGTGGGAAGTGCAGAGATAAGATTCGCGTGTATAACACGATTGGCAGTTATGGCGAATGGCAAGATAACGAATTCGAGCAAAAAGACCCGGTTGGATTCCTCCAAAGTTTGATTGATGAAGGTATTTCCACCGTAAAGTGCTATTACATGGCTGCTTACGCAGCTGAGTCACAAGGCAATTTTGTTTCATCAAAACAGATAAGAGAAGGCTTAGAACCACTTGCAAAACAACGTAAAGCACTTGGTGACCAAATCGAAATCGCCCACGACGGTGGCGGTCAATGGGCTCTAGCACCCGCGATACGTATCACGCAAGCAATGGACGAATACGACATCCTGTGGCAAGAAGAGATGATCCACCCGATCAATGCTAAAGCACACCTTAAACTGGCGGAGGAGACTCGAACACCGATATGTGCCGCTGAACGCCTAATGACTCGATATGAATTTCGCGAGTACATTGAGAACGGCTCTGCAGAAATCGTAATGCCTGACCTAATCTGGACCGGTGGTATCTCTGAAACCAAAAAAATTGCTACCCTCGCCGATACTTATCAAACTTCAATAGCACCTCACGACTGGACAGGACCAGTCAATGTATTCGCATGCGCGCACGTTTCAATGAATGCTCCAAACGTAATGATTCAGGAGACGAATAGAGCATATTACCGCGGCTGGTATGACAAATTCATTGAACCAAATATCATCATAAAAGATGGGTATCTAGAAGCCCCTGAAGGCCCTGGTTTAGGAACAAGATTAAAAGATGATGTTTTCAATCGGTCAGATATTCACGTTGAATCCACTACTGAATCACACACATGGGAAGCAATAGGTTTTATAGATCCGGGACAGAAAGTTAGTCATTTTTTTTCTCCTAAAGTCCCAGAAAACCAGCCTAAAAATACACATTAGGCAACAGCAGCATACAAAATGACAAATCATTACCTCGCAATTGATGTTGGATCGACGTCTGTTTCATCGGTAATTATTGACATTGAATTAAACTCCCTCATAGGATCATCGACTGTACCGAACACTAGTGAAGTCACTAAATTGCAAGACAAGAACAGCGGAAGGTCCGAGTGGGATCTTGACCAAATGGCGATACTTGCAATCGAAAACGCCCGTCACTTAATAGACGAAACAAACGCTAAACCTGCAGCGATAGGAGTTACTGGCCAACAGCAAGGACTTCAACTCTTAGATGAAAATCTGAATACCATTGGTAATTTCATATCATGGCAAGATCAACGCGCAAAAGATTTAATCCCTGGAAAAAATCACTCCTATCTAGATGCGATGGGAGAAATTGGAAATGCGATTATTGAAAATGGCGGGCTACCTGCATTTGAAAACACAGGCTGTCCAATCGTTACTGGGTACACAGCACCAAACCTTTACTGGCTAAAACTAAACGGCGAACTTTCAAATTTTTCAACTAATATTCATGGCACCACAGCGCCAGAATTTGTTGTTTCAAGACTCACCGATGCTCGACCAGTGAGCGACCCCACAGATGCAGTCGGTTGGGGCGTATACGACCTAACACAAATGAAGTGGAATTACGATTTAACCACATCACTTGGACTTAACAAATCTTTACTCATCAATCTGGCAGATTCGTGCACCAAAGCTGGATCATTAGTACCCCATATGGCTGAACAACTTGGCGTAAATTCTGGAATTCCTGTGTCAATAGCGTCAGGAGATCACCAGTGTAGTTTTGCAGGGACTGTGGCCGACTATACTAATACCGTGGCTATCAATGTCGGGACAGGCGGTCAAGCATCCGTATATATAGATAATCCAACCCAACGCAGTTGGCTTGAACTTCGCCCATTTATACAAAACGGATACCTACTTGCCGGAGTAGGAATAATTGGCGGACGAACTTTCAGAACTCTCAGAGACTTCTTTAGTAACGCAAATCAAGCCATTACTGGGTCTACATTAGAACAGGATACTCTGTATGAGCGACTGGTCGAACTCGCTGGCGAAGTACCTCCTGGAGCAGAGGGAGTCAAGTTCGACCCACTTTTCACTGGATCTAGAAATAACCCCCTCGCGAAAGCGTCGATTCACAACTTGACTCCGAGTACGTTTACACCTGGTCATCTAGCACGCGCACTTTTCGAATCAATGGCTATCCAACTTGCAAATTCATACCAAGAAGCTATCAGGTTAGGAGCAAATGAACGTTCGATCTTAGTTGGATCAGGGAATGGCCTTAAACTCAACTCGATTCTTCAGGAATCTATTACTCGGGCCCTTGATATGCCAATTCAAATAGGTATTCACAACGAAGAAGCTGCTATCGGTGCCGCACTGTGCGCTGCAGTTGCTGATGGTTCATTCACTACGATAGCAGAAGCAAGCGCTCACTTCGCGGTGACATAGTTCTAGACACTACCTAACGTATTTTAAACGTAGCCCGCCTAAGTTAAATAGATGGGCCTAGAACTTATATCCATTTGGCTTTACTACAAATTTAACGCCTTTACCCTCTCCTGAATCAATTATCGCTTGAGGTACACTCTCAAGTTCATACTTACCAGAGATCACGCCATCGAGATTAATTTGATCGATTTCACTAGGTGTACGCGCAAATACATCTCCTCTACCGAACGCACCTCTCAAAGTAACCTCTCGATAATGCAAGTCATACAAATCAACCGGCAATGCTGACTCTTCCGGACTCACGCCGATCATAAGAATCTGACCTCGCGGTCTAACAACCTCGACACACTTGGCAACGAGCTTTGGTTGACCAACTGCCTCAGCTGCGATGTTTGCACCGTATCCCCCATTATGATCTTTAATGAATTCAACCAAGTCACCTTCAGAAGGATCATGAAGTAAATCAGCGCCAAATTGCTTTGCCATGTCCCGTCGAGCTTTTACTGGCTCCGACATAACCATACGTTCAATACCACGACGCTTCAGAAATGCCAGAGTAAATAAACCCATAATTCCACCTCCAACCACGACCCCAATACCGTTTTCGTCTATACGCATCATTTCCGCACCGGAAAGACAGCAAGAAGCTGGTTCAGTAAGCGCTGCCTGTTCCAGATCAAGAGAATCAGGAATTTTCACAGCAGATTGAGACGGAGCAATAGCATATTCAGCAAACATCCCAGAAGTTAAATCAGCGTTTTCACAGCGCGATTCAGACCATGTAGTGCATGCGGAGCATGCTCCGCAGTGACTGGTCGTATTGAGAACTACTCGCTCCCCGATGCGTTGCTGCTCTACACCTTCACCAACTTCAACGATTACTCCTGAACCTTCGTGACCAAGCACCTTGGGCGGTGTAGAAGGGAACAAACCCTGTGTTATATGAACATCGGTACCACAGACACCAATTGAGTCCATTTTTACAACTACTTTATCAGCCCCTGCTTCCGGCTCTGACACACGATCAAGTGTAAATGTTCCACCACCACGCCAAGTCATGACTCGCATAAAAATGTTCCGCCTTTAAAAAATGATTTGACTGATAATTGAATCTTAATCGAATAATAAGTTCACATTTATTACAAAAAACGTACGACGGTAAATCAAAAATACCTAAACAAGAAACAGTTTATGGTTCTATTGATATGTTAGTACTTTTTAAAAAGGCTTAACCACGATATTCACTAACCGACCAGGCACATAAATTTCTTTAATGATCTGCATTCCTTCGAGGTGCCTAACCACGTTGGTAGCCATCTTGGCAGCCTGTATAGCAGATTCTTGGTCAATATCCGCAGGTACTTCTATCTGATCACGCAACTTTCCCTGAACTTGAACAGCGAGTGTTATTACATCGGCGGTAATCACGGATTCATCATAGGATGGGTTCATTTCCATATGAATCGAACCTATGTGACCTGTCCTCTGCCATAATTCCTCTGCAATATGAGGCGCGAGTGGGGCTGCATGAAGTAATAACCGTTCAACTCCTGATCGCCAAGACTCTACAGAAACATTTCCATTTTCATGCGCACGCATAAGAGCAGTCGTAAACTCCATAAGAGCGGCGATCGATGTGTTGAACTTAAACACATTCATATCAGCTATTACACGCTGGCTGGTCGCATTAGCGATACGGGATAAATCACGTTCAGCGGAATCTGAAACAGACCCGCCGAGGACGGAATAATCACGTTGAGCCAAATCCCATATGCGATTGAGCCATCGCTTGATCCCGTTGATCCCAGAGTCAGACCAGTCCCCGCCTTGGTCCCACGGACCAAGAAACATAAGGTAACAACGAAGTGTGTCAGCTCCGTGCTGTTCGACCACAGGATCTGGTGGAAGCGGATTTGATCGTTTTGAAATCTTTCCTCCATTTTTTGTAAGCATTCCTTGGTTAGTCAGCTTAGTATAAGGCTCGTCAAAATCCACAAATTTAAGATCACGAAGTGCCTTATTAAAAAACCGCGAATAAAGCAGATGCATTACCGCATGCTCTGATCCACCCTGATATGCAGCAACAGGAACCCAAGCTCTTACCTGATCATCATTCAAAGGCGATTGACCGGAGTTAGGGCTTGCAAAACGCAAGTGATACCAGGATGAACATACAAAAGTGTCAAGGGTGTCGGTCTCACGCTTAGACGGTTTACCACATTGAGGGCATACCGTATTGAGGAAATTTGAATCCTTGGTCAGGGGTGAGCGACCATCTGCTTCAAAAATAACGTTTTCGGGAAGTTTAACTGGGAGATCTTCCTCTGGAACTGGTACGGTCCCGCAGTCATCGCAATAGATGATTGGAATCGGAGTTCCCCAATACCGTTGCCGAGAAATTAGCCAGTCTCGCAGGTGATAGGTGATCGTACGGCGACCCCAATTATTTGACTCAATATCATTTGCGATAGCATCTTTGGCATCGATACTAGACATGCCGTTAAATTCGCCAGAATTAACTTGAATTCCTGGAGAAATCCACGCCTCTTCAAGCTCTTCCTCATTCCAATCCGGCGGAGCAACAACGACACGAATTTCTAGATCATATTTTTTGGCAAATACAAAATCACGCTCATCATGAGCAGGCACACCCATCACGGCGCCAGTACCATAAGTTGCAAGAACGTAATCACCTACAAGTACTGGTACACGCTCACCATTCATTGGGTTAACACAATATGCGCCAGTAGCCACACCGGTTTTTTCACGCTCTGTTGATGTCCGATCTATCTCTGTTTGACGCGAAGCATTTTCTACATATGCCTGCACAACATCTTTTTGGTCAGGTTGTGTTAACTTCATGACAAGTGGGTGTTCCGGTGCTAGCACCACAAATGTCACACCAAAAACAGTGTCGATCCGAGTTGTAAATGTCTCTATCTGCTCACCAGCAACATACTCGCTGACATCGAAACCAATGGTTGTGCCGGTTGAACGACCAATCCAGTTCCGCTGCATCATCTTAATCTTCTCAGGCCAATCGAGATCATCCATATCAAGAAGTTCGTCGGCGTACTTTGTAATAGCAAAAAACCACTGAGGCATTGCGCGCCGGGTAACCGTGGTGCCACATCTCTCACAGACACCATCCTTAACCTGTTCATTTGCAAGTGTTGTTTGATCCTTAGGGCACCAATTCGCCTGACCATTCTCACGATAGGCAAGTCCGTTCTTGTAAAACTGCAAGAACCAATACTGGTTCCATTTGTAATACTCAGGATCAGAAGTGACAAGCTCACGTGACCAGTCGTACGAAGCACCCATTTCCCTAAACTGACGACGAGAATTGTCAATATTAGAATAGGTCCATTTTCTTGGATCGGCACCACGTTCAATAGCTGCGTTTTCAGCAGGAAGCCCAAATGAATCGAACCCCTGTGGGTGCAAAACGTTATAACCCTGCATTCGCTTAAATCGAGCATAAGCGTCAGATCCACTGTACTGAAACCAATGTCCCATGTGGATATCACCCGAAGGATAAGGAAACATTACTAATGAGAAGTAATTTTCTTTACCTTCGATATAGTCGGAGGCTTCATATATGCCATCTGACTCCCATTGCGTTTGCCACTTTTTTTCGATAGCGGCGGGGACGTAACGGTCAACATTGCCGCGTGCATCGCCACCATCAGAATCTGGTCTACTCTTACCCGTTGTAGTCAAAACTCGTTCCCGGATCTAATAGGAATATCAAAGCCCTTAATCATCGATTAAATTTGACCATCCAATTTTGTTCGTTAACTCTCAAGCGAAGCATCCAATAGCAGAAAAATTCTATCAACCACTAGCACTGACCGCGCTTTAGCTAATTGACTCTAACCGAATCGCCAATATGAATTGTAGACTGAGAAGTAAGTGGTTCCAATCGAATAGCGAAAACTGGAACATCGTACCCATTCGCTTTTGTCAATCCTCCCATAATATCTTGATCTCGATCACCAGTAACAGGATTTGCATGCGTTGCCAAACATCGGGCAACGGGTTTAACTACCTTGAAATCAACATTTCCTATTGAAACGTAACCATTCCAAGCTAATTCCTGCCAGCGATCTGCACAGTCGATCACAACATTAGTTCTAAATCTACGCCCGTCAATTTCTGATCCCATACTGGCCTGAAACGCTTTCAGTGACTCATTACTGTAAACAGTTACACCACCATTTTTGGAATCATAAAACAAACCCTGAAGTCCATCACCAATCAAGTTAAGTGGAGTGCGTTCAGGGTGGTCAAAAAGCGGGTTGACCTCCAATGTAAACGCGAACTTCTCGATAGCTTTACTAATAGTTATCCGCTCGGCTATAGAATCAATGGAACCCTGAACAATCAATTCTCTATCATATTTGAACATCAACTGTCGCAACTGATCATCGAATTTAACATCTAATAACGAAAGCCCGGGAGTGTTCGAAAGTGATAAGAAATTAGATTTACGTTGCCATCCCCAATCATGGGGCGCTCCACGATCAGCAAACCTGAATGCTAAAACTCGGTCGCCTATAACTTTGCCATCATTTATTGTTAGCTCTTCACATCGTTCGGAAGAAAAAGATTTAACCGGATAACGATATAGTTCGGCGACACGCACAAAAAACCTCTCTAAAAGTAGCAAATATACAATTCAAAATTTGACTAACTAAAACCTACTAGAACCTCTTTCGCTGTCAAAATGGGTTTTTAGGTCTGGATTAGCAACGATGTAGTCCTTAACGTCCATGACCAAATTTTCTTGAATTTGAACTGTCATACCACCATCAACAGACAAAACCTGTCCTGTTATGAATGATGCTTCGTTAGAACAAATAAATGTAACTGCGTTAGCAATATCATCCGGTACGCCGGTACGCCGTACGGGATATTGCAATTCAAATAACCTGAAGCCTGCGTCGTCACCAACCTCATCCCACATATCTTCTCCGCGTTCAGTCACAATATGCCCGGGAGCGATAGCATTAACGGTAATTCCAAGTGGCCCAAAATCAATCGCCATCTGACGAGTAAGACCAATAACAGCCGCTTTACCTGTGTTGTAAATCAATGAACGTGGGGCTGCACATAACCCATGAACTGAAGATATGTTGACAATACGACCAACATTCTGAGGGGGGGGTGGGGCCTGTCGGCGGCCTGCACCAGCCCATTCCGGCTGAATAAAACGTGGATCAGGACCAGATATCTCCATCGCTGGCACCGCGTATTTGGCGCCAAAGTAAAGAGCACCCACAAGCAAGTCCATACCAGCATGCCAGTTTTCAGATTGCACTTCCACGGCGCTACCTGAATTGTCTGCTCCTGCATAGGCGTTTTGTACCAAAATATCCAATCGCCCAAAGGATGAGGTGGCCTTCTCAACCATACTCTTAGCTATGGATTCCTCGGCTACATTGCCATGCATAAATTCTGCCGTTCCACCACTTGAGCGAATCTCTTCCACAGTCATAGATCCTGCAGCTTCGTTAACATCAACGATCAAGACGCTCCCACCACTAGCGGCAATTTGCCTTGCACAACCTTTGCCAATACCGAGTGCTCCTCCAGTAACAATCGCGGCCCTAGAATCAAATCTGCCCATAAATTGCATCCTCACTTAGTATTGTGAAAAGTATAGTTATAACAAATTCGAACATTGTTCCATATTCAGATCGCCATCTCAGGTAATTACTGTAAAGCCATCCTCCCAAAACAGATCGATTGTTAACTGGATCAACGTGTGCCCATTATCATAATCTGACGCAACAAATGAAGTTGCCCACTTATACCGGGAGTATAAATTGACAATCGACATAGTTATACGCGGCGGTAATGTAATCGACGGAACTGGATCAGCACCTGTAAAAACAGACATTGGAATTAATGGTGATCGAATCACAATAGTCGATTCAATCCCAGTATCAGCAGAACAATCATCCAAGACAATCGATGCCACAGGCCTTCACATTTCTCCAGGCTTCATAGACGTTCACTCGCACGCCGATGGAGCGCTATTAAACGACGGGCAGCACGCTAGCGGCATTAGACAAGGGGTGACCACAGAAATTATCGCACCTGACGGTCTGACACTTGCTCCACTTTCTCGCGCGAACTACACCATGTACCGGTGGTATCTCTCAGGAATACTTGGCTGGGCTCCTGAAAATCTAGATATGTCCTCAATCGAAGCTTCGAAGAAGCATTACCACCAACAAACATCATGCAATGTAGCCACATTCGCTGGACACGGGCCAATCAGACTTGAAGCAGCTGGCATGAAGGATGTTCCTTTGTCCGGCACAACCCTAAATAAAGCTAAAAATCTTCTCCGGGAGTCGCTGGAACAGGGAGCCGTTGGGTTTTCCACAGGTCTTTCCTACTACCCGCAGAGTTGGTCTAATACAGATGAACTATGCACTTTTATGGAGGTAACGGGTGAGTTCGAAAGACCAATGTCAATTCATCTTAGAAACCACAATGGCGATCGAGCTTTTGGGGGAGGAGGTGTACCTGAAGCCATCGAAGTTGCCAAAAGAACTGGAACAAAACTTCACTTCGAGCACTATCGGACATTTGTAGATTCCGCCGGAGAAATCAATAAATTAATGGAGCCAATCGACAAGGCAAAATCTGAAGGATTAGACATCACATTAGAAACATATCCATATCCAGTTGGATCTTCATTTCCACAAGCTTTCTTCCCAGGGTATTTCCACGAAGGTGGCCCTAAAGCAATGTTAGAAATCATTAACAATCAGGAAAAACGTAAGGTGCTAATTGAACGTATGGATGAGATCTCCTACACACAACCTGAACACAATGTATGGACACATATAGGCAAGGGGGGAAATCAAGATATAGAGGGTTTTCTTTTCTCTGATCTTGCGGATATTTGGAAAATCAGCATACCTGAAATGATGCTTCGAGTTATGGCTGAGACATCCCTCGCCTGCGGAATGAGATCCGCCCCCTCCGGCAACGTGAAACTATGGCGACAAGTTGAAAAAGATGTAATGGAACTCATAAGTAGACCGGACTATATGATTGGTTCTGATTCAATCCCCGTAGGTGGAATGCCACACCCGCGTGCATACGGCTGTTTCGCGCGAACGTTAGGGCGACTTCGTAGAAGATACAACTACCCGATTGAGCAAGTCGTTCAACGAATGACCCAAAATCCTGCTGAACGGTTTGGACTTAAAGATCGTGGTGTAATTGCAAAAGGCAAATTCGCAGATCTAGTGATTTTTGACGAACAAAAAATAAACGATAGATCTTCATTTGAGGATCCTACTCTACACCCAGAAGGTATACCGCACGTTCTCGTAAACGGGAAACTCGCTGTTGAAAATGACCAAATAACGGGTGAACTCCCCGGTTACGCCATTCCCTAAAGTAAGTTTGAAATACACAACGGATCTTTATGTCAATCTCTCAACTTAAAGATCTATGCTGATAAGTTATCTCTACTGTTTTTAATAAATTTAACGTTCGATAAAATCTGGTACTTCAATAGGCTCGCCGTTGCGTTTCACATTTTCAATGGAAATAGGCATAATGCTGCTCCATGTAACAGCGTCGTAAACGTTAATAGGTGGGTCAATTTCGCCTGAGACAGCGCGTGCAAAATCATACATTACGAAGAAATCCCCCCCCCCATGGCCAGCTTGCAAAGCCTGTTTACTAAGTTCTTGCCAATAAGGACTCTCGTAATATTTGCTAAGTTCCCACAAAGGTTGCCATTCGGCATTAGTCTGCCCGTTAGTAACCATTGGCCGGGCTTTATCCGTGTAACCAAAATTTGCGGGGCTAATTCCCTTGGACACACCATCAATCCACACAAGTGGGTCTTCACCATCAAATCTGCCAGATAAATAAGACCCTTTAGTACCCTGAAGACTATGTTGAGCCATATTGTGCGGACGAGGACTAGCCGAGTCTTTACGTAAACAAATAAGTCTCCCTTTTTGAGTTTCGATAAGCGTTGTTGCTGAATCTGTAAAACTAGCCCAAGCTGCAGCGGAGGTATCAATATGCCCTTCCGGAAGTACAGACAATGCCCATTCTTGTCTGGCAACAGATTTCGTAACAAAAGTCGTCGTTCTAGCTAACCGATCACCACGATTAATCCCAAGCCACTGCGCAATAGGTCCCAACGAATGAGTGGGATACCCGTTACCGCGCGATGACTGTGTAGTAACGCCCTTACCCGTTCCACCCCCACGCCACGTCCGAGAATAATCAGAATTAAACATTAAATCCCGACAGTCGTG
>DBSW01000105.1 GCA_002306745.1 Dehalococcoidia bacterium UBA1332 | reverse complement strand
ATATGATTTTGGTTTGAATTAACCAATTAGATCGAATCTTATTATAAAAGTGGCGATGCCCGATTGGATAACCGATGACGACGATAACCGTGCCACGTTAATCAGCAGTCAAGAACGATTGGCTTGCATAGAGACCGACTGGTAGACGAAATAGCATATCTGTATAAAATAGCCCCGCCCCAGAGTAGGGCTAAGTTCAGTTTCAAAATGTCAATCCCGGTGGGATTCGAACTCGTGATCTAAATATTAGAAGGCTTCCGGTGATGATTGGTATGTGCGAATAAAATTAACTGTTCTCAGTTTCGATCTGAGTCTTGCCGCTTATCATTTCGCCAGTCGCTTGATACCGGGCTCGTTCAACAATGTTCATTGCACGGTCAGCAACTCTTTCTACATTGTGAGCAGCCCACATCAAGTAAGTTGCTCGTTCAGCGTTTTCGGGCCCACTTTTAACTAACTCCATCAGATCAGATCGTACAGTACTGTATAGTTCATCAACGGCGTCATCCTCACTTTCTAGATCTATGCTCATCTGCCTAACAACATCGGCATCTCGGCTCATAAAAGCTTCTAGAGATTTTTTGAGCATACTTACAGCCATATCCCCCATACGAGGTATGTCGATCAATTCCTTTAAGGGTGGTTCATTTCCCATCATTACACTGATTTTGGCAATCCCTTCAGCGTAATCTCCTATTCTTTCGAGCTCGCCGGCTATTTGTAAGGTGGCAACGATACGACGTAAATCTCCAGCCATAGGTGTTTGCCGACGAATCAATTCTATGCAATAGCGTTCGATTTCGAGTTCTGTTTCGTCGATGTGGTCATCTTGATCTATTACTCGGTGAGAACGGTTGATATCGCGATTCTTGAGTGCCTGAAGCGCGTCGAAGATGGACTTTTCTACAAGCCCACTCATGAGAATGAGTTCAGCTTCGAGTCGACCAAGCTCACGGTCGAAATCTTGGCGGGCGGTTGAAATGATACTGTTTTGCTCGTTCATTATCGCTTGATTCTTCCTATGAACATTATAAGAGGAGTTTACTTAGCCTATGCGACCGGTTACGTATGCCTCTGTTCTATCATCTTTGGGATTACCGAAAACTTGTTCGTTGGTCCCATATTCAATCATGCGTCCTACTCTTTCTTCACCTGCCATCATTACTGCTGCGTAATCAGAGATTCTAGTCGCTTGTTGCATGTTGTGAGTAACGATAATTATTGTTACTTCATTAGCAAGTTCTTGGATGAGGTCTTCAATCGCTTGAGTGGAAATTGGGTCTAGAGCTGAGGCTGGTTCGTCCATTAATACTATTTCAGGGTTTACTGCTAGTGCGCGGGCGATACATATTCGTTGCTGTTGTCCGCCAGATATGCTGAGTCCACTGTCATTAAGTCGGTCTTTCACCTCGTCCCATACAGCCGCTCTACGAAGAGAGATTTCGACAACCTCATCTAGATCTTCCGTCATTCCATTAATACGAGGTCCGAAAGCAACATTTTCGTAGATGCTTTTCGGGAATGGATTTGGCCTCTGAAAAACCATGCCTATTCTGAATCTAATTTCGGTTGGATCCACATGATCTTCATAAATGTTTTGACCGGAAAAGTTGACCGTTCCATTTACTGAAGCGCTGGGAATCAGGTCATTCATTCGATTGAAACAGCGCAGGAGTGTACTTTTACCGCAGCCTGAAGGCCCAATTAATGAGACAACGCTGTTCTTTGGAACCTGAATCGATACATCTTCTATAGCTATTTGACTACCATAAGCGACTGACAGATTCTTTGATTCTAGAATCGGTTCAATATCTTCGAATCTCAAAATATTTTCAGCCGACCCTACTTGGGATAGGAGATCGGTTTCATTATTCTTCATTAGTCGCTCCGGGCGTTCACGAAGTGTTGGCTATTTAATTTACAAAAAATAATAGTTGTGAAAAGTTAACAGAATGAAAGAACAGAGAGTTTGATGGTGTCAATGGCTACTAGGTTCAATGTGTATTGTGATAGAGATTCACTTTATGTGTCGATGGCTACAGCTGCAGTCGCCCAACCAAACAGAGTTCCACGCATGCCGCGTCCGGTCTCAGGTGAGTAAAATTCACGAAAGTCATTGAATGCTACTTCTTTCGAGCGTTCTGCAATAATTTTTGCTTCTGATAAGTATCCATGGGACTTTAATCCACGTGATAGAAGCCAGTTCAGGTTCATACATATGGGGCCCCGCCATATCATTTTTTCACTTTCAGAATCATATGACTTTTCGGATGCTGCCACACTAGGAATAGGAAACGGTCGCCAGAAGTGATCGGGATTCGTGACGTATTGTTCCATCATGCGAGCAATTCTGTCTTTTGGAGTGCCTCTAAGAATTAGAGGAAAGATAGCTCCTACTGAAAGGGTTTTGTCAGGTGTTTGATTGGCACCGTGAAGATATATGAAATGATTAACTTGGTCATCCCAGCAATATTCGTTGATGGCGGCAGTGGTTTTTTCTGCTTGACGTGCCGCCGTGTAGGCGCATTCTAGTTCACCGATAGCTTCATGCATTCTATGCAGAGATGACCATCCGTCCGCGTAGACTGAGTTCATGAACGGATCTATAACCACGAATCTATCGCGCATTATTGCGGTTTGGTAGTTGAAGTTACTTGTTCGAAACATGTTGTACCAATCGAGCTTGCGGTTAGCCCATAAGATTTCTGATCTGTTAGGGTTCGATACACCAAGTGCTCGATCAAAGGATGGGTTGTTATCTGTTCCTGCTTCGTATGGTGAAAGTATTCCTATAAGCCCTGTACTGGCGTGGTTGCGTTCTCGGTCCAACCAATTGTAGAACGCTCTTACTTTAGGTAAAAACCTGTTTAGGACTGCAGAATCTTTAGTTTGAATCCATAGTTCTTCAAGTGCATGCGCAAGTACCGGAGGCTGTATCATTCCAGAGTGGCGTCTCCGCCATTCGCCTATGCGGCTTTGCCCATATATAGCACTCATTACAGCACCACGCCTACCCCAGTAGGCGATATGACCTATGAAACCGTCATCACGCTGTGGAATCAGTAGAGATTCAAGCTCAGATATGGCCATGTTATGATCAAGTCGAGCGAGGGCTATGATATGGAAGCATGAATCCCAAAACCACTGCCATTGATAACGACCTTCTGATGGTATTGAATACTCGTAAGTAGTCTTGTAGAACGGGTCGTAGCCTGTCCGGCGATTGCCAATGAGTCTTGCCAGTGCTTTCTGTTCAAGCGTTCCAGAAGGATCAGGTTTTACTATTTGTGATGAATTAATTGTCACTTTTCGAGTGTATGTATCTGATAAAGCATTGTCATGTGCACAATGTATGAATGGATTGCTAAACTTAATGCAGTCCCCTTTATTAAATTCTTTTTGATGACTACTTTTTCTTATTCAGATCCTAAGAGTACAGAAGTTTCTGAAAATCCTATTTTGCTTCCATCAATTCTCGAGCTTTCTCGTGAAAAACTCGCGTTGGCTGTAATTGATATGGGCGAGAAAACATTTCGCTCCACGCAACTTTGGCGATCGCTGTATCGTGAAAGAGTCCTCAGTTTTGATGATATTTCAACTCTGAGCAAGTCGTTCCGTCAGAGACTAAATGAAACTTATTCTATTTCTCCTCTGAGCAAGTCGATGTTTTTAACTTCATCAGACAGTTCGACGAGTAAGGCACTTTATCGTCTTAATGATGGGGAACTTATTGAATCTGTTTTGATGCGATACGAAACGGATGGTCACCGAAGGAATCGTAAGACTGCTTGTATTTCGACTCAGGCAGGATGTGCACTTGGATGTACATTTTGCGCGACAGGTCAACAGGGATTTCGACGTAATCTTACAGTTGGTGAAATCGTTGCACAGGTTATAGAGTTGGATCGAATCGCTTATAAAGAGGATCAAGTTCAGGTTGTTGAAGGTAAGCGCACCAAAGGAGAACTACAAGGTGTGACCAATGTAGTTTTCATGGGTATGGGCGAGCCACTGGCTAACTACGATAATGTGATGGCATCAATCAAAGTACTCAATGATGCACAGGGATTAAATATCGGTGCACGCCACATAACACTATCTACTGTAGGCTTGGTCCCACAGATACTAAAACTTGCTGAAGAAGCGTTACAGATTAACCTAGCCATATCGCTTCACGCTCCGGATAACGTTACTCGATCACAGACTATGCCGGTGAACAGGAGATATCCAGTCGAAGAATTGATTCGTGCTTGTCATAAGTACGCCGATTTAACAAACCGACGAATTTTCTTTGAATATGTCCTGCTAAAAGAACAGAATGATTCTATAGATCAAGCTCGAAAACTTGGACGTTTGCTTAATGGCTTGCACTGTCATGTGAACCTCATTCCAGTTAATCCTACTAAGCAAGGACCATTTGAACGTACTGACCTACAATCTGCTAAAGAGTTTCAGGGTGGGCTGAAGCAGTATGGCATTCCGTCAACTATTCGAATGGAAAAAGGAATAGATATCAACGCTGGCTGTGGTCAATTACGTGAACGGGCTGTAGATATTCTTGGTACCTAACTGATCCTAAAATCTTTCGTTTAGCACCATTGGCATGTAGAATCTCGCTTCACTACTCACTATATGATGCTAATTCTAATATTAGTTTTAGGGCTTGGGGTATTTGTATGACAGCAAACCATTGGCCAGAGGTTTATAAAAAACTTGGCGTTAAACCAATTATTAATGCTCAGAGCTGGGTTACAGCTCTTGGCGGGTCGATTATGCGCCCAGAAGTACTCCAAGCTATGGATGATGCCGCTGGTGTTTTTATCGACATAAAAAAACTAAATCTAGCTGCTGGAGAAGTAGTGGCGCGAGCATGTGGCGCCGAACGTGGATTAGTTACCGGCGGTTGCTCTGCGGCACAGGTATTGATGGTCGCTGCATGTATGACTGGGACGAGTGAACTTAATGCTGAACAGCTTCCAGATACAACAGGTATGAAAAACGAGATATTACTATACCGAGGTCATCGTAATCGTTATGACAAGGCATTTATAACGTCAGGAGGTCGGCTGGTAGAGTTTGGGGGTCATGATCATGTAACTCC
The DNA here is from genome assembly GCA_002306745.1 of Dehalococcoidia bacterium UBA1332. Taxonomy (GTDB): domain Bacteria; phylum Chloroflexota; class Dehalococcoidia; order Lucifugimonadales; family Lucifugimonadaceae; genus Lucifugimonas. Next base: position 26,365 of record DBSW01000105.1, on the reverse strand, counting down.
GAATGATCTTGAAAACGCTATAGGCGATAACACCGCCTGTGTGGCGTTTGTCATCGCACCGTTCCTCCCTGCAGGTATCGGATTAGCAGAGACAATTAAGATTGCTCATAATCATGGAGTTCCGGTGATTGTTGATGCAGCTGCAGAAGTTCCTCCCAGAGCGAATCTCACAAAATTTCACGAGATGGGTGCAGATCTGGTCGCATTCAGCGGTGGCAAGGGAATTGGTGGTCCACAATCAACAGGTCTTTTAGCTGGTAAAGCAGAGCTGATGGAAGCCGTGGTTATGAATTCATTGAATCTAGATTCATCGGTAGCTGCTATTGGTCGGCCAATGAAAGTATCGAAAGAAAATATAATTGGTTTAGTAACGGCTCTTCAAATTTTTACGGATTCTGATGAAGCAACTGAATGGCAAGGTTGGCAGTCGAAAGCAGATTTCATTGCAAAACAACTTACAGGGATTAACGGTGTGAGAGTTGAGATCGAAGACGACCCTTCAGAACGCCAAGGTCCACAGCCAGTTCTGTATTTTGATGATAGTTATTCTGGACCGTCTATTTCGGAGATAAAACAACGATTGGAAAACGGTGACCCTGGTATTTACGTAGGTGTCATGGGATCGAAGGAAGAGATCAACATAGTTATGGTTAACGTTCAGGATGGCGAGGAGATAGTTATCGCTGATCGTCTTAACCAAATTCTTCGCCCGTAGTTTACACACTGGATTGGTCGTTGATTCAGCGACTGATGTAGAACCGTGTCTAATATCTGCTGTCTTTAATTCGATCGAATGGGAAGGTCTTGGAGTAAGCTGGCTCTATTCATATCGTTCCACTCATTAAGGAATGTCGAATTCCATTCGTCGGTTAAATGGTGATTCATCATGTCTCGAAAGATCGGCCAGAAGACGATGATTCCGTCTGCACCATCAGCGATAGCTGCTTCAGCTGTTTCGACTGACCTTACAAGAGCAGCAGTTATGAAAGGTCTTTCAGCCCAATTTTCTAACATGTCTTGACAGTCTCTAATTAACTTGGTCGGGTCACCACCTACATCTTTAAAAGGCTCGCAGAATGGAAGTATGTGCGTTACACCGGCAGCAGCTACTGCAGCGGCCTGAGGCAGTGAAAACACGGTTGTGCAGAAAGTTGGAATTCCAGCCTTTTTGAGCTCAGTAAATGCGCCCAGAGCATAAGTGGTAGCAGGAATTTTCAGGATTATTTGATCGGACATTTTAGTGAAAACTTCTCCTACATCAAGAAGTTCTTCTGTTGAATGTCCGTCGATTTCGATAGCGACTGGCTTGTCTGTGATATCAAGATATCTTTTTGTGACTTCTGTGATCTGCCCGTATTTTTTTACCATTTCGTTTAAAACAATAGTGTTTGTAACGATTCCTGCCGCACCGCGCACCATCCATTCTTTAAGATCTTTTGGATCGCCAGCCAACCATATGGATGGACCAGAGCCTGACATCTGAGCTTGCTGTGCTGTCCCGAAAAGTGGCTCAGTCAGATTGGGTGATGTTCTGTTTTGAGTCGACACAGTATTTCTCCGTATTTGTAATTAATAAACGCACTAAGTGGTGTGGAATTTATTAATGCATTGTCTGCCACATACCGGCAGTCTATAGCCTACCGACAGTTTTGTGTTTATAAGTGTTGGCTAGTTTTGTTGCACAATTATCAATGTCATCACATTTAATGACTTTTAGAATCTGTTTTATTTGGTAAGAGCGTCCCCTAGAATTTCAACGATATGTCGAGATTGACGTGGGGTATTGAATCCAATTTGTTCTCGGCAGGATATTCCATTTGTCGCTATTTCAACATCATCATTGACCGCACGAACAGCTGGGAAGAGTCGATCCTCACCAACGGCCGTAGATACAGCTAGGTGTTCTTTTTCATAGCCAAATGATCCAGCCATTCCACAGCAACCAGCTGAAATTTCTGTTGCATTGAAACCTGTCGGAAGGTTTAAGGCTTTGAGGGAGTTTGATGTCCCAGTCAAAGCCCTTTGGTGGCAGTGACCAAAAAATCTAATATTCTTATGCATATTTGACCACTTAATTTGTTGACCACCATCGTCGAATGTTTGCACTAGTAGATCCTCTACGGTCAAGACGGCGCCAGCCACCTGCTTCGCTTTGGAATCTCCATTTAGTAGAGCAGGCCAATCGTCAGTGATTGCTGATATACAGCTTGCTTCGCAACCAACTATTTTTACCCCCTTTTCCACGTATGGATGCAAAAGATCGACATTGTGACGGGCATTTTTACCAGCTTTATCAAGCAATCCTTTAGAGATCATGGGGCGACCGCAGCATTTTCGGTCATTCAATATCACTACTTCATATCCCATCGCTTCAAGAATTCGAGTTGCTGAGATTCCGATTGAAGGATGATTGAAGTTCATGAAGGTGTCATGGAACAAAATCACTTCCCCTCTGGTGGAGACCTTGGTGGAGACGCGGTGGTTAAACCATTTTTGGAACGTATTGCGGACTAGTTTCGGTGATGGGCGATTACGGTCAAATCCAACAGTTTTTTCAAGAATGAATTTAATAGGCGCTGCTCGGTTAATTAGATTTGAGATAGTAGCTAATGGCGCAGCGAATGAGTTAAGTCTGTGTATGTCGGCGATTAATCGAGACCGGATTGGAATTTTATTTTTCTTGTAATACTGGAATAAATACTCGTATTTGATCTTTGCCATATCTACATTCGAAGGGCATTCTGATTTGCATGATTTACATTCCAGACAGAGATCAAGAACTTTAATTAGATCCTTAGATGCGAAATTATTAGTTGACAGTTCACCCGTTAGAGCTGCTCTCAGTGAATTAGCTCTGCCTCGCGTTGTGTGCTTTTCTTCTCGCGTCGCCATGTAAGAAGGACACATAGCGCCTGCATTTACCTTTCGACAAGCACCCACTCCATTACATTTCTCTATGGCAGCTACGAACCCCCCTTCTGCTGTCCAATCAAGTCGAACCGGTGGCGAGACAGGGTTGTAGTTAGTGCCGTAACGAAGATTCTCAGTAAGTCCCGGGGTGTCAAAAATTTTATTTGGATTCATCACTCCTTTGGGGTCGAAAGCTGTTTTGACCTCTCGGAAGTGTTGCACTAGATCTGTGCCGAACATCTTTTCAGCGAAAGCTCCGCGCACAATACCATCACCGTGTTCACCACTTAGCGAGCCTCCGAATTCCAGAACCAGGTCAGAAATTTCATCTGCAATGCGAGCCATTTGATCAATGCCACTTTGAGTTTTCATATTTACAACTGGGCGAATATGTAGACAACCGACCGAGGCATGACCGTAATAGCCGGCTTCGGTGCCGTTAGATTGAACAATTTCGTCAAATCGATTTACATATTCTGGAAGTTTTTCAGGTGCTACCGCTGTGTCCTCTACAAAAGGAAGTGGCTTGGCATCACCAGGTATGTTCATCATCAGACCAAGACCTGCTTGTCGCATTGCCCAGACTTGCGCTTGTTCAGAAGCTTTCATCAAACGAGTCGTTGCATAAGGCTTGCCGCCGGTTTTCATGCGCTCGTCTAGAGTGTCTAGTTTCGAATGAACTTCGGATTCTGATTCGCCAGTCATTTCTACAACTAGAATGTCGGTTGGGTTTCCTTCAAGAAAAGTCAAATTTCTGGCAAATCCAAGGGACTGTTTAGCTTGAGAAATAATCATTTCACCGATATGTTCTACTGCAGCAGGTTTCTCCTCTAATGCAGCGACAGTAGCTTCCATTGCTGAAGAGATATTTTTGAAGTGAAGAACAGAGAGCCCTTTAACTTTCGGGATTGGCTCCAAGTTTAGTTTTGCCTCGGTCACAGCGACCAATGAGCCTTCCGATCCAACAGTTAATTTGGCTAAATTAAGTTGATCTGCATCTTGTATGAGGTCTAGGTTATAGCCGCCGACGCGGCGCAAAATTTTCGGGTATCGCTTTTGTACAGCGACAGTTGATCTGTAAGCGATATCCTTTACTTGATTGTAGATACGGCCTTCGAGTGTTTCTGATTTTAATTTTGATTCTAAAACGCTGGGCGCGAGTTGTTCAAAAACCGTTGAGGAACCGTCAGATAGTACGACGTTCATACTAAGAATGTGATCGACAGTTTTTCCATATACGATCGAGTGTGCACCGCACGAATTGTTACCTAATGCACCTCCGATGTTGGCTCGTGATGAGGTGCTAGGGTCTGAAGTAAAGAAAAGACCAGCGGGCATGATCTGGCGATTTAAATCGTCAATGGTTATGCCCGGTTGAGTTCGAACCCATTGTTCTTCTGGATTAATTTCCTGAACTTGGTACATGTACTTTGAAAAGTCCAGTACTAAAGAGTTGTTCACGGTTTGACCTGAAAGGCCGGTGCCTCCTCCTCTAGGGAGTACAGAGACTTTGTTTTTATCAGCGATTTCCAAAACCGCCTGAACGTCATCTTGATCTCTTGGGATGATTACTCCGACTGGCTCGATTCGATACAGTGAAGCATCAGTCGAGTACATTTGACGAGTTATTTCATCGAACCTTACTTCTCCGTTTACTGACTTTTTTAGCTCAGCTTCTAGGTCAGTACTTACGCTGGACCGCTTTTGCGTTCGAGTAATCATTGTCATGGCGTTTTATTCTGCTGCTTCTGATTTCAGATGATTTTCTGGAGAAGCGGGGATTACTTTAGATAAAACTATGGCTAAAGCAAATATTGTTGAGATTACAGCTAATGATAGGAATGGGGATTCCATTAATGTAGGCAGGTGAAACTCGAACGTATGCGCTGCTTCTTCAAGCACCATTTTGATTCCTATTAGAACAAGAACTAATGCCAGCCCGTACTGTAGGAATCTGAAAATCTGCACTAACCCTGACAACAAAAAGAATAAGGGCCTTAAACCTAAAACTGCCATGGCGTTAGAGGACCATACTATGAATGGGTCTTTGGTTATTCCAAAAACAGTTGGTATTGAATCTATTGCAAAAATAATGTCGGTTGTTCCGAGCGCAATAATTACTAATAAAAACGGTGTTGCTGCTTTGGCTCCGTTTGGTAATCGGGTGAAGAAATTATGTCCGTGATATTGATCTGTGACAGGCATGAATTTTCGGAACGCACGCACGACGGGATTCTGCCCAGGATCAACCTCCGAGTCGCCCAGGAATGCGATTTTGTACCCGGTGTAAACTAAAAATGCGCCTAGTAGGAATAGTACCCATGAGAATGCACTTATTATGCTCAGACCAATGGCAATAAAGATAGCTCTTGCTATTAAGGCACCGATGATGCCGTAAAAAAGTGCTCGTAGTCTTGCGCCCTTCGGCAAACCAAAGTATGTGAAAATAACGAGGAAAACGAATAAATTGTCTACACTAAGAGCTTTTTCCACTACAAAAGCGGTAGTGTAGTTCAGTCCTTGGTCGGTTGATCCTGTAGTAAAAATCCATATTCCACAGATGGTTGCCACACCCCACCAAAACGCAGTTAGCCAGGCCGCTTGTTTCATGCTGACTTCGCGGGAGTTACGGGTCAGGACCTTTAGGTCTAGTACGAGAAGGGCTGCGAGTATGAGATTAAAGAAAATCCAATGAGTTAATGTAAAATTTTCAGCCAACGCAGCCGAGCCTTTGTGACTTATGTTTTGTCGTAGTTAGATTTTACTAACAAAGATATCGCGTTGGACAGTTTTTTGGACAAGAGTGTGCTGTTCCATTGATGTTAGATGGGTATAAGGCTTTCTAGTTTTGCACGCCGACTTGAAACTAAGAAGTCTTATTGATTTTGAAAACGTGTTCACCACGAGGGGTTTTGACCTTAACTTCGTCCCCTAGGCTATGACCTAAAATTGCTGAGCCTACTGGAGAAACGATCGAGATCTTATTTGCTAATGGGTTGGCTTCGTTTGGCTCAACAAGTTGGTACTTGACTGTTTTGTTTGAACCGATTTCAGTTAATTCGACCTTGGAGCCAATGTGGACTCTGGTCTGGTCCTGTCCTTTAGCATCAATGATTACAGCTACCTTGAGGGTTGCCTCAATCTCCTGAATCTTACCAATGGTCATCCCTTGTGCTTCACGAGCCGCTTCGAGTGGGGCGTTTTCTCTTACATCACCGTCGGCAGCCGCACGTTGGATGTCGTGCACGATTCGGACTCGCTCATCTTGAAGTTGCGCAAGCTGTTTTGTCATCTCGTTATATCCACTCTGTGTCAAGCGTACCGAACGGGTATTTGACTCAGAGAGTTTTACTTTTGATCCTCGACTTGAGTTAGTTCGGCTTTTCCGCAGTCGTAGATGCTGAGCCAGGTTTACTTGAATTAGATCCTTTTTCTTGAGGAAAGCAAGGAATAGTTTTACTGATGCCAGCCGCTCAGTTGCATCGCGCGTTGCTGTTTTCGCTCCGAATGTTTCGTTGTATTCCCCGATCTCAGACGGAATAATTGAGTTAATATTGCGATCTGAACCTAGATAACGTACGAATTTTGCTATTTCTGGCTGCGCTGCTTTTTTGGATTCAGTAGGCATTTGCCTGACGTATTCCTGAAATGCTTCCTTGAGTGAGAGATCTGTTTGCTCTTCTTTTGTGGTTTCTAGCGCCTTAGACGTCGTTGCCATAGCGATCCTACTCCTATTGAAAACAGCGGCGCTGTTTCCCACCCGGGGTTATTAGCAGAACAATCCATTAATGATAATTACGGGTTTTTCAGACCGCAAATATTTGAACTCAAAATCGTTTGACACATTCACTATGACGAACTTAAAATTGAATTTTACCCATAAATGTCAGAAATATAGGCCAAAACGCTACAGGCTCCTAGAAAATCAACAAGGAATCTTGCTAGCTTCCCACTATTACCATGCCAAAGCGTACTTACCAACCAAAATCTCGACGACGTCAACGGGTCCACGGTTTTCGGACCCGAATGAATTCTAGGGGTGGTCGTGCTGTTCTTGCGCGACGGCGGAGCAAGGGCAGGATGCGGTTAAGCGTTTGACGATCCGCTTCTTTTGTCTTTATCTACCAAAAAACGAATTAAGCGTCCTGAAGAATTCCACTATGTGTTTGAATGTGGAAGACGATATTCCTCTCGATTTGTAAACGTAATAGTATCGCGAAATGAGTTCGGATATTCGCGGCTAGGATTAGCTGTAGGAAAGCGTGTTGGTAATGCTGTAACCAGGAACTTAGTTAAGAGACGGCTGCGAAATATTTTTTCCTTAATGGACACAATTTCAGGATGGGATGTTGTTATTGTTGCAAAGTACGGATGTTCAGACGCCTCGTTTACTAAGCTCACTTTGGTAATTCGCAAATTGTTATTGAGAGCAGGTGTATCTATGCATTCACCACGCTCGTATGGAAATGGGACTTTATGAAAAGCCTTTTATTACTACTTTTAAAGCTTTATAAACTTGGTGTTTCTCCTTACTTGTCGAGTAGGTGCAGGTATAGCCCAACGTGTTCCGAATTTGCTATGGACGCGATAAATATCCACGGTACGTCCACGGGGTCATGGTTAGCATTTAAGCGGGTAATTCGATGTCATCCCGGTCGATCACCAGGCTACGATCCGGTTCCAAAAAAATAGACCAGTTGTAAATGAATATAGAACTAAAATAAATCTAATAGTTGGTTACTGGTGACTACTGACCGACATAACGCCAACACAACTTCCATCCATGATCCAAAAACCATATTCAAATTTATGACAATAAGCAAAATAATAATCCCAAGTAATCGCTTATCGAAAATGTTCGCAATGATTTTTGTTGTGTTCGCAACGGTTGCTTGCGTGAACGAACTTAAACCTGAAGGAGGGTGGTCCAGTCCTCAGGTCAGAGATGACATGATTTTTGTTGGTAATCGGGATGGTTATTTGGTTCGCTTTGATCCCAATTCGAAGACTCTGGACACTAGTTGGATATATCCCATTGGGGACGGTATAGGTGCTATTTATAGTGATCCTATAATGTTCGATGGCAATGTGTATGGAACTGGATATAAGTGCAATCAATACTCTGGTGATAGATGTGAGGGAGAGGTTTTCGGGGTAAGAATTATCGATGGCCGGTCGATTTGGGGGCAAGGCGGCCTCGAACTTAAAACTAAACTTGTTGGGAATGTAGGTTTTTCCGGAGACACCATATTTGTGGGCACCTCGGCAATCGGCGATGAGGAAGATGGCGCTGATGGTTATCTCTATGCCATCGATGCTTCTCCAGATGCTTCTTCCATAGTACGTTGGAGAATTCCTTTAGATGGGGCCTCATCAACTGGGGTCGCAATTGATGGCTCAACTGCGTTCATATCGACTATGGCCGGAACAGTCTACGCAATAGATATTTCGAATGTTGAAAATAGATTGACGCCTGATACCAGAATTAAGTGGACGTTTCAGGCTGAGGGCGCTTTGGCAGGGCCGATTCTTGCAGTAGATGGCAGTCTTTATTTTGGAGATTTTGCTAATAACGCGTATAAATTGAACAATTTGACACGCGTAAGCTCATCAAACAATTCAAATGTTGAGGCTGGAAATGGCGAATGGAAATTCGACGCGGGAGCATGGGTTTGGGCGAAACCAGTTATCGAAGGAGATACGGTGTACATTTCTGCATTGGATGGAGCTGTGTTCGCTATTGATGACAGTTCGGGCGTCGAAAAGTGGTCAGCTTCGCTCGATGGACAGATAGTTGCATCTCCGACATTATTTGATAGGAAACGTGGAGATACGCGAGAACGCGCTTTAGCGGTTCCATCGGGTGAAAGTAACGTATGGGTTATTTCGGTTATCGATGGTCGCGAACTTGGAGTTTTCGTAACTGATGAAAAAGTAAAGTCGACCCCATTAATTTATAACAACCAACTTTTTGTGCATACGCTTAATGGAGATTTAAAGTGGTTCTCTGTAGACGATACAACACAAAGGGGTTGCGTTGAGTTAAAGAGCGGTGCACGATGCGATTAATCGTAGCTCCCACGCCGATAACTTGTAATAGAGGAGCCTGGTAATGGAGATCTTTGGCATCCTCTGGCAGGAAGTCATAATGAGGCCGATGATCAACAGCCTGGCGTTGTTCTACCATCTACTCTTTTCTAACTTTGGTCTTAGTATCATCGTTTTTACTGTACTTATAAGGATCGTGATGATCCCGTTAACCGTTCGGCAAACACGTCAGATGAAAAAGATGCAAGCTATACAGCCGAAGCTAAAGGCGATTCAAGATAAGTACAAAGGTAAGTCGGGTGATGCTAGGCGACAGATGTCGTCCGAAACTATGGGGCTCTATCGAGAGGCGGGTGTTAGCCCCATAGGTTGCCTCGGTCCAATGATTATCCAAATGCCCATATGGATTGGATTTTATCGAGCAATCATTAGAACCATGCCTTCGACACCCGAAGGCTTGGCTAATCTTTCAGAGATGTTTTACATATGGAACCCTGCGATAGCCGCAGTTCCATTTGATAGTAATTTCTTGGGTCTATCACTTATTGACGCTGTTTCTGCAGCAACTTTGCCGTTGAATTACATGCTGCCAATTTTGGTTGGTGGTTCGATGTTTATACAGCAGAAAATGACAACAAACCCCACGACAGACCCGAGGCAGCGGCAGACTAACCAGATGATGCTATGGATGCTCCCAATAATGTTTGGCGCATTTACCTGGCAATTTCCGGCAGGTCTAGCTGTTTATATTCTGTTTTCAAACATAATCGGTGTGGTGATTCAGTATTACGTTAGTGGCAAACAACCAATTGAATTATTCGGAAGGTTGTTTTTAGGAACTGATGAAACTCGCGCGGAACGAGTTGAGCAGCTAGCCGCTGAGGCTGCAGGTACGACCACATCAAAACCAGATCCGGAGGAGTCATACGAAAATGACCAGCAGACGGAAGTTCTCAGGGAAGACAGTCGACGACGCGACAGAAATCGCGCTCGCCGCACTGGACGTCGAACTCGAAGACGTCGAAATAAAGGTAATTAATACAGGTCGTTCTGGAATTCTAGGATTCGGAGGAGAATCGGCAGAGATTGAAGTCTCTTTGCTCACAAGCGAATCCACTGAATCAGGTAGTGACTCTTTCAAAGCTCGCAAAAGCAAACGCGGCAACCGTGGTCGTGGTAAACAAAAACGCAAAGCACGAGACAATAACTCGTTTGGCAATAAAGGATCCCTAGAAGCCACTCAAGAACAATCGCCACAAGATGATGATTCGGATGATGCTAAATCTAAGCGATCTCTTCGAAAGCGACGTAGCACGGATCATGGACGTCGCGGTCGGGCTAGAAAAACCAATCAAGTGGATCGATCTAAAACAATAGAACGCGATGATTCTGATGGACAGAGCGTAAAGTATCAACGCGATCAGAACGTGGTGCATGAAAAAGATAAGGAAGCTGAACAGCTTGTATCAGAGCTTCTTGATTACTTCCTTGGTGCCATGGGTGTAGTGGCTGATACTTATATACGTGACGATGGTGACGAAGGTTCTCTCACTTTCGAAATAGAAGGGCAGGATTCTGGTCTACTAATTGGGCGGCGCGGCGAGACACTTCAAGCACTTCAATTTATTTTGAGAATGGTCACAAATCGTCAGCTCGGTCGAAAAGCCTCCGTGGTAATCGATATTGAAGACTATCGAGAGCGACGTGTCCAAATGTTACGACGTATCGCCAGACGAGTTGCGGGACGAGTGGCTTCTAGTGGTTATGAGGATAGTCTTGAGCCAATGTCGCCGGCAGAACGACGGATTGTGCATATGGCACTTGCTGATCATCCCGAAGTACATACAGAATCTGAAGGCGAGGGGAATCAGCGCAGGGTTGTAATATTTCCAAACAATTAAATGACGACAATATAATTCTTGAAATAGTAATTAGACTCAAACTTTTGAAACTAACTTATCATGAGCGCGCCTAAATTTATTGCGATTGGGCACTTGTCGTTTGATGTCAACATCATAGACAATGGTTCTCCTAGCAGCCATATACCTGGTGGAGCCTCTGCATATGCAGCGTTGACCTCCCAAAAGCATGGTATTTCAACAGGAGTTATATCGTCAGTGGGCGATGATTATCCTGCGGATCTGATTCTTAACGGAATCGATTTTCGTAAAGTTATTAGCGAGCATACAGCGTCTTTTGCAAATTACTATGACAACGATCTTAGAACTCAAGTTTTATTAGCATCCGGTAGTCGTATTACGCGATCCGCAATACCAGAAGATTGGAGATGCCCAGATGTGTTTTTCGCCGCTCCTCTTCTACATGAGCTGCCAACTGCATGTCTAAACTGGTTCCAAGCAAAACTGTCTTGTCTTTTGCCATCTGGTTGGCTAAGGCGCTGGGGGCACGACGGATTTATCTCTCACGCCAATAGTCTCCCAGCTTTTGGCAGTAGGAAGTGGGATGTGATTGTTGTTTCGGAAACCGAAATTGGGAATTTGCCGGAGCAACAATTGTTTAATTTGGGTAGTGTTGTATGTATTACCCGTGGTGAAAAGGGTTCTAGTATTTGGAGTGACGGTAGTTGGATTGATGTTCCGTCAATTAAAGCACAGCCAGTAGACTTTACTGGTGCGGGTGACGTTTGGGCTACTGGTTTCGCTATTGCCTTTAGCGAAGGATCAACGATCAGAGATGCAGGTTTATACGCAGCAGCAGCAGCTTCGATATCAATTGAGTCTATAGGATTGGCTGGGTGTCCCTCACGCCAGGATATCCTTATGCGCATGCCCTGATACTCAGGCTGCATCAATTGCCTTGAGTGCATCAGATTTATTCAGTAATCCGCCGGATTGCCTCCACAAAATTTTCCCGTCACTACTGATTACCAAAAAAGTGGGGGTTAAATAGACTCCATAAGTTCTGACTAACGTCGAAGAAATTCGATCTTGTACGTCGAGTTTTAGCAACTCAATGTCGTCAGTCATATCCCTCTTTAGACTGTTAACTATTGGTTGTGAAGCAATGCAGGCTGCACATGAATTTGAGAAAAATTCAATAAACACCGGCTTGTCTGCATTGATCATCGCCTGAGCTTCGATCTCGGTTGCTACGTTGCTATTGCCTGGCTGCAAGGACAATATGGTTAGGAACGCTATGCCGCCGGATAATGTGTATAAGACTATACGATTACGCCAACTTCGGATCGGCAGTAGTGCTACAACGGCCAGAATAAAACCGGGAATGAGAATAAGTGCAGAATGGTGGTTAAAGAATTCGATCAAATTAATATTCGGGCACTATTGCAGGAGTTTTTGATTCATTTTTAGTTTTTGAATTACTAAAGTTAGATTTAATAAAAACTAGATTTTTTGTAGTTTGGCTTAAATATTTTATGAAATTTGATTACGAAACATCTTATAAAATTTTGGTTATGTTAAATCCGAACCATTAAGTAGGGCACTTAGCGAGTGTTCTGTGTCTAGTGTTCCGTCAAGTGTCAGTCTGTGTGAACTTAAAGTTACATGATTGTGGTCGCAGGTAGCCAATATCTGCTCAAACCTTTCAGATGAAGTGTTCCCGAATAAAATTAATACCGGTAGAACATGCCTTCGATTAGCCTGGAATATAGCTGCTTGGTACCAAAGAACTTGTCGTAAACCTTCGGACCAAGAATCAGCTCGTTCTATTTCAATGACGTGGGTCGTAAATTTGGCACTGTAGCCAATAAGTAAGTCAGCGCGCTCTTTTCCGGTCCACATTTGCGCCTGTTCAATTACGTTGATGCCAGACACCCTGAAAATCCTTGTTACCTCATCTTGTATTTCGGCTTCCGCCTTTTTTGGGATACCCTGAGCTGCATCAAACCCCTTCATTATGCCGTCTTTTATAGTGGCGTGAGAAAGATCGTAACGTGCCTCCCATGCTGAATAAAGAGCTGATTTGCGTGAGTTGCTCAGCTGAGACCAACTAGATGCTTCGGCTTCTTTGTGAACAGTACTAATTACTTTTTCACGTTCTTCTGTTGAAAGTTCAGTCAGCGTTCGGGTCATAATGAATTTCTAGATTTGTCTGACGTCGGTGGCTTGAATTTATTGCCTGATCGATATGCTTCTATTCGTTGATTCGCTAAGCTAACGTACTTGGTAGAAACTTCATACCCTACAAAATTTCTGCCAGATTTTATTGCAGCAAGCGCTGTGGAACCTGTTCCCATAAAAGGATCTAGTACGATCTCTTCAGAAAATGTGTAAAGTTCTATTGCTCTCCGAGGTAATTCCTCCGGGAACGGTGCTGGATGTCCAACTTGCTTTGCTGACTGTGGAGGGAATTCCCAAACACTCTTAGTGAGTTCGAGAAATTCTTCACGGGTTATTGTTGGTTTTCTTCCGTGGGTTGGTTTACGCCCAAAAGGTGGTTTTTGGAATATAAGTATGTACTCATGCGTGTCTCGTAATGTTGGATTTGACGGTGACATCCAGCTGCCCCACGCGGTTGAAGTTCCGGCTCCCGCTGATTTATTCCAAATAACCTCACCCCGCATGTGGAATCCCGCACTTGCAGCTTGATTAATGATGTAAGCATGGAGCGGGATGTATGGCTTACGTCCAAGATTAGCTACATTTACTAGAGCTCTGCCTCCGTCAACGAGTACCCTAAACGTTTCTTGCATGACGTTTCTAATCAGTTGCATATATTCGTCATGAGTTAGGTCGTCGTCATATTCTTTACCAACGTTATAAGGCGGGGAAGTAACCATTAGATGAATTGAACGATCTGGAAGCTCAGGCATCTTTTCGCTTGAATGGGTTACAAATTTATTGACAATCTCGGATGGAATAGGTTTTTCAGGCTCAGGCTCCTTGTTAAGTTTTTCCCTGTCTTCTGGTTGAAGTGCCCGTGCATAGTACTCGGAAGAATCGTGGCTGAATCTTCCATTGGTACCAAAAGAGGATGTACTGGTTGGTTGCTGCTTTGAAGCAGGTCTAGGGCGACTGGGCATGTATGTAAGAGATGCTAGCAGTTAAGTTGAAAAAGCTCGCATGTTTTAGAATATATTGTCGTGGTAATAGAACAATTAACTGGCATAAGGTAATTAATCAGTTGCCTGATCAAGGATACTAATTAGGTCGATAGCGTTTTTATCGTTTTCCCTACCTTTTGCCCCGAGTCCCTCATCAAACATCTGTATACAAAAAGGGCAGGATACGGCGAGCGTATCAGCTTTTGTTGCTAAGAATTGATCGGTTCTAAGATGATTTACTCTTTCACCTTCTTCTTCCATCCACATTCGACCACCACCTGCTCCGCAGCAGAATGAACGTTCTTGGGAGAGATCCATTTCGACAAAGTTAAGTCCAGGAATTGCACTAATGATTTCACGAGGGGCACCAAATTCACCGTTGTGACGCCCCAGATAGCAAGAATCATGATATGTGACAGTGCCGATCTTACCTATACCTGCTTCACTTGGTTGTAGTATTCCTTTTTTAAGCAGTTCTCCGACATAGGCTGTGTAATGAATGACATCGTAGTTTCCCCCTAGTTGAGGGTATTCATTTTTGATTGTGTTGAAGCAGTGAGGGCAGGTAGTTATCACTTCCTTCACATCATACTGGTTAAAGGTCGTTATGTTTTTTTCGGCTTGAAGTTGAAATAAATATTCGTTGCCGAGGCGTCTTGCTGGATCGCCTGAGCAGGTTTCTTCTTCACCAAGCACAGCAAACTTTACGCCAGCTTTCTTTAGAACTGATGCCATAGACCTAGTTGTGCTTATTCCTCTCTCTGTAAGAGCACCTGAGCATCCTACCCAAAATAGAATTTCTGAATCCGGTTGTTTGGCTAGGGTTGGAATGTCAAGGCCCTCCATCCAGGAAGTCCTTGTAAGGTTGGTACCCCTCCAAGGGTGCCCTCTTTGTTCTATCGATTGCAGCGCCGACTGCGCAGTATCCGGGACAGTTGCTTCTTCTAAAGCAAGAAAGCGGCGCATGTCGACTATTGAGTCGATATGGTTGATCTCTACTGGGCATGCGTCTAGGCAAGCAGCACATGTCAAGCAGCTCCAGAGAACGTCATCGCCTATAGAATCGTGCACCATTGAAGTCGTTGGCTCTGGGATTTTTTCACCATTAGGCGTCCCAAGAATAACCGGAGCTCTATCTTCCATATACCCCCGCATTCCCTGTATTAAGGCGCGTGGTGAAAGTGGTTTTCCTGACGCCCACGCAGGGCAAGCATCTTGGCATCTTCCGCAGTTTGTACAAGCGTCAAAACTCAAGGCTTGAGTCCACTGTAAATCGGGTAGGTCCTTCGCACCGAACGTTTGAAGAGTTTCGAAGTCTCCCATCGGCTTCAATGCACCTCTTGAACGATTAAGCGGACGGTAATACAAGTTCATTGCGCTGACGATCATGTGGGAGAATTTAGAGAACCGTGCAGCTGTGTAAATAATCGCCCCAACGAAAATTATTGCATGTACCCACCATAAAACCACATGCGTCGCTTTAAGAACTTCAGTAGTAAACCCTAGGCCTAGGAAAATTTTCGCCAACAGCCAGCCAATCGGAGACCATATCGCAACTGACTCATCAAAATAGTCTGAAGCTGGATTCAGCTCTGTGGCTCCGATACGCATTGCTTCAACCATAAATCCAGTTGCTAATAATCCGAAGAGAAAAATCAAGACTATTCCATCATCTAATGCCGTATTCAGTCGTCCGGGTCGAATGACGTAACGGCGCCATGCAGCCATAGAAAGTCCAACCATTGCTAGTCCCCCGCCCAATACGTCCCAGACAAATCCAAGCAGCACTCTAGAATGTGCTGTAGGCAGTATCCAATCGAGATAATGTTCGGAGTTGAACTCGGCTGCGGCTACCGTGGTGGCGATAAGCAATATTCCGAATCCCCAGAATATCGAGAAATGCATTATTCCGGGGTATAAGTCTCGCTTTCGTACAAATTTTTTATGTACAAATACGCCAGGCAATGCAAAGGATAAAAAAGCTTTCCACCGGTCCACGGTCGATCCGAGTTCTATTTCGGCACTAGCGATGTGCCACATCCGCCAGCGTCTTCTTAGAGCATAGGCGATTGATGCTAAAGCGATGGGAGCGATCAAATAAACCAGAGCACCAGCAAATGGGTATCCGATATTCCAAAACTCTGTTCGACCCGATAATTCAGACATTGTGTGGAATTATTCTGACTAGTTTGTCTGCTAATGTAAATCGAATTGAATTATTCGAGTGTAGAAGCCGTTCAACGCTTGAGTTATTCAAATAACGTCCCTGTTTACGGATATGAATTAGATTCCAGTGACTAAACGGTTAATCGAGTCCACATCAGAACTGACGATCCGGTTACGAGCCACAATAAGATATTTATCAGAAGAGGCTTATCCTTTATGACAATTTCTTCAGGCGTCTCCCCAACTCCATCTATATGTATCAGGTAGAGATACCGAAGTACACCATACGCGACAAATGGGATAGTGAGCATCATTGAGTGGTTTCTCGGAACGTTAGCTTCTGAAATTCCTGTGCTGAATGTGTAGAGGGTGTATGCGATCAATGTTGCACCAGCTACTACGTTGATTAAGTTGTCAAGTAACGCAATAGAGTAGTCGCTAAGAATAGGTCTTTGAGCTGGCGAGTTGGAACCAGCAAGATGCAGCTCATTGCGTCTTTTTGCTAAAGCGATGAAAAGCGCTCCTAGGGCGGTAACTACATATAACCATGGAGAAATTGTTAGATCTACTTCAGTTGGAACATTATTTTGAATTATTGTTGTTCGATCGATTGCGATAGAGCCTGCCATTGCTCTCAAAACGAATCCAGACGCGATTGTCATTACATCTAGAATCACAATGTTCTTCAGCCAATAGGTATAGGCAATGTTAATTATCAGGTACAAGCCTGAAATAAGAATCATAGGAGATGAGATGTAAAGCGAGGCCGCAAGGGCTGTAATCATCATCAGTAATGATGTTCCATAAGCTTTACGAACTGAGATTTTTCCTGATGCAATAGGCCGCAACTTTTTTTTAGGATGCATTCGATCTTTTTCGACATCGACTGAATCATTGAATAGATAAATAGCTGCCGAAAGTAGGATGAAAATTCCTAATGCAGCGAATGCCCGTACCACTATCGTCGTCATACCGCTTAGGTCAGTTGCGCTAAACCAAATATTAACAGTGAAAAATAACGGAACTAGTACGAGACCGTTTTTGATCATTTGACGGGGGCGTGATCCTTCAATTATTGCTCTCAAACTTGAAATCCCTGCTACCTGATTTTCTATACAGTCTTCATAATAGGCGATGACAGGTTTCTGATGAATTGGGATTCAAACCCGAATAAAGTTGAATTGTCGTAAATAATGTCAGCCAAACTGAAAATAAGGCTTGACCAACTAATGGTCGATAGAGGGCTCGCACCAGATCTCAAATCCGCAGCCGCTCTCGTGATGGCTGGAAAGGTTTTGGTCGAGCGGGAAAAACGGTCACCCACACCTGGGATGTTAATTCGATTAGAGGCGCACGCTGATGTGAAAGTTGTTCCTTCACAAAGATTTGTTTCCCGTGGCGGCTGGAAATTGCATAAAGCTCTAAGTCTTTTTGATGTTGACGTTAATGGAGCCGTATGCCTTGATCTTGGTGCCTCGACCGGCGGATTCACAGACTGTCTTCTTCAGGCCGGAGCACGTCGCGTCTACGCGTTAGATACAGGTAGAGGACAACTGCATCATAAGCTGCGAAATGACGACCGCGTGGTAAATATGGAAAGAAGAAATCTGTCGGACGGTTTTGGGTTACCAGAAAATATTGATGTTCTAGTTGCAGATGTATCATTTACCTCGCTAGCTAATGTGTTGCCTGCAGCGCTTAAATATTCGGTCGGTGGAGGACTAGCGATTGTGTTGTTGAAGCCACAATTTGAGGCAAAAAAATCAGAAGTTCCTAGTGGGGGAGTGGTCTCAGATACAGTTACTCACGCAAAGGTCATAGGTAGGTTTGTTAGTTGGGCGACTAACATGAAGATACGGGTGCGTAACTTTACTACCTCAGGAATACGTGGTGAGAAAGGAAATATAGAATTTTTGTTGCAACTCGAATTGCCTAACTGACGGACACAATAAAGTTCATGTTGCCCGTACACGCGTTGACCTGATCAATTGACCCCGGGTAGTATGGGCATCTAAACCGCTGTGAAATATTAGTTCTTGTCTTTGCACCTGGTTTTTTATTTGTAGCCGAGCGCTTGAAAAAGCTTGTGTACTGTGTGTGCTGGTAGAAGTTATTTCTGTGTCGCATAACCCAACCACGAGACTGCCTTATTCAGACGATAAGCCACATGAAGAATGTGGAATCGTTGGCGCTTATATACCTGAAGAAAATGTAGCCCGCATTAATTTTTTTGGTCTTTTTGCACTCCAACATCGTGGTCAAGAGAGTGCAGGGATTGCGACATCGCAAGGTGACGAGATTTACCTTCAAGCTCAAATGGGTTTGGTTTCTCAGGTTTTTCGTGAAGAGAATTTGATCAGTCTTCCTGGTCATCTAGGAATTGGGCACACCCGTTATTCAACTATGGGTGGGAGCAAGCAATACAACGCCCAGCCATTGCTAGCGGAGGGGCAGCGAGGTCAAATTGCTGTCGCACATAACGGTAACGTTATAAATGCCGCTGATCTAAGAACCGAACTGGCTGAAGAATTCGATTGTAAATTTGAAAAATCATCCGACACTGAGGTCATAGCTGAATTATTTGCCAAGGCGCCAGGTAAAGACTGGTTCGATGTTTCCGCTTATGCTATGCGTAGGTTAAAGGGGGCTTACTCACTGACGATAATGACTAATAATAAGTTGATCGCCGTGCGTGATCCATTAGGAATTCGTCCCCTTTGTCTTGGAACACTGAATGGTGGTTACGTCGTTGCATCTGAGACTGCTGCTCTTGACAATCTTGGAGCGGAGTTCGTACGCGAACTAGAGAACGGCGAAACGGTAATTATTGATGAATCTGGTATTCGTTCGAGAATTTGGTCGGGTGCGAATTCAGCTCATGCCATGTGTGTTTTCGAGCAAATCTATTTCGCAAGACCCGATAGCGTATTGAATGGAGAACTTGCTTATGAGACGAGGCAGCGTCTTGGGGCAGAGGTATACAAAGAACATCCGGTTGACGCTGATATTGTAGTTGGTATTCCAGATTCTTCGATTCCACACGCGGTAGGCCTTGCAGCTGAGGCAAAGATTCCTTATGCAGAAGCAATTATTCGCAATCGATATGTCGGTCGAACATTTATCCAGCCTGATCAGCGTTCGCGGGCGCAAGGCGTACAGACCAAATTTAACCCTATGCGTGGAGTGATTCAGGGTAAACGGCTTCTTGTTGTCGATGACTCAATTGTCCGTAGTACTACTATAACTAGGGTCATCCGCATGTTACGAAAAGCCGGTGCTGAAGAGGTTCACGTTCGTGTCGCCTCACCTCCTATAAAATCCACTTGTCACTTTGGTGTGGATATGGCCACACTTGGAGAGCTAATTGCTGCTAACAAAACATTGGATGAGATTACAGAATATATCGGTGCAGACTCCTTAGCCTATCTTTCAGTCGACGGTCTTATGAGAGCTGTTCGTGCTCCTAAAGAGGAATACTGTAAAGGGTGCTTCACTGGTGATTATCCTATCCCTATTCAACTCGAAATGGACAAAATGCGGTTTGAGGCTTCAGGAGTCGATTGAAATGTTCTTTTAATTGGCTAATTGGCTTCTGATTAGGCTTATTGCATACGGCCTAACACCGATTATGTCCGTATACTTGGCTCACTAGATAATGTATGCCTTAATTCATCGAGCGAAAGTCTGCCGGGAGTCATGCGTATGACATATCGCCCATCCGGAAAGACCTACGCCGACGCCGGTGTGGACCTTGACGCAGCGGCTTCAGTGAAAACCAGAATAAAAGATATTGCGGCTTCCACTCTTGGAGCATCTGTAATAGCGGGTCCAGGTGGTTTTGGAGGAGTAATAGACCCTGACCCAAATGGTGACAACCTTTTGGTTGCTAGCACAGATGGCGTTGGGACTAAACTTCGGATAGCCGACGCTTTAGGACGTCATGAAAGTGTTGGAGCAAGTATTGTTAATCACTGTATAAACGACATACTTCCTGCGGGCGCAAAACCGCTATTTTTCCTTGATTATATTGGTTTAAGTCGCTTTGATCCGGACAAGATAAGTGAAATTGTTTCCGGTCTTGCTAAGGCGTGTTCAGAAGCCGGATGTGCATTGCTTGGTGGAG
Source organism: Dehalococcoidia bacterium UBA1332 (assembly GCA_002306745.1). Taxonomy (GTDB): domain Bacteria; phylum Chloroflexota; class Dehalococcoidia; order Lucifugimonadales; family Lucifugimonadaceae; genus Lucifugimonas. The sequence continues at coordinate 6,095 of DBSW01000105.1, read as the reverse complement.
AGACAGCGACGATGCCGGATATTTATGATGGTGATGATTATGATCTTGCGGGCTTCATTGTAGGAACGGTACGTAAGGACGCACTTTTACTGCCTGAAAACACTAACGAAGGTGATGTAATCCTAGCTTTAAGATCTGATGGATTACACACCAATGGATACTCGTTGGTTCGCAACGTATTTGAGACCGATAAGAATCCTTCGGTACTTACAACGAATGTTCCAAATACTCCCCATACACTTGGTGAATTGCTTTTAAGACCCCATCTTTCTTACCTAGGTCCGTTAAGTCCTGTTCTAGATAAGATAAAAGGTCTTGGTCATATTACGGGAGGTAGTTTTTATAAGAACATTCCAAGATCTTTAGCATCAGGTCTTGGCGCTGATGTTGATATATCGACATGGGAGATTCCACCACTATTTAAATTCATCCAGCAATCGGGCGGAATCAATGATCAAGAAATGTTCCGGGTGTTTAACATGGGAATAGGTATGACGATTATTGTTGAGCCTGGACTTGTAGATGATGTCACTAGTGCTGTACCTGGATCTTTTAGAATTGGTGAGGTCGTTAAGCGGATTGAAACTGAAGAGCGTACGAGACTTATTGGGTTATAACTCAAATCAGATATTTCCGTTTCACTGCCTACGATAGGTTACATCTATAAGAATTGAGATGACTTTGAGAGCATTACTTTCTGCATATGATCGAACTGGTCTTGTTGATTTTGCCAAAATACTGATAGATAACGGCTTCGAATTGGTAAGTACTGGCGGTACAGCGAAAGAACTTCAACAAGCTGGACTTTCAATAACAGAAGTCGCTAATGTTACGGGTGGACCAGAAATTTTGGGAGGAAGAGTCAAAACCCTACACCCGAAAATTCATGGGGGCTTACTTGCTAAACGTAGTGACCCAACACACTTAATGGAGATGGAAAATCAAGGGATCGAAGGGATAGATGTTGTAGTGAATAATCTTTATCCGTTTCAGAGCACGATTAATAAACCTGGTTTCACTTTAGACGATGCTCTTGAAAACATAGATATTGGTGGTCCGGCTATGACCCGCGCTGCCGCCAAGAACTTCCCTGATGTTGTGATTGTTGTTGACCCGTCTGATTATGGTGTTGTTGGTGAGATGATTTCTAGTGGTGGTGTTCCGCTTGAACAGCGTCGTAGTCTCGCTGCAAAAGCGTTTCAGCATGTGGCGGTCTATGACACTCTGATATCAGCTTATTTACGGGAACCTGAGCCTAGAGGGGATGGCAAAGCCGCACTATTCCCGGAAGAACTGACGTTCGCATGGAATCGAGTTACTGTTCCCCGGTATGGTGAGAATCCGCATCAGGCGGGCGGTGTTTATTCAACTCCAGGTGAGACTGGTGGTATCGTCAATGCAAACAAGCTTCATGGTATAGACATGTCTTACCTTAACTATTTTGATGCTGATGCCGCCTGGGTTGCTGCTAATTCATTCGAACCATTTGGTCAGCATTGTGTCTCGATAGTTAAGCATGCTAATCCATGCGGTCTTGCTACTCACGATAATCAGGCTGAGGCATATCGTCGGGCATTTGCTGGGGATGAGATCTCCGCTTTTGGTGGCATAGTGGGTTTTAACAGCGTGGTTACCGAAGAGACTGCAATGGCTATGAGTGGCTTGTTGATCGATGTGATCGTTGCTCCTAGATATGAGCCAAAGGCGATAGAAATTTTCCGCAATCGTAAACGAACGCGAGTTCTGGAAGTGCAACCATCAGATAAACCACCACTTAACGTGCGTAACGTGTCTGGTGGAGCTTTAGTGCAACAACCTGACGACATTATTGAGTCCGCATCTTCATGGAAGGTTGTCACTAACAAACAGCCTTCCGATAAGGAATTAAGTGACATGGCGTTTGCATGGAAGGCATGCCAGCTTGTTCATTCGAACGCGATTGTTTTTGCCAAAGATTTAATGTTGTTTGGAATGGGAGCGGGACAACCTAATCGTGCGATTAGTGTTTATCTAGCTAGCCGTGCCGCAGGTAAAAAGGCCGAAGGGTGTGTGATGGCCAGTGATGCCTTCTTCCCTTTCCCGGATGGAATTGAAGCAGCGGCAGAATCTGGTGTTGCTGCAGTAGTGCAGCCAGGTGGCTCTGTGAAGGATAGTGAAGTAATCGAGGCTGCAGATCGATTAGGTTTAATTATGGTTTTTACCGGGAAACGTCATTTTTTTCATTAATCTTCGTTGTTGGCTTTTTGTTTTGAAAAATTGTTTATAAATAGACGAGGAAATTCTTCCGATGATAAAAATGGTCGATATAGTTATTCCGGTGCTCAATGAAGAAGCAGCTTTACCTATTTGCATCGATAAATTATTTTCTTTTATTGATGATCATCCTGAACGTGATTGGCGGATTATCGTCGCAGATAACGGGTCAACGGATCGTACAGCAGATATTGCTGCCGACCTTGCAAAAGATCATTTAAATGTGTTTGTTATGCATCTTGAACTTCGAGGACGTGGACGTGCTATTAAACATGCATGGGGGAATAGTGAAGCAGACGTTCGGGTATATATGGATGTTGATCTTTCGACAGATTTAAGGTCTTTGCCTGATTTGGTTTCTGCGATCGTTGACGACGGACACCAAATTGCAATAGGTTCGCGTTTGACAAATGGATCTAAAGTTGTCGGTCGTACATTAAAACGAGAAATTACTTCTCGTTGTTATAACATGATGATCCAAGTGTTATTTCCGAATACAAAATGGAAGGATGCTCAGTGTGGATTTAAAGCAATTTCGGGAACAGCAGCAGAAAATGTTCTGCCGCTAATTAAGGATAATGCGTGGTTTTTTGATACTGAGTTACTTTTAATTGCGGATAAGGCTGGGTATTCGCTGAAAGAGATTCCCGTTCACTGGCGGGATGATCCTGACACACGCGTAAAGATAATTTCTACTGCGTGGCAGGATATAAAAGGTCTCATGCGGTTGAGGTTTAAAGGACGTCCAGTTCCGCCATCTGCACCTTGACCGTTTAATCTAAGGCTAGCTACAGTGGATTATTCGCGTGGAAGTTCCTTAAAACTTTCCATAATTGAGCACTGATATATGACTACAACTACACCTGGCGATTTTGAAATTGGGCGCTCGGTACTAACCGGGTATACAGCTGATAACGAATTAAATAGGTCATTAACAATTCTTCGGAACGAAGGTGTTAACCCGGAGGTTATAGTTGAGTTTACTGCGGAACGAGCGAGTGTTTTATGTGGTATTAACGAAGTAAAGAAGCTTTTAGATCGAGTTTTGCCAGAGACCGGTAGGGAAGTTTGGGCGCTTGACGAAGGCGTGGCTGTTAATGCTCGTGAAGTTGTACTTCGAATTCGGGGACCATATGCTTCATTCGGCTTATTTGAAACAGCAATGCTGGGCACGTTGGCTTCGTGTTCGGGATGGGCGACCGCAGCATCCGAATGTGTGGATGCTGGCGAGGGTATTCCTATAGTTGCATACGGTGCCCGACATGTTCATCCAGAAGTAGTCGGAGTTATGGACTATTCTGCTGTGACTGGAGGCTGTGCTTCAAGTTCAACAATTGCAGGACAACAACTTCACGGACTTACCATATCTGGAACTATGCCCCATTCCCTTGTCTTGCTTATGGGTGACACCGTCAGATCAATACTTGCTTTTGATAAGCATATGCCTCCTGAGGTACCTCGTGTGGCTTTGGTAGATACTTTCAAAGACGAAGCTGAAGAGGCGGTTGATGTTGCTAAAGCGCTCCGCGAGAGACTTCGTGGTATACGTCTGGACACACCTAAAGAACGTGGTGGTGTCACACCAGAACTGGTTCACGAAATTCGCGCTCGGCTTGATCAGAGCGGTTATAATCAAGTCGATATTTTTGTTAGTGGTGGGATAACCCCTGATAGAATCCGGGCATTCGTGGAGGTAGATGCACCAGTTAGCGTTTTTGCTGTCGGTTACTACATATCGGCTGCGAGTCCGATTTCCTTTACTGCTGATATCAAGCAAATTGATGGAGTTGACATAGCCAAACGGGGTCGTGTTCCAGGAGTAACGCTCAATGCAAGGTTGTCACAAGTTCTTTAATCTTTTTCTTGCGAGTACTGTTTAACTCCTGCCAGCTCTAGCCTGAGGACTTTGGAATGTTCTGGGCGTACCTTTGCCCAATCTGCTAAGCGGTGCCCAGGTATCCAAACAAGCCCTTTCGAAGAATCAACAAGAGGTATCCTCTCCCGCCACCTTTCAGGGACTCCAGCATTCACCAAGAGATCCTGTAATTTGACGGTGTTTTTCATTCCCATAGGCTGAATACGGTCCCCGTTTAATCTATGGCGAAGTTGCAAAGATTCATAAATAAGTTCCGGCGTGGCGAAAGTTATCTCAGTTCCGTCCCTGTTGAGCTTTAAAGGTCGATCGATGATTCTAGAAATAAAACGAACGTTTTGCCCAAGTTTTAAGACTCCAGGAATTGTGATTTTCCTTGCTTTACTTAGGTGTGGGTAGGGGCAATCGTCTTCATCTATGGCTCGAAAACCGAAAGTTTTTTTATCTATGAAAAACATCATTTTATTCGGCAGATGTATCGAATTTCCGCTGTCATTCTTCAGAAGCTCAACCATCTTGCCAACGTGTTTTCTCTCTAGATTATTAGAATGGCCTAGACGCTTTTCATACGCTTTCATAATAATTCTGGCAATAAGAAAGCTTGGAAGTGTTCTTATGGAGTTACGAGAGTATGTATTTGATGCCACCGTTGCCTTTCTCAAATACCCGTCAGTGACCCAATCGATCATACTCAAGTCGCTAGCGATATTTTTGGCAAGCCGAGATAACGCTTCGGTGGATCCCGGCATTGCATTTTCGAGATAGGGCAACACATCAAGACGTAGTCGGTTACGAGTGTGCTTTCGGCTCATATTTGACTCATCAAAGACAGGAACTATATTTTGGTTTTCACAGAATTCAAGGCACATATTGCTTGGAGTATCTAACATTGGTCGTACGATCTTAATGTTTACGGAAGGTTCGGTGATTTTTAGCGTCCCTGTGAATCTCATTCCTGAGAGACCGTTTAGCCCGGCTCCTCTAGCGGCATGCATAAGAACGGTTTCTGCTTGATCATCGCTTGTATGTCCAGTCGCTATAGCATCAGCATTGTGTTTTGTTGCGATGTCGCAGAGAGCTTTATATCGAAGTTTGCGAGCAGCGGACTCTATAGACAGGCGTTGACTAGCGGCAAGCGCAGGAACGTCAACCTTTACGTCAATGAATTCAACATTTAGCTCTTTGGCAATTGCTTTAGCTTTGGCTTGATCATTTAATGCGCGAGCAGGTCGGATTTGGTGATTTACATGAACTGCTATAAGGCTTAAGCGTCTTTCGGACTTTAATTTAGACAGTCCACTTAGAAGTGCGCTAGAGTCAGGACCACCAGAGAATGCAACAATTAATGACGCGTCGGTAGAAATCTGAGATTGATCTAGACCGGCATTCAAACGTTTAATGAAGTCATGTTCAGTAGTCATCAATGATTACTTACTGAATCACCTCTGCGACCTCGGTCACTCTGCGAATTCGAATGCTCGTGATTTTTGAACCATCTATGTCGGCGATTTGCATTCTTAAGTTTCCAAACCTAATTCGAGAACCCTTGGCAGGTAATTGTTGTGCTTGTGATAAGAAAAACCCTGCTATTGTTTCGTAATCTCCCTCTGGTATATCTAACTCCAACTCATCATTTGCCTCTCCTATTTCTAGTCCACCATCTAGGACGAACGTGTTTTCATTTATCATGACGAATCTACGATCTGGCTTTTTTCCTTCCTCTCCAGTGCGCCCCACAATTTGTTCTACAAGTCGACTGAGAGTGATTAATCCCGCTATGCCGCCGAATTCGTCAACCACTAATGAAATCTTGTGCCCCGATTCTTGCATTTCTTCGAACAAATCATCGAGCCTTTTTGTTTCTGGAACAAAATTTGCTTGGCGCAGTAGGTTTACAACGGTGTTTTCGAAGTCAAGACTACCTTGTGAGAGTGATGCCATTACATCCTTGACTGAAAAAATTCCAACG
>DBSW01000204.1 GCA_002306745.1 Dehalococcoidia bacterium UBA1332 | reverse complement strand
TTCGATCCCTGGATCGGCAGCCATGTGGCCCCATCGTCTAGTGGCCCAGGACACGGCCCTCTCAAGGCTGAAACAGGGGTTCAAATCCCCTTGGGGCTACCATAAATAGCATAAAAAAGCGGTTAGCACTCGTGCTAATCGCTTTTTTTATCAGTAGCAACACTCTAAATTGATCTAAATTTTCGATATTTCTAGCACTTTAGACACAGTTCACGTGTACAGTCTCTCCAGTATATCCCCCTACTTAAGGAACCCGAATGCCCGCGAAAAATGAGACTCGACAACCATTAAAACCAGTAATGTGTCTACGCCCACCAAACGATATTATTTTCGATGAATCCTTCTGGGATGAGTTGAAAGATGCTGGGATCAACGAGCTGGCATTACAGTGGCTGTGCCTACTGGATGAGCCGTCTAACGATCAAGACGGTAACATATATCCACAACCAGAGGACAGCCATCCACGCGGCTTACAATCAATTGGGGGGCAACGAGTAAAACGGATACCAACCGCCGCATTTAATCCAACTCAAGCTTTCTATGAAGGGCTCTCCTGGGAGCCTCCTACCATGTCGCCTCATTTAGCTTTTAAGTCTGAACAACTAGGAGCCGCTCTGGATATCGGTAAATCTAAAGGGTTTACAATTTACGCCGTCGACGACAAGGGCTATTTTTTCCACGGCGGTTTTGGTTCTGGAAAGCTAGATACCACCCAGCGAATACGAAGTTTCACAGATCCAGAAATGCCAGCAATGACCGTTGCTAGAGCTCGTGATACAGCAAAACATTTTCCACAGGTAACCGGTCTACTGCTCGACGGTCCCGACTTCAAGTGGGAGATAAAGCCCGGCCACCGAGACGATTTGTGGATAGAGCAGATAGACACATACGAAAATCGCAATTTCGCATCACATTATGGATTTGATTTCAACAAAATTCTTGATGGACGAGAGTATTTCAAAGAATTCCTTCAAAGCTTCAGTGTTGACAAGGCACTCAAATTTATAGATGAGTCATGTGGCGCATTAGCAAATCATGATTGGTGGAAGAAACACTCAAAATTATCTGAATGGTATTTATTCAAGCAAGCAGCTATTGAGTGGAGCGTAAGTAATTCCTATAAGGGAGTGAAAAAACATTTACCGCACATCCAGATAGGTAATTCGTCGAGACTACCGTTTGCTGAACCGCTTACCGGTCACAACTCGGTAAGCAAACAAAAATACATAGATTTCCAACAACCAAAACAGTATTGGTGGTCTGGAGGAGTGGCTGGTTTTAGAGGAACAATCGTTAACTGGGTGGACACATTGGTCGAATGGAATTCCCAACTTGACCATCGAATTGCATCCAAATTATTTGGCGCAATGTTCGATTATCCGCTTACAGCAACATATCCAATCACGAATTACAACGCAGAAGCAACCGATGATTGGTTTCGCACAGCAATACGAGATCAAACTTCTAAAATGATTGCCAACAGTGGAGGGGTGGATAAATACATACCTTGGGTCGGTCTTGAACATTTCGGTTCAAACTGGCTCACACCTTCAGAGCTAGATCGCCTACTAGCTGAAATGCAGTCCCAAGGTACGAAAAGATACTGTTATTTCATTTACAACTCTTTAGAACCCGAAATATGGCAGGTAATAAAGAAGTACAGCACCGGGCGGTCAGTAATTAGTTGAATACTACCCACATACAAAAACATATTAATGTACGAATTCAATCGAAAAAAGCCTGTTTCAATTAACCTATCGTGTCCACTAGGATCAGTGGATATCGTATCGGAACGAAGAGACAATATAAAAGTAGCTATCACAGCCTTAGATTCAAGCCGGCAAGACCGTGAATCTGTTAATAACACGTCTGTCGTGCTCATTAATGATGAGCTGATAATCGAACCTCCAAAGGGTTCTAGCTATCTGAGAAGCAGCACTCGATTAAACATAAAAGCTCGTGTACCAATTGACAGCAGCGCAAAGATTAACGTCGCATCCGCTGTGGTGAAATGTGACGGACGATACAAAGACCTAAACATAAACACAGCTTCCGGTGAGATTTACGTGGAGGATATTACCGGCAACTTAACTCTCAAGACAGCTACCGCAAATTCGCAAATAGGCGCCGTAGGAGGCAAGCTGACAGCTAGAAGCGCTTCAGGGAACATAACCTTCGGTCACGTAGCGGGAAAAATGACCGTGCGTAGTGGTAGTGGCAATATAAAAATAGCTACATCTTCCAACGATATTAAATACAAATCTAACTCAGGAAATCTGGATATCGTTTCAGTTAATTCAGGACTTATATCTTGTCAAAGTGAATCAGGTAGTATCAGAATCGGAATTAACCCCGACACAATCGCCCTGTTAAACCTAAATTCGAAAACCGGTGAAATCACTGACGAAATCGATACACAGGGGAACATTGATTCTTCCAAATCAGTCACACTTCACCTGAACACAAATACAGGTGATATACACGTATTTAAAGCACTGGCGGAGTCTTTTCAAAATAAAAGGTAAACACTCTCTGTCAGTGATTAACTAACTGGAGGCTTGTTACCTGCCCATGGTCTTGCCTCTTCATATGCTGCAGATGCTGCAAAGACAGTAGTCTCGTCCTTCATATCACCAATGATTTGCAATCCGACAGGCAATCCTGAAACAGAAAAACCTGCTGGTGCTGACGCAGCCGGATTACCTGTCATGTTAAACAGGTAAGTAAACGGGGTAAAACCCCAGAGTCTATGGGGAACTCGTCTGCCATCGATAATATCAGGTGGATCGTTAATATCAAACGCCGGCACAGCGAGAGTGGGCGAAAGTAATAAATCGTATTCGCCAAAATACTCGTTTACGTACTTTCTATAAGCGCCTATGTTGCTAAAAATATTCCACATTCTTTCAGCTGAAAGCGTATTTGCACGATCCATGTACTCACCAAAATAGTCAGTCATTTCTTCACGATGATTGTCAAAATCGCTTCTTGCTGCATCAAGTCCCTTAACCGTGAAGTAATCAAAAAATGTCCAGAATACCTCTTCGTGACCTGCTGGCTTAAAGTCCACGGATTCAACATTTGCGCCAAGGTCTTCAAAAATTCTGGCTGCATTCTCTGCGATCCGCACTACCTCAGGATCCACTGGATTA
>DBSW01000141.1 GCA_002306745.1 Dehalococcoidia bacterium UBA1332 | reverse complement strand
TGGCAAAAGATGACAGTAAGGCATATCTAGTGTCTTGTAATCTGCCGCTGAAAAACCCGATGAATGTGGGTAATTTCTTATTGTGACTTCTTGAGTCCAACCGACTGAGTTAAATCCCCATTGCTTAAGATTTGGAACTAAAGATTCTGTAATCCATGCCTGAGTGCTGCTACGGTACTTATTACGCCATATTTGGATATTTTCCACATAACGCATAGTTGCAGGATCAATATGATTCAATCCCAGAGTGAAGAAACGTTGCCCCCCAGGTGTAATCAGCCACCATCGAGCATCCTGTTGCCCGAGTGTGAAAAACCCATTAGGTTCAGGCTGGGTAGTTCGCAAATACTTATCTCTTTCGAATCATCAATACATTGTTATATGGCTATGCGGTGAATGATCTTTAAATCAGCCTAAGTTGACTTTAAGGCGATCACTGCTTATTTGGGCCAGGGACGTAAGTTGCAATCAATCTACCGTAGATTTCCGCACCGACCTTTGTAAGATGCGCTCCATCATAAGAAATTATCTCACCAATATCAGTGAAAATTCGACAGGATAATTCGCTCTCGCAGAATCCCTCTTGCACGTTTATGAATACTTCATCAGGCAACGCATTTTTCATTATTTTGTTTAGTTCAACAACTTCAGCTGATGGAGCTTGTGTAAAAGTATCACGTTCAATAAATGGAATATCCAACATAGATTTTTGGCTGATATCACCAAAACTTTTGAGGCCAAAAACATATAACGGCTTTTCCAATGTATCGTTCAAGTTTTTTACGCTTTCCGGCAATAGTTCAACTACCCATGGCTTCCATGATGATGCAAGCCAGATTTCATCTGAATTTTCCAACAGATCTCTAACCGGTTTACTATCGTAGGTATCTAGAAAAGCACAGCGAGATCGATTCTTTTCAGGAATGTTTTCCGTGAAATCAAAGTCTAGGAAGAGGTTCCCGCATTCGCTATTAATTTGAACGGTTGATAGCTCATATCGAGCATCCAAATTGTTCTCGTAAATACCATTTACGAGGTCTTTAGCAAAACTGTCACCAATGATCAACAATTTTGTTTTGTCATTTCCTGAAAACCTTCTCAGTTCGAGATCGTCAAATCGCCTCTGGGTGTAATCAGTTACACCAATGAATTGCGCAAGCAAATTTCTATCTTCAGCTGCATATCTATTAGGGAATCCGTTCATAAAATACCCTAGGCTGCCAAGAGCTATAAAAATTGCCGAGCAAACGATGGAAAGTTTAAAAATAGTGTTCCGAGCGAGATACGAACGATTACGGAACGGTTGTTCCAAATATTTCCAAGATAGAAAACCAATAAAAACAGAAAAAACACTCAAACATAAATAGACAATTGAACCTGATAGAGCTAACCCGCTGTGCTTATAGAACGCAAAAATTGGTTGATGCCAAAGGTAGGCTGAATAGCTGATCAAACCCAAAAATACTAGAACTGATGTTCCTAGAATATTTTTCGCATAGTGAGATCTCTCTGAAAAAACTATTACTAGCCAAGTGCCTGTTGCAGGAATCAAGGCGTAAATGCTAGGAAATGGCGTGGATTCGTTGAAAAACACCACTGCAATAATTATGAGTACTAGCCCCAGAAAACTCAGTACATCATTGATTGACTTGTTATATGTGAGTGTTTTTATGTCTTTTCTTATGAAAAGCGCAGCGCAAGTTCCTAAGAGCAACTCCCAGGCCCGAGTAGGTAGAAGATAAAAGGCAGTGTCAAAATGAAGTTTTGTAACTGCGTAGGATGCTACTAATGATCCAAGTATCACACATAGCAATAACGCATAGAGTAGAAACGTTTTTTTCCACACAAAAGTAAATAGTATCGGGAAAAAAACATAAAACTGTTCTTCGACGGATAGACTCCAAGTATGTATTAGAGGCTTCAACTCGTTAGCTACGCCAAAATATCCTCTTTCCATCCAAAACAGAAAATTCGCTACAAACAGAGGGTTTGCTACAAGGCTTTGCGAGAAATCGACAAAGTCACTCGGTAACAGCAAAATCCAAGCTAATGGAATAGAACAGATCATCACGAAGAATAACGCTGGCAGTATCCGTCTAGCCCGTCGTTCATAAAAACCGATTATTGAGAATTCTCCTAAATCGATTTCGTCCGCGATCAATTTTGTTATCAGATACCCCGAAAGTACGAAAAAAACATCAACACCAACAAAACCACCGCTGAAAATTTCAAAGCCGGCATGAAAAAGAATGACAGGGATAACGGCAACTGCTCGCAGACCGTCAATTTCAGCACGATATTTCATATCAGAGATATTTATGGTTTAACGATTTAGATATACGTTGATAAATAACAACTATTCACCTGAGTTCATGCTGATCTGGGTGTAACAGTATCTGAGCCATTGGTGGAAGAATGTGTTCCTATGCATCCGCCATCTATTCACAGGGCGCTCAGGGTCAAAATTTTGAACTTCGCCGACCGACTCATCATCTGCATCTCTTAGTACTTCGTATGCAAGTCGGCCCGAACCATACTCTGGATGTCCTTGATGCATTAACACTTTTCGGTCGGTAGTTTCGAATATCGAATAACCTGACTCAGGACCATGAGCTAAAAGATTTATACGCCCCTGAGCTTTGGCTTGAACCAAATCATGATCTGACATACCAGCCATTCGGCTCTGGGGTGTAAGAAACGCATCGTCCATTGCCCCCATCACGTAATGATTTTGATCAAGATTGTTGAGTTCAAAAACTCCGAACAGTTTTTTATCAAAGTCTATTTTGCTGATGCCCTCTAAATATGCCAAAGCAAAAGCGCCCCAGCAGATTCCGAGGGTATTCGGAGTATTCTCACGAGCGTCCTTCGCTATCTCTGTAAATTCTTTCCAATAGACGACATCTTCAAACTTAAGATGTTCAACAGGAGCTCCCGTAATTATCAATCCATCGAGGGCTGAATCTCTTGTTGCAGCCCCATAACTAAGATAACGGTCGTCAAGATGCCCAGGTTTCCAAGTTTTGTATTGATGAGATTCCAGTCTGATCCATATTGGTTCGATTTGCAGAACAGATAAACCTAGTGGCAAAAGAAGGTTAAATTCATACTGCTCACCTAGCGGCATGATATTCATAATCCCAATTCGAAGAGGTCGAATATCCTGCTTTTCAGCCTCTGGAACGGGTACCCACTTGACACCGTTCTGTTCGATCTGTGGCAGTGCGTGATAGTTAGTTGGAAGAATGAGTGTCATTAGAAAAATTGCGGATCAAGGGAATTATCCCGTGATCCGCACATTATTTACGTTCTATCTAACCGATTACGTCAAAAGCACCTTGAAAATCTTCCTTGATGTCCTCAATATGCTCAAGTCCCACTGAAACTCTAACCATCGTTGGAGTTACACCTGAAGCCAATTGGTCTTCTTCACTCAACTGTTGGTGAGTTGTAGAAGAAGGATGGATAACCAGCGTCTTTGCATCACCAACATTTGCCAAGTGACTAGCAAGCTTCAAGTTGTCGATAAATGTAACGGCGTCATCATATCCACCCTTCAATTCGAAGTTCAACATTGCACCTGAACCACGTAGGGTATATTTACTGGCAAGTTCATTGTATGGACTAGACTCCAGACCTGGGTAGCTAACAGCTTTTACGTTGGCATGTGACTCTAACCATTTAGCGAGTTCAAGCGCATTAGCAGTGTGCCGTTCGACACGCAGGCTCAGTGTCTCAAGACCTTGAATAAGCAAGAACGAGTTAAATGGTCCCTGGGCCGGTCCCCAGTCCCTCAGTCCCTCCAATCTTGCTCGTAAAGCAAATGCCACGTTGCGTCCTTCTGGAACTCCTAACATGTTGCATACGTCGCTGCCAAAACCAAAAGCGTCCCAGTGGACAAGACCGTGGTAAGCATCACTAGGCTCTGAAAACAGCGGGAACTTACCGTTGCCCCAATCGAATGTACCGGCGTCAACTATCACACCACCGATGGTAGTTCCGTGACCGCCGATCCATTTTGTTGCACTCTGAACAACAACGTCAGCACCGTGGTCAATAGGACGGATCAGTGCCCCGCACGCACCCAATGTGTTGTCTACGACAAACGGAATACTGTGCTTTTTGGCAACGGAAGCAATTTTCTCTAAGTCAGGAACATTGAATCTAGGGTTACCCATCGATTCAACGAATATAGCCTTAGTTTTATCGTCGATAAGTTTTTCTAATTCTTCTGCAGTGTCATCTGCTGCGAATTTAGCAGTAATACCTAGACGAGGGAACTGTGCTTTGAACTGGTTCCAAGTACCTCCATACAAGTAAGGGGAGGATACGAAATTATCACCTGCCTGCATCATGTTAGTGATTGCAAGAAACTGGGCTGACTGTCCTGACGCGGTTGCTAGTGCAGCCATTCCACCTTCAAGTGCCGCTGCACGTTTTTCGAACACCTCTGTGGTTGGATTTCCAATTCGGGTGTATATATTTCCGAATTCTTTTAAACCAAATAGGTTCGCACCATGTTCCGCACTATTAAATGTGTAAGAGGAGGTCTGGTAAATCGGAACAGCCCTTGCATTCGTTGTTGGATCTGGCTCTTGACCCGCATGTAGTTGAAGAGTCTCAAATCTGTAATCGCTCATATTTTTCCTTACCTACCCCATTAAGGGGCACACCAAAATTAAAGATCACACACCTCAGCACAAATTAAAACGAGTTTCAGATTCCCGTATTAGGGCAATCAGTACACTAGCAATTCTCAGAAACCTACCGCACTTTTTCCACCGGAGTGAAAGTGCATTCAGCAACTAGTAATCTTGACCTTTCAACGGAAGGAGTTACTCACATCACCTCCGGGTGTCAGGCCGGGAGTGACAACAGCAGCTCTCGACTCGAAGCTCGTTGATTCACCGACATCTACATACATGGATTCACTATGGAAACTCAATCAGTGCAGACATTAGAACTGAGTTCAAGTCTATGTCGAGTTAGACTGACCGTCAATTTCAAAAAAAAGAGAACTACGCATTTAAATGGATGGTAGCCCCTAGAAGAACGGTAAGGGGCTACCATCCATTTAATCATAATTTTCTATTCTTTAGCCTGAGATCAAACCTAGCTGGCTGGCGTGTACGCAACTGACGACGATTTATTTAGAGCCTCAACCCACTCATCACCGCTAAGAAGACGCGTGGTTTTTGAAGATCTGACAGCGCCACCGGATGCAACAGCTATTGCTACCGCAGCCATTACTGTGTCATCTGCGGCCTCTATGATCACAGCAATGTCATACTCTCCAAACGAAAAGCCTCCACCGATTATCTTTGCTCCAATAGATTTTGAGATCGTCTCTCCAACAGTGGCTAAACGATCAGCAGGATTGTGCATCTGTGCTGCTAGAGATTCTGGCGTATATGCCGCCTGGTAAAGATATTGAGTCATTATATTCTCCATACAATTAGGGATTCTTGCTCTAAAACTCGTAGGCATTACTTCTGATTAATTTGTGATCAAATTGCATTCACAATCAATATAAAAAGTTAGCGGTAAAAACTACGTGAAGCGATCTAACCTCCGATTAAAAAGTACGCGTATACAAGTAAAAATCATCCTAACCCAGTAAACGTAAATAACCAATGTGTAATCACTGATTTAACCGTTTCCGACATACTGTAACAACGACCCTGAACAATAAAATAAGCTTCGCAATTTAACTTCACGTGATGCAAATGAATTTGTTCACAACCAATTGTGAATTATCTAACGACCAGACATCCATTAAAACCGGAAATATTCAGGTATAGTTTCTACACGCATTAACCAATAGCTCATAGTCGACAGGTTTTTCGAGATGACTAATTTCCGTATGATTTTCGTTAGCCCCATGACGATAACCATAAAATTTGTGTGACAAAATTTATAAAACAAACATGGCTAACTCTCAATATTTCAAAACCTTTATCCCTGCTAAGTCGGGGCTTTTTTTTGGGATTTTTTCCAAATAAGCATGAATATACCTGTAGAAAAAGAAGCATCTAAAGCGAGCCCTTTAAGTCTGTTAGTGCCTCGTTCTATGCAAACAAGAATGGGATTTCTTGTTCTAATCAGCACTGCCCTCATTGGATTATTTGTGTCCCAAAACCAATCCGTGGTTGCTGCGGTTTGGGTAATCGCAAACGTATTCGGTTTCACTTTACAAAGGTCCAGATTTTGCTTTGCATCTGCGTTTCGTGATCTATTTCTGTTTGGATCTGGACACAATATGAAAGGCATTATTGTTGGCATCGGCGTCTCCACGATTGGATTTGCAGCAATAATGAGTTGGATAGTTCCTAATACAAATTCAGGAACACTTCCGTCGGAAGCTCACATCCTCCCAGTAGGTATTTCTGTAATCGTTGGCGGGATCGTATTCGGTATAGGAATGGTCATTGCGGGTGGCTGTGTGTCCGGTTCCCTTTACCGAATGGCAGAAGGATATGTGGCTTCATGGATCACGATAGGCGGCGTCATTTTGGGTCTTGCCGCGTTGACAATGACCTGGAATTGGTGGTGGGATTTCACCATTTCAACTGAACCAAAAATTTGGCTTCCGTCATCTACAAATTTGGGGTATACAGGTGGTGTCGCAGTCACACTAATTGGTTTGATTCTAATTTATCTTTTAGTTATATACCGTGAGAATGCGACAGGCATTTTCACGCCAGATATCGCTACAAAAAAACGACCGGCACAAGATTTCCAGAGTCGAATTCGCAACACTCTAGATCCTGTTTTCAAAAAAGGATGGAATGTCGCCTTAGGAGGAGCCACGTTAGGGGTTTTAGGAATTGTTCTATATACAATTCATATGCCGCTAGGAGTGACCGGTGAATTGATGCGAGCCTCCCAACTCGGTCTAGGATGGACAGGCCTCGATGTGCCAGTGCTTAATGGGTTAGCAGATCTAGGAGGTTGCACCGGTATATCGGATGACAAAGGCCTTATAACTCACACGTTTGCAATAACAGTTGGTTTATTACCAGGCGCACTTATGGGGGCTTTGTTTGCAGGGGAATTCAAACTGAGGCTACCTAACAATTGGAGACGTTATGTCCAATCATTAGGAGGAGGCCTGCTTATGGGTTATGCAGCCGGGCTTGCGGTTGGTTGCACGGTTGGAGCGCTCTTCTCTGCAATCCCATCGCTGTCACTTTCAGGGTGGGTTTTCGGAATTGCGCTTGCGGTAGGTGCGTTTACCGGTACTCAGGTGATTAAAAGGATCCACTAATGCCAGCATACCACCAGATTGATTTGACCGGTGTAACTATGCCCAGACACCTAAAACTTGCGATTAATGCACTAGATCGGGTCGCAGGGGGATCCAAAGTTATTTTGACTACAGATCAAGATGTGGTGATGAAATATGTCCCTTCAGCTGCAGCACGACTGCGCATTCGAGTCCAAATGTCTATGCCTAAAGAAAATCTATGGAAGCTAACTTTGACACCTACAGGTAAGGAGAGCTAATTGGCAAAAGAACAAATGGGTGAAATTTCGTCCATTGACGTCCGTGGAGAAATTTGTCCCTACCCAATGATGAAAACCAATGAAGAGTTGGATAAAAACCAAGAATATTTGTCTATTCTTGACGTTCTCACGGATCACCCGCCAGCGTTATCCACTATTCCACCTCAAGCGTTGAAACGTGGTTTTGATGTTGACATAGAGGAAGTAAGCGCCGGTGAATGGCGAATACGCCTCACAAAAATTAACTAGAAACAAAATTCCAAATGATTACACATACCAAATTTCGATACATAACCAGCATATTCGTAATGTCCGTTATTGGATTATTCGCATTAACATCAGCTGGTTGTAATTCAGATAAATCAACGATTTATGAAAGTGATGAAATCACAAGCCGAGGATATTCCAACCCCGAACGATTGGTCTCTGCAGATTGGCTCAAAGATCATATCGATGATTCTGACTTGGTTGTAATTGATATGCGCGGCGAGGACGATTACAACGCTGGCCATGTACCTGGTGCCGTTAGACTAACTCCAAAAGAAGTTTTTCAGGGAGAAGATGCCAACGGAGTACCTGGCATGTTGCCATCAGCTGATCACATATCTGCTGCGTTATCGAGCGTCGGGGTGAGTCCCGAAGATACAGTAGTCTTTTATGACGGAAACTCTAATTTATGGTCGAGTCGTGGACTATGGGCGCTGGACGTGTATGGACATAAAGACAGTCGCCTCCTAGACGGAGCATGGGATTACTGGTCGAAAAACGGGTATGACGTTGATCAAGGTAGTAAAGACATCTCCAAATCTGATTACTCATTCTCCGGATCTGCGGAGGCCAGTCTTATTGCGAATTGGAACGAAGTCATAGAGTCAGTAGAAGATCCTTCTAAAATAGTTTGTGACACACGCTCACCTGAAGAATATTCGGGCAAAGATGTAAGAGCCGACCGAGGGGGGCACATTCCTGAGTCAAGTAACGTCAACTGGGTCAGATCTGTTGGTGAAGACCAACGGTTCTTACCTGCGTCTGATTTAAAAGTAATTTACGAGAGTGCAGGGATTAAAGGGGATAAAGTAGTGTTTACACTCTGCCAAACTGCAGTTCGAGCAACCCACACATGGTTCGTGCTTCAAGAGCTTCTTGGGTACCCAGCGGTCAAGGTGTACGATGGATCTTGGATTGAATGGGGTAACAGTGAAGAGCTTCCAATCACAACACGGGGTTAAAAAGGGTCTCTTTTAGAAAAATGGCGCTCAAAGCTCAGAGCGCCATTTTTTGGTAAATTTCTTGTTCAGAAAACAGGACCTATTTACTGGAATTAATCAACATTAATACATCATCAGTAATCGCAAATAGCGTCTGGACCCACCAAGACTGGGATGCTCTGAATATAAGTACTCTCGAATCTTTAATTCAATCCAGCACCTCATCTCAAGCACGACTTGTGGCAAGTACTTTTGGTAGAAAAGTTCTCCGAAAGTATTCAACCAGTTTTTTCACCGTTACTAGATTTTTACCGTTAGAAAAACGACGTGATGTTGAAATAATTTATTCAGCAGTCAGATATCCAGATGAGATCGTAGATACTTTCAATATAGACCTTGGTTCTCGGCATAACCGTCTGGAATCGTGGCGTAAACAATTCGAAAATTCCAAGAGTGAATATGACCCTCGATCAAACGCAAAATCGGGCGTACCGGCTGCTATATGCGGGTTTCAATCTGTGGCGAATGTCAACAAAATTCCAGAAAAATATTACGCTTCATTTTTGGATGCGATGGCTTTGGATATCGGGAAAAAAGTTTATTCGAACTGGAAAGAGCTTCTAGATCAATACATATACGGTTCAGCTACTGTCGTTGGTTACTTCCTCGCACATGTTTACGGTCCTTCGAAAGGTACACCGTTTGAAGACACGCTAGCCACTTCAAAAAATCTGGCAATCGCGCTTCAACTAACCAACTTTGCAAGAGACGTCTTGGACGATTATAAAAGAGGAAGGCAGTATGCTCCATCTAATCACGCTGGTCTACCACCAGACGATTTTTACGAATTCACTGAATGGGCTAGGGACAGTCAAGTATTGTTAGCTAATGAAGCGGAACGCTGGTATGAAATGGCAGACCAAGGCTTGAATGCTATCGCTAAAGATTGCAGCGTGGCAACCAATGCCTGCCTAACCGTTTACAGACGTTTGAACAAAAAAATCATCGAACGACCTGAGACCTTGAC
>DBSW01000210.1:2735-3499 GCA_002306745.1 Dehalococcoidia bacterium UBA1332 | reverse complement strand
GCAACAATCCAGATCATTCAGGTGCCTCTGGGCTCTGGAGGAAAGTGGATTACAGTATGAGTATATACCAATCAAATTACGGGTTAACGAACAGGATCCAGATAGTGCTCAAAATCCGGCTTACCTCTCCATACCGTCAGCAAAACGAGCGCTAAAGTTAGCGCGTTAAGAATGCGAATTCTCTATTTAATTTTGTTGCTCAGTCTTGCAATTGGAAACGCAGCAGCACAACTATCGCGTAACAGCACCTTAGAACAACTTTTAAAACAATCATTCCATGCAAATATCAACGCCGAGCGAGTGGTCCTTAATCATATTGGAATCGAAGCGGTAGAAGTCTCAAATGGATATCTTGTCACGGCGGTACTTGAAGGCTATCCGGCTCATGCTGTGGACATTCGTAGAGGCGATATAATTGAGATAGCAGATGGTAATCCTTTTCATCCAATCGAATCTTTTAATTCTGAGAGGGATACGAGTGGAAACTTCCTACCTAAGCGAGAGCAGCATACCCTCGTTTTATCTAGAGCAAATGATTCAATAGAACTCTCTGTGATTCCAGTTTTCGAAAATTTATACAACAGCTACAGGTCGGCAACGGCAAACTCAGTACTTCAATTCTCGGCCGGCAATAAGACGATCGGGTACATTAGGTTTTGGGCTCTGAGTCGTGCCACAGCAGATATTATCAACTATCGAGCGTTACTCAGAGAACTTAGCGGTACGGATGGTATAATTTTTGATTTTCGAAATAGCTTAGGTTT
>DBSW01000210.1:0-2417 GCA_002306745.1 Dehalococcoidia bacterium UBA1332 | reverse complement strand
TGATTTTCGAAATAGCTTAGGTTTCTTAGACCCTCAGCATCTCGATCTGGTGTTTCCAACTCGAGACAATTATTTTACATCCGCACTCGAAAACAACAGTTATACGCGATTTGCCGAGAATTCGCCCGCCTCCGAGACTACTCCCTATCGCAAACCAATCGCAGTCTTGTTAAATCGGGACACTCGAGGCGGAACCGAGTTATTTGCTTATCAGCTGAAAAAGCTACAAAGAGTTATCACTTTAGGCGAGGCAACACGTGGAGAAATTGGCGCATACTTGTTTGAAGATTTTAGTAATGGAGAGGAGTTTTATATTGACGGTCAACCTTTTAGAGACAATGCTATTATTCCCGACCAATTAATCCCATTTCCATATGAAAATACAAAGCGCGGAGATCCACAATTTGATGCTGCTATCAATGCACTTCTCGGTATAATCTAAAAGAAACAATGTTGAATAGCTCTAAGAATTCGGATCATATCGTGCTCGCCTGTTTTAAAGCTCATGATCGTTAAATCTTAATACACAAGATATTCAGAATAAGGGCATTTGTCGGTTATACTTCATGGCCCGAAAAGGAAGGCGCATAATTATGTCGTAAAATTGCCTCCATAGTTTCTTGGTTTTAATAAAGTTAGGAGTAGAAAATGAGCACGGCTTACAACAAATTTTTTATAAACGGTAAATGGATCGAGCCTGCTGGCAGATCAACACTTGATGTAATTAATCCTGCAACTGAAAAAGCTTTTGCCACCATCAGTTTAGGAAATGTGGACGACGTCGACAGTGCAGCAAAAGCCGCAAAATCAGCTTTTGATTCCTGGTCCAATTCCAGTATCGAGGAAAGAAAAGGAATAATTAGCAACATCATTGGCGGACTAAAATCCCGCAGCGATGAAATGGCCACCGCTATTTCATCAGAGATGGGAGCCCCAATGGGGCTGTCAAAGACAGCTCAAGTCGGAAGTGGACTCGGTCATTTTATGAACGTATTGTCTATTTTGGAAACTTTTGAGTTCGAGGAGATAAGGGGTACAACTAAAATTGTTAAAGAACCCGCTGGCGTCTGCGGATTCATTACACCTTGGAACTGGCCTCTCAATCAAATAGCCTGCAAGGTAGCTCCTGCTATAGCAGCCGGGTGCACTATAGTTTTGAAACCAAGTGAGATTGCCCCAATTAGCGCATACATATTAGCTGAAATCATTGCGGAATCAGGTTTACCGGCTGGAGTTTTCAATTTGGTTAATGGAGACGGTCTAACCGTTGGTGCAGCAATTGCAGGCCACCCGGATATTGATTTAGTCTCATTTACAGGTTCAACACGGGCAGGCAGGGAGGTAGCGAAAGCTGCTGCTGATGGAATAAAGCGCGTTACTCAGGAGCTGGGTGGCAAATCTGCCAACATAATTCTCGACGATGTGCCAGATTTCGCGCGCGCCGTCTCTGGTGGAGTCGCAGGCTGTTTCGGTAACAGCGGACAATCTTGTAACGCACCGACTCGAATGTTAGTGCCTCAATCCCGAATGGACGAAGCAATAAATGCGGCAAAGGCAGCTGCAGCTAAATCTGTTGTCGGCAACCCCTCTGCTGAAAGTACAAGACTGGGTCCTGTCGTAAGTGAAGTCCAGTTCAACAAAATTCAAACACTGATTCAAAAGGGCATTGATGAGGGTGCAGATTTGATCGCTGGCGGTCCGACACGCCCTGAAGGACTTGAAGAAGGTTATTTTGTTAGACCCACAATATTTGCAAATGTATCAAACGATATGACCATAGCTCGCGAAGAAATTTTTGGCCCCGTGCTTTCAATCATCGGGTATCAAGACGATCATGATGCGGTTTCTATAGCTAACGATACCGATTACGGGCTCTCGGGCTACGTATCAGGTGAACCGGAGCATGCACAGGCAATTGCACGAAAACTCCGCACAGGCAATGTTCATATCAATGGTGCTGGGCCAGATTTTTCTGCACCATTCGGTGGCTACAAACAGTCTGGTAATGGTCGGGAGTGGGGGATAGAAGGGTTTGAAGAATTCTTGGAAACCAAAGCTATGATGGGTGCGGCATAGTTAATTAAGTGAGGCAAAGAATGGGAATCGAAGTACAGAAACGAGCCATTGACATCGGAATCATCGCGAAAGACATTGATGCGATGAAAACTTTTTACGGCGAAGTACTTGGGCTTGAGCTCGAAGCTTCGATCCCCATGCCCGGCGGCGGAACCATGAATCGATTCAAAGTCGGTGACAGTATAATTAAAGTAATAGAACTTGATCCATCAGCTCCTGCAGAAGCTCCTCCAGGAGGTATTAGGGGCGCCACCGGCTATCGCTACTGGACAATACACACCCCTAACCTGGAGGGTGTTTTAAACAAAATCATAAACAGTGGTCACAAGGTAGTGGTCCCC
>DBSW01000061.1:2414-3100 GCA_002306745.1 Dehalococcoidia bacterium UBA1332 | reverse complement strand
GAAGCGTGACGACATCTTCAGTCGACGCAGGCTCTGTAGATGTATCATCTCCGACTACCGGTGTTTCCGTCTGGGGAAGGATATAACCAACCTGAAGTGCGACCGGGTACTCCGCAATAATCGCTTCCCGCCAGATATCAGCCTCAGCCTCTATCGTGATGTTTCCGTTAGCGTCTAGTACTTCACCTTGGATTTCATCTAAAACGATCGTGAGAGAACCATTTTCATTTTGCTTTACTTTTGCGTCTGGCCGATTCAACTCACTACGAAAGAATTGCTGCAAAGTATCTGCACTGACAGTTCCTGCGTTGAAGTTGGCCGTTATTGAAGAACCTGTTTGGCCAGGAATCTGAACCAGCACGCGGTCTGGTGGTGAATCTACTCCTCCACCTAGTAACTGAACGCTTGCTTCACTTACACCAAACTCATTTACACGTCGGTCAATGATGTTTCTCACGCCTTCCATGTCTTCGCGCGTGGGGTCACGACCATCTTCAGGAACAACGCTATAAACAAGGTGAGTGCCTCCCTCCAGATCTAATCCGAGAGTAAACCCAAGTGGGCTTTCTCCACCACGTGTGAAACCGAAGACGTTAACTTCTGAAATTGCCAATACGGCAAACGAAGTAACAACCAATATTGCAACTAGGATTAAACCTCTAAACCTACTCAATGGCTATGACTCT
>DBSW01000061.1:0-2098 GCA_002306745.1 Dehalococcoidia bacterium UBA1332 | reverse complement strand
AACCTACTCAATGGCTATGACTCTTACGCGAAACGCGCCGCTCAGGCGGCGTGTCTAAGTGTTTTAGACCGACATCTAACCAACGCTTTGGGGACGTCGACAATTTTCTACAAAGATCTCCTGATGCCGATCTACCAAAATAGATGACAGCACCAAACAAAACAAATACGACGCCTAAGTCAACAGATCACGATCATTCTTGAACTAGGCAAGCCAAAAGTATAGCACCCGAAGAACGTAAATTCGCTTAGTATTTGAGTTCGATTTCTCCGTTTATTTATTCGAAACGAGCGTATCTATTCATTGACATCATGAATAGATCTAAAAAATGCAGTGCTTTATATTTTCTGATCTATAAAACTATTTGTTGGGCTTCGAATCTAAAATTATTCCGCCGTCCAAAATTTTATTATCTGGCTCAATCCTGTTCAGACCATACATATGAGGTTGGTCTACCACATAACCGGCGCTTCGCAAATCGTATTGCATCTGATTCACTGAAGAATCCGAGTAAAGTTCGCTAAATTTCACGGTCGTGTGAACGACTTCAATATCGTCCTGGGTGGGTATTTCAGCACTATCATCATGGTCAGCACGGACTTCAAGTTCCAAATCGTGCATGTGAGGGGAATGCTCATTAACGTGAGTGCCAGCAGCTGCAAGCCGCTGATGTTCTAAAAGATGATCTACGTAAAGAATTCCATTTAAATGATCGATCTCATGTTCAAGCGCCTGAGCAAAAAGATCCTCGGTTGAAATCTTCATTTTTGAACCATTCTCATCCAGCCAACGAGCCTTCACGGTAACGGATCGTTTAACCATTCCCTCATAACCAGGAAACGAAAGACATCCTTCTAAAACTTCTCTTTCACCTGACTTGTCTCTAATCTCAGGATTAATCAAGACGATCGCATTTTGTTGTTCAGGGAGATGCAAAGTCACGACTCGCTTCAATGCTCCTACCTGATTAGCAGCAAGACCCACTCCATTCGCAGCATCCATAGTCTCGACCATGTCCAGTGCAAGCTCTCGCACACTATGATCGATGCGTTTAACAACCCGGCACTTCTTGCGAAGTATTGGATCTGGAAAAACTCTGATTCTACGAACAGACAATATCAATCCTTAAAAAATTCAGTATGACACTAGTCCATCACATCGGATCGACATCAACTGTCCAATTTGGTCCAACGTTGGCTAATTCTAAAAGTCTGTCAGGCTGTGCGCCTTTGAGCAATATTTGCCATCGATGCATATTTCTAACTTTCAAAGGATATCTCGGAGTAGGACCAATGACTTCTGTTCCTGTTTCGCCATGCGCTTCTCTTAATTTAATTATTTGTGATGACATTCGTTCTGCTTCTGTTTTAGCGACATCCGAATCTATTGAGGAATAATTTAGACGAATCATCTTCGTAAATGGAGGATATGCCTGTGACGCACGCATTCTTATTTCAGTGTCGTAGAAAAGACGATAATCTTGGTCGGCAGCCGCGATAATCGAATAATGTTCAGGATTGAAAGTCTGAATAACTGCTCTGCCATCCCATGCACCTCTACCGCTACGACCGACGACTTGAGTTAGTACCTGGAACGCTCTTTCTCCTGCACTGAAATCAGGTACAGCAAGCCCTGTATCAGCAGAAATAACTCCTACCAAGGTAACACGCGGGATATCTAATCCTTTGGCAACCATCTGTGTGCCAACAAGTATGCTTGCTTTACTACTCACAAATTCATCCATAATCCGCTGATGATCTGAAGCTGTACGAGCACTATCCGAATCCCACCTGAACACATCTACTCCCGGAAAATTATTTACCACGGTATCCACAACCATCTGTGTACCAGGGGCTGAACGTCTCATCTGTTTACCACCGCATTTAGAACATTTCGATCCAGCCTTGATGGTATAACCGCAGTGATGACACATAAGCTTTCCGCGTGTTTTAGATTTTAAAGGCGTATCAAGATGATAAGTAAACGAAATATCACAGCGTCGACATTTTCGAACACCACCACAATCCACGCACTGGACATAAGAGGCTGAACCTCGCCGATTAAGAAATAAAATTATTTTGCCATCGGACTCAAGTGT
>DBSW01000092.1 GCA_002306745.1 Dehalococcoidia bacterium UBA1332 | reverse complement strand
TCTATTTGAACCAACAACCGAAATCCCCGCTGAGTCGTATCCACGATATTCAACAGAACGAAGCCCATCTATCAGGAATGGTACTGCATTCTCAGATCCAGCATATGCAAATATTCCACACACTAAACGGACTCCTCTCTGTTTGACCACGAATAATCTGCGGTAGCTGAAAAATCAATATCACAATGATCAGAGTACCGCCCGCGATAACCTTCAGGAAGCATCCTTGCAATTCTAATCATAATTTCAGTAGTGACTAGGCTCGCTCTCTCATTAGTAGACGATGTCCGTGACGGGATCGCAACAAATGATGCACCTATAGTCAGTCTGAGTGTTGCTGTCGGTTTGAAAACCTTAAAAGGACTTTGTAAATTTTCGGATCCAGTCAAAGCAAACGGAATGATTGGCACCCCGGTCGACAATGCAATACGAGCAATTCCACTCTGCCCCTGTAGCAGTCCTTCAGATTTACTTCTTGTTCCTTCTGGGAACACAATTGCCATACGGCGTTCGCTAACTAACTGCCTAGTGAGCCAATTCACAGCACGCAGATCAGCCTTTCGTCGATTAACTGGAAATGCACCATATGCTCGCATGAAAGAAGACATAAATGGGAATTTAAACAGTTCGTTTTTGGCAAGAAACACTGGTGGCTCAGGAAGTGCGGCCGCAACTATTGCAGGATCCAAGTTGGAAAGATGGTTAGACACTACAATTAGCGGACCCGATTTAGGTAGATTATCTTGCCCAACTATACTTAAATCTGAAAACCACTTCAGGGTTGTCTTAAACCCAGCATTACAGATCGGAAACAGCCAGCCAGCCATTACACTTTTACCTTAAAAAGCTCAATAATCCTGTCAACTACTTGGTACATCGTCATATCGTCGGTGTCCACAACTTCGGCGTCATCTGCTGGCCGCAAAGGAGAATTTTCTCTAGAAGAGTCTGCAAGGTCGCGCTGCTCCATAGACTGTAATATCTCTTCAAATTTGACATCCAAGCCTGCAGCACAAAAATCTTGATAGCGACGTGTAGCTCGTGTTTGTGCGGTCGCTGTGAGATAAATTTTGAGCTTCGCGTCCGGGACTACGAATGTACCTATATCTCTCCCAACGATAACGATACATCCATTTGACGCAAGACTCCGCTGCTGAGAAACCATAATTTCCCTGACACCATTAATTGCTGAGATCGCCGAAACCGAAGCGTCTACCGTGACAGCATGAAGGTGTTGCGTCACGTCTTCTCCATTAACAACAATCGAATTCTCATGTTCACTGACTGCCGTAATAGCAATTTGCATCGCCCTTGTAGCACTTACAACGGCGTTATGGTCTGAAATATCGATATCTAACTGAACGGTATTCCAAGTTGCTGCTCTATACATCAACCCAGTATCAAGAAATTTATATCCAAGAGAAGAAGCTACAGCTTTTCCGACAGAAGATTTGCCTGAAACTGCTGGGCCATCTATAGCAATAGTCGTTAAGTTTTTACTGATTTCTGCCACTTACAACCTGCTCGTTGCCTACAAATTGGAGATTGGAATCGAGTACATTGATGATGATTAAATTACTAACAGGATAATCCACTGCTGGTAAAATCCTGTTCATCTAACGGATACGGATTATGAATAATTCTGCAAGATTGCACTGATGGTAACGTGAATTGAATCCGCCACGCCCTAACGAATAGTGGAGATTAACACAAATGAACATTTTTGATTGGGTGCTGATTGGTATATTCGCTGTATCAGCAATTTGGGGCTACAAAACTGGCCTTGTAACAGCAAGTTTAAATGCAGTTTCGCTTTACATATCTCTATTGTTAAGCGGGCTTTTCGCCGGCAACGTGCTATCGCTAATATGGGACGGAATTGATAGCGCAGCAATTTCCACTGCTATCGGCTATGTAATTATTTTTGTTGCAGTGTTCCTAATCAGTCGAATTGTAGCTGCAATAATCAAGAAAGCACTGAATCTAACATTCACGATCTGGATAGATTCACTAGGGGGAGTTCTGATAGGAATTATCGCAGGCATACTTATATCTGGTGGTGTAATGACCGTATTGGCACGTTACGCATTCGTGGAAACAACCCCTTCAGTCGAAGCTGAAATCGAACTGGATAGCCTGATGAATGATGGTATTGAAGGATTTAAAGACGAGATCACAGGTAGAACTATCACATATGCCCAAAATCTTGGCCGTGAAAACACTCGCAGATGGCTTGTTAGATCACAAATCGTACCTTCGTTGCTAAATCTTAGAACCTTCGTAATAAGTTTTGCACCTGAAGAATTTGGCATTTCAATTGATCGACTTGAACAAGCGATTGATCAAAACAATTAATTAGCTTTAATCATGCTTATGATCCGAAAATTCAATGAACATTAAACTCTTCATAATAAATAGCAATTTTGTCTACTGAAGCTTTTAAGATAGGTCCTTAGATATTCGGAAGCAAAATGGTCACCCATACAATTGAAAACAGTAGAGCACCAGTACTTGTACTCAATCAAAATTACCAGCCTTTAAGCATCTGTAATATACGAAGAGCCATAAAACTCTTATGCAAAGGTAAAGCAGAATCAGTCCAAGATAGCGGTCGTTATTTACACACTGTGGACAACATTTTTGATCGTCCTGATGTAATTCGCCTTATATACATGGTAAAACGACCGCTTCAACGTAGGAAAATGTCACGCAGAGAAATATTTACGCGCGATAATTTTTCTTGTCAGTACTGTGGAAAAAAATCTAATGACATGACAATTGACCATGTTCAACCTCGATGTAAGGGCGGAAAATTCACATGGGATAACGTTGTTAGTGCTTGTAAACCTTGCAACCACCGGAAAGCAGATCGCACACCGGGTGAAGCTAGGATGAAGCTACGTAATAAACCATATGAACCTGTCCCAAATCCATACTCATTCCTAGTAAGCGAGCCACTTAGACCAACATGGCTACCATTTATCCCACGTCCCATTGCTAACTAAAATATTCCATCATCTGAATTTTTAACAGTCGTAACAGCCTTTGAATAAAATTACGGGTCAACTTCAAAAATGGTGGATGGTACCTTAGCTGGATCTACGCGAGGCAGATCCAGCATAAGAACTTCTAATGTTATCTGAGGCACTGCATTTCTTTCTAACGCACTCAAAGCATCTTGGAGCGACGCCAGTGCATTAGATATCTGAGATCCATCGAGTTGGGCCGCTATTTCTGACAGCAAAGCAGTCCATTCCACGTTTATTAATTGATTTGTGAGCTTATGGTGAATCATCGCAACGTCTCGCCACCATTCGATCCAGCAATTTATCTCAGTAATAACAGCATCTCTATCCCGCCAAAACTGTTGACTTGTCTGCCTTGCATATCTGAATCGCTCTTCAATGCCACTGGCAATGAGCTCTCCAAACCTAAGAACAGCTTGATTGTGTGCGTCAATAATAGTGGGATCATTGAGTGCATCGATTGCCCATCCGGGACATCCTTGAGCAAGCCTAGAAAGCAATCTTGCTTCCGAATCTTCCGCACCAAATCCATGAATCAATTCGTGCTCTATTAGTGTGGTCTCAACCGACCGCAATTCAATTCTCTGACATCTAGATACAATCGTTTCTGGTAATGATTCGAGTGTAGGTGCCGTAAGAATGACAATCACTTCGCTTGATGGCTCTTCAAGGATTTTCAACATAGCATTTGACGCTGCCTCAACCATTCGATGGGCACCATCAATAATGAATACTTTTTTCGTGCCCTCAAAAGGCATAGTCACAGAATCTTTGATCATGTTGCGAATATGATCGATAGATATCGTCTGCCTACCTCTCAAATTTGACGCACTAAGTGTTACCTTTCTCGAACTTCCGTCAATTTCAGTTTGAGGATTAATCAAACGAACATCAGAATGAATTCCTTTTCGAATTCGCTCAGCCTGATGGGAAGATTTAAGGTCAAGAGGAGGCAGCTCTCCAAACATGTCTGGAATTCGCTCGCCATTCACCATTGCAGCAATATCAAGGGCGAGTGTTCGCTTCCCCACTTTGTCAGGACCAGTAATCAAATATGCATGAGATAAGCGATTTAATTCATAGGAACGTGATAATAATCGCTTGGCACCAGCGTGCCCAAATACAGTCCAACCAACAACTGAAGAATGTTCCCCTAAAGTTGAACCTTGATCAGTCAAGGTTCTGGCTCGATGAGAGCAAATCGCTGTAAGTCTCTCTTCTCCTAATTAATCGCGCCTTACCATCTTTCACCATGACGACAGCTGGTCTAGTCTGCATATTGTAGTTACTAGCCATCATCAAGCAATAAGCTCCGGATGCTGGTAATGCAAGGAGTTCTCCTGGTTTTACGTCCGGTAAATTAACGTCGCGTGCCAAAACATCACCTGACTCACAAAATTTTCCAGCAAT
>DBSW01000042.1 GCA_002306745.1 Dehalococcoidia bacterium UBA1332 | reverse complement strand
TAGACCAGGGGCATCAGATGGTTTCCGAATAGATCAAATGGGCAACATATGGACAAGTGCGCGTGATGGCGTACAGTGCTACTCTCCTCAGGGCGTACTGCTTGGAAAAATACTAATTCCAGAACAAGCAACAGCGAATCTGGTTTTTGGGGATAAGGACGGTAAGCGGATTTATATTGCTAGTGACACTTCACTATATTCGGCAAGAGTAAAAGTATCTGGCGCACACCGCTACTGGTAGTCCGGCAGAGATGCGAAGATAATAACTATCTCCATGCGACATTGGAATTCCAAGCAGATCTTAACCAAAGTAATATAGTCAAAAGTTTTTAATCAACAATCACAGACAGGCTGACGGTAATGAAAGTAGCAATCGGCGCCGATCACGGCGGATACGAGCTAAAATCAGAAATGGTTAACCTACTCAAATCGCTTGGGCATGAAGTGATCGATAAAGGCGCGCATAATTACGACGCTGAAGACGACTTTCCCGATTTCGCAGCCCCTGTGGCAAAAGCAGTACAAACAAAAGAAGTTGACCGAGGAATCGTTATTTGCGGGAGTGGAGTTGGAGCAGCTATAGCTGCAAACAAGTTCTCTGGAATAAGAGCAGGACTCTGCCACGACACTTATTCAGCTGGACAGGGTGTTCGCCACGATGACATGAACGTGCTTTGTATGGGCGCGCGCGTAGTCGGCGTTGCACTCGCCGAGGATCTCGTCAGATCCTTTATGAAGGCCAAACTCGAGGCAGACGAGCCACGTTTTATTCGTCGACTCGACAAAGTCTCAACTATCGAAAACGAACAAGTATTTAAAGGCAAGTAACAAGTAAAAGGCTATAAAACAACTTAAGTTTGCCAATAGGTAAATTATGAACAACATTAAAAGAGCGCTTGAGAATGGTCAGTCAATATGGCTGGATTCCATAAGTCGAGACATGATCCAGTCAGGTGAACTTCAGAATTTTATCGATCTGGGAATCACTGGCGTCACTTCAAACCCTTCAATCTTCGATAAAGCGATAGCGGATAGCGATATATATGATGAAGCTTTGCGGAAATATGCCGCAGAAGGAGCTAATACGCAAACAATTTTCGAACAGCTTGCTGTCGATGACATACGCGCCGCCGCAGACATTTTAAGGCCTGTATACGACAATGCCATGGGGAAAGACGGTCACGTAAGCATAGAGGTTTCACCAACCCTAGCAAATGACACTGAAGGAACTATTGATGAAGCACTCAGACTCTGGCAGACTATCGATCGTCCTAATGTGATGATTAAGGTCCCAGGAACTCCCAAAGGAATTCCTGCAATCGAGGTTCTAGTCTCTAAAGGTATCAACGTAAACGTTACCCTGCTGTTCTCTATAGACGCTTACACTGCAGCGGCTGAAGCCTATATATCAGGCCTATCTCGCTACGCTAGCAAAGGCTATGGGACAACATCAACTGTTGGATCTGTGGCCTCCTTTTTTGTTAGCAGGGTGGACACATCGGTCGACGCTGCTTTACCACCGAACCACAAACTACGAGGAAAAATCGGAATCGCTAATGCCAAGATCGCTTATTTAAAGTTTTGTGAGTTATTTGACAGAAAGCTTGGCGGTAACGGATCTTTCTTTCCTCTTCACTCCACAGGAGCACAAGTACAACGACCGTTGTGGGCATCTACGGGTGTAAAAAACCCTGATTACCCCGACACACTTTACGTCGATGGATTAATGGGACCTGACACTGTAAACACTGTGCCGGAAGTAACACTCGCAGCCTATAACGATCATGGAAATCCAGGTGCGAATCTTCTAGAAGGAACGGATGACGCCAAAAATCAGATTATGCAAT
Source organism: Dehalococcoidia bacterium UBA1332 (assembly GCA_002306745.1). Taxonomy (GTDB): domain Bacteria; phylum Chloroflexota; class Dehalococcoidia; order Lucifugimonadales; family Lucifugimonadaceae; genus Lucifugimonas. Next base: position 1,722 of record DBSW01000042.1, on the reverse strand, counting down.
TAGAAGAGGCCGGAGTATCCCTTGATAAAATTACCGATGACCTATTGCGAGCAGGCGTTGCTGCGTTTGCGCAGTCTTATGAATCACTGCTCAGAAGAATCGAAGAAAAACTCAATAAACTGGATCACTGAGGCTTAATCTCAACACTAACTAAGTAGTTACTAGCTTATCGACAGGAGAAGCTAATAAATATTTCAAACGGGTCAATCACAGAGGCCAAAGCTCTGGGACGACTCGTATCCAACTCTTTTGCATCTCGCCTATGGAACCATGATGCGTCATTATGGCCCGAATCTTCGCCCGGCGCTGACCCAACTGACAAAAATCTTGGTTGGTTAAATTTACCCCTTCATATGGCGGGTTTGAATGAACAGTTATCAGGCATTCATGACCAGATCGTGAATGACGGGTTCATACACGCGGTAGTAATCGGCATGGGCGGCAGCTCTATGACGCCACTGACTATAGCTAGCGTTTTTAAGAATTACCCAGACGATAGACCAAACCAAATTCAACTTCACACTATAGATACGATAAATCCTAAAACAGTTGCAGAACTAACAGGCCGCCTTGAGCTTGGTAAGACGCTGTTTTTTGTATCTAGCAAATCGGGAACGACAATTGAAACCTTATCACTTGAAGCGTTCTTCAGAGACCAGCTATTACGTATCGGAGATAAACCGCATGATAGTCGGAAATGGGTTGTTTTAACTGATAGCGCAACCCCTCTTTCAGAAAAGGCCAGATCTGGCGAATATGGAACATGGGTGACCACACCTAACGACGTGGGGGGTAGGTTTTCTGCTCTATCAGCTTTTGGCATGATGCCAGCCGCCGCAATGGGACTAGAGATCTCTGAGTTCGCCAAATCAGCATCAAACATGGCACAACGCTGCCAGTTTAATCAAGAAGATAACCCTGGCCTCAAACTTGGCGCTTTCCTTGCCGCAAATGCACTCAATGGTAAGGACAAAGTAACACTGATCACCAGCGAAAAGTTCTCGATATTTGGCTTATGGGTTGAACAATTACTTGCTGAATCCACTGGTAAAAATGGTAAGGGACTAATTCCAATAACGGGAGAAAAAATCCTACATCCAAAATTCTATGGATCAGATCGCCAGTTCGTAATCTTCGATGACAATAAAAATTCCCTGCTTGATAATCCGTATATAAAATCCCTAGCTTCACAGCATCCAACAATGGTTATCAAAGCATTTAGCCCAAGCCCCTATGAATTAGGAGGTGAGTTCTTTCGCTGGCAATTTGCAACTGCTGCTGCTGCATCACTGCTCAAGATATATCCGTTTGATCAACCAGACGTAGATTCAGCAAAAACCGAAGCTAAAAAGTTACTTTCAAATCAAGTAATAAACATTGATAACGTATCCGTCAATAAGGCTATCGAGCAGATAAAAAACGGTAGACCTCCACGATATGTTGCAATTGTTGCCTATCTAAACGAATCAGAAGAACTAACATCAGCGTTTTCGGAACTTCGAAAAGTAATATCCCAAAAAACTAAACTAGCTACCACATTTGGCTACGGCCCAAGATACCTACATTCAACAGGTCAAATCTACAAAGGTGGTCGACAAGACGCGATTGTTCTGGGATTCGTGTCAGGGAAATACGATCATCTTGCCGTACCGGGTGAGGCCTACACGTTCGGACAACTATGTTTGGCTCAATCTGGTGCTGATTTTTCAGTTATGACTGCAG
>DBSW01000085.1:6017-6208 GCA_002306745.1 Dehalococcoidia bacterium UBA1332 | reverse complement strand
GCACCCGTGTCAGGAACTAAACCACGTTTCGCAAATATCCAAGAGAGACGACAATTAGATGAGGCTATTCGAATGTCGCACTGACTGGTGAATTCGGCGCCCATCCCCACCGCATACCCATCAATAGCAGCAATAATTGGTTTAGGGTTATGCAGTATCGGCCAGAAAACCTCTGATCGCTCCATAGCATC
>DBSW01000085.1:3183-5625 GCA_002306745.1 Dehalococcoidia bacterium UBA1332 | reverse complement strand
CCCGAGCAAAAAGAACCGCCGGCCCCGGTGACGATAATCACTTGCACTGAATCGTCTTCTCCCGCGTCTCGTATTTTCTTATGAAACTCTTTGTTCATGGCCGCGGTCATGGCGTTGCGGCGCTCGGGGCGATTTATCGTAACCGTAGCAATGCGATCACTCACATCATATTGAATGGTTTCAGGCATATTTTTCTACTTTACGCCACCTGATGTTGCGCAGAGTCACCCAGTGCCTTAAAAGCTTCATTTACAATGTCGAAGGTTCGGTTTAGATCATCTTCATCATGAGCTGTCGACACAAAGTGATTGTGATAATTGAGCAAATAAACGCCACGAGTTACGCACTCGTCAATCCACTGTGAGTGGATATCAAAAGGCACGTTCGTCAAGCGATAATAAGGCATCGCAGGTATACCGGAAGCCTTGAGATCGTAACCGTGCTGGCTTGCAATATTAACAAGACCATCGTTCAGTTTGTTTCCGAATTGCGTCATTTGGTTTGCGGCGTCTGCTTTTTTCATTTCCACTAAACAGGCTTTTGCCGCAGCCATTGGCGCCGCCTGAAAAAAATGAGAGCCCGTATAAAATACTTCTGAAGCGACTTTCTTAAGGGAGTCTCTACCCACCAAGGCAGACAAGGGGTAGCCATTCGCGATTGCCTTTCCAAAACAAACCATGTCCGCAGAAAAACCATACGCGACATTAGAACCTGCCAAATCGATTCGAAAGCCAGATCTTACGTCGTCTACGATCAACAAGATCCCATGCTTCTGACAAAGCGACTCTACTTTAGCCCAATAGCCGTCCTCCGGCAGCGTGTTATCTCGCATCGCTGGATGATCGTAAGGAGACGATATGAAACAGGCGATATCATCAGGATATTCTGCGATCAATTGTTCAAAAGCGGTCGCGTCGTTCCACGGAATCTGCAGAAGATTTGCTCCATCTTCTTTTGTTATTCCTTTAATCTCTCTCTCTTCGGTGGCCATACTGGCCATCATCCAAGGCGCAACTCCATGATAGCCATCTTGGATCTTCACAATCTTTGTTCGACCGGTCGCGGCTCTTGCAATCCGTACCGCCAGCGAAGTACTGTCTCCGCCATTTTTCCCGAACAACGCCCAGTCAGCGGCATCCACTGTTTCAACCAACAACTCAGCCAACTCAACCATCACTGGAGAAGACACGCTCACAGTGTTGCCTGCTTGATACTGATTGCGCGCTGCCTCATCGACTACCGGATGGTTGTAGCCAAGAATCATTGGGCCGTACGCACACATATAGTCGATGTACTTGTTGTCATCGATATCCCAAAAATAAGCGCCGTCACTCCGAGAAAACCATTTTGGCCCTGGGCGTCTAACCGAGGTGCCATAATGACCAAAAACTCCGCCGGGGATCACCTCCCTTGCACGAGCCAGCAAATCCTCCGATTTTTGGGTATCAAATCTTTCCATTCAATCCTCCTGTTAATCCACCTTTTGTACAGCAAATAGCGATCTCTGTTAAGGTTTTTTAGAGACGCTTATAATACTTGTGTGTCGATTATCGCAAGAGCTGGGGCAAAGCCTCAATTCCGTTTCTCTTCAAGAAAAATTCCACATATGACCCTCACGCAGTTATGATGGAACTATTCGACCGCTAGTATCTATTAACATGCAAAGTGAAAATGAAATTCCTGAACTCTTGAAACCTTCAGCGTTAGCAGGCGTAGATTGGATTAATAAGCAAAGCAACACGAACTACGAACTCACAGGACTAGTAGGGACCGAAGAGCTAAAGGATATTGAGGCCCCCTTTCAACTTGGATTAGTTTTATGCGATGGCGAAATCTGTGCCAGAGAGCAAGTTCTATGTACGCCAACAAAGGGAGGATACAAATTTGAGCATGTCGAAACGGCCGCACCCGATATACCTCCACTCCTAGATCCTCCCGTCGGAATAAGAAGCAATTGGATAGATGAACAGTTAAAAAAATACGAATTCATCGTTCTTCTCTATTACCGCGGGCTGTGGTGACCTCCCTGTCGCTTCGAGTTACGAAGCTACGTCAAAACAGGAGTCGTTGATGAAATACGCTCAGCAGGCGGCGAAGTTTTTGGGATCACCAGCGAACCACACAGTCTCGCATCTGAGGCTGAAGAAGCCTGGGAGCTCCCGTTCCCAATCATAGGTGATCCGCATCATGAGATTCGTCAACAATGCAAAGACCGAGGCTGGCTGGACGTCTTTCATAATGAAGATTATGGCCATCTTCGGGCTCGAGTCTGGGCATCACATCCTAAGGGTTACTACCAACCTGCGGTCTTGACACTCCACAAGACAGGCCAGGTTCTGTATCGATGGCGCTGCGTACCTAAATTTAGCAACATGAGCGGAGCGGGCGCGCGGCCCGAAGCGATTTATACCTGGGACAAAATCAAAGACGGCATGCAGCAAA
>DBSW01000085.1:0-2784 GCA_002306745.1 Dehalococcoidia bacterium UBA1332 | reverse complement strand
TGGTTTCGATTTCTGCTCATAATGACTGCGCACGGTTGGTTCATTAGACCGAAAGCCTTTCCACTCAAAAGAGATGGCGACAAGGAAAGAGTCAGCCCTACAGCGATGATGCCAAGGGTTTATGCTTTTCTCGCTTTTTGGGCGGTCTTGTTGCTTCTATTACCCATTAGTTGGTTTGGCGTTGCAGTATTAACTTGGTTCATCGCATACACACCAGGTCTAATTGAGATTCATCGTCAATTCCAGAATGAGCCGGAGCCTTACTGACCATGGCTCTTATCCACGATCACGCCGCCGAGCATTCCGATGACATCATTGCTAAACCCGGCCCAGAGCAAGAGGCTCTGGGGCCTCTTTTGGACTATCAGAGCGCATGGAACCTCAGAGACATTAAAGGGATGAAAGCTGCTTTTCATTTTCCTCACGTTCGTGTTGCCAGCGGGAAAATAACAACTCTAGACGAAGACGCCGCTTTTCCAGAAGGTTTCTTTGAACGATTCATTCAATCTACAGGGTGGCACTATAGCCTATGGGATTACCGTCATGCAGTTCAAAGTACTGCCGACAAAGTTCACTTCGCTGTTCAATTCACTAGATATCGAGCCGACGACACTGTTATAGGGCACTATCCTTCCTTGTGGATTGTTTCTCTCATTGATGGACGCTGGGGCGTTCAAGCAAGATCAAGCTTCGCCCCCTAACCGGATCGATTGAGATACTCCTGAACGCGTTCCTTCGCATTTTCTCGAATATCCATATGAAAAACTGGATAGTCCAGACCATGGTAATTTCCGCCGCCAAAACTACCACCCTGCTCACCAAATGGCGTGCCTGTTTGGTCCGATATATAGAGAGCGCCATCTTTACACTGAGCCCTCAGCATATTCTTGATCGGCGACCCCAGCGGATCAAAGGCAACCCCTGTGGCTTCATCACTGCCGCTTAACTCAACCTGAAATACTCCCGAAGCAACCACAGCGCCTAGGTGTGAAGACTTTTCAGTCAAACCACCATTTAGCCGCCAACTTAAAGGATTGGTGCAAACATTTTCGGCAACACCAGGCATTTCAGTGTCGATCACATCTTCACTCCAAGTATCCCAGTGAATTGCACAGTGTAAGTCTGTTGGCGAATCACAAAGCGTTACTGTTTTCATATCATCGAAAATTTTACGTTGAATGGTACCGCCGATTATGTATGCAGCTACCATTCTCTGAGACAATTCAGTCCCGTCAATTAGCTCCTGAAGTAGTCTAGAACTGTGATGGGTACCCTGGCTATGACTAGCTAAAATGAACGGCTTTCCTTCTGAAAAATTAGCGATGAAATACTCAAACGCTCTCCTAACGTCCTGATAGGCAAACCCTAATACCTGATCTCGCACTTCTTCTTCCTGGAAATAGGAAAATATATTAGCCTGCCGGTACCTGGGCGCGTAGACGTTACAACAACCGTTGAATGGGCTTGCCTGGTTAGCCATCATCCACTGTGTATTTTCTTCTGTCGCGCTATTTTTATCCATCGAGTAGGTCCACGATTTTCCCCTCAGAAAACCGGTGGGGTGAACAAAAAATACGTCGACCGGCGCACTACCTTGGATATCCCCATCACCTATTCCCTTGGGAATCATGTCTTCAACCCCAACGCGAGACGGTAACGCTGCCCAATTATCCGGATCAGAGTAACCGGGTGGTTCCACCGCTTCAGTTTCGTCGAAAGGCAAGCTAGGACCTCCCATGGTCGTCGCCCAAAAGATCGTCAAAAGCATGCCATTACCGGTTAGATAGAGCCCACCTATCGCCGCGAGCGCTAACGCCAAAACACCAATTAAAATCCTAATAATGATTTTCATTACTCCCCTTCCTCTAACAAAACTCACATGAGTTAGCGTAGCAAATCAAAGGAGGGAATTGTTCTGTCGTTTCGATAAGCCTTTCGAGAAAGAAACGCGAGGAAAGTTAAGTCGTTTTGGACTAGCTAGAGATTTAACAGTGCATTATCGAGATCTCGAACCAGGTCTTCCACTGACTCAATACCCACCGATAAACGCACCAAGCCATCGTCGATTCCCAGTTCCTTTCGAATCTCAGCAGGTATTGAAGCGTGCGTCATAATTGCAGGGTGCTCAATTAGACTCTCGACCCCTCCCAAACTCTCCGCAAGGGTAAACAGCTCCGTTCGTTCAAGAAACTTGGTTGCGCTTGTCAAACCGCCCTTCAAGACAGCAGTTACCATCCCTCCAAAACCATTCATCTGAGATTTTGCGACTGTGTGATTAGGATGATCGGACAAACCAGGATAATAGACGCGACTCACGGCCTCATGAGACTGAAGAAACGACGCAACTTCCGCAGCATTTTCACAATGTCGCTGCATACGGACCGGTAATGTTTTCAAACTTCTAAGTACCAAAAAGCTATCAAACGGACTCATGATGGAACCAACCGAATTGGACAGAAAACCAAGCTGCTCAGCTAAATCTTGGCGCTCCTTAGAGCAAACCGCAATGCCACCAACCACATCAGAATGACCATTGAGGTACTTAGTAGCCGAATGAACTACTAGGTCAAAACCTAACTCGATCGGCTTTTGAATGTATGGCGAACAAAAAGTGTTATCACAAACCGTGATTAAATCATGCTCCTTTGCGAATGTGCTTACCGCACGAAGGTCTACTATTTTCAACAGCGGATTAGAAGGACTTTCAACCCAAATCATTTTCGTGTTTTCTTTTAAATTGGTCTTGAGGCTCTCTGGATCGCTTAAATTCGCAAACGAAAACTC
>DBSW01000215.1 GCA_002306745.1 Dehalococcoidia bacterium UBA1332 | reverse complement strand
AATCGCTTATGTTCTGTTGATAGTTTTGCTGAAACCGTGCCCATGTATTTTCAAATGTACATGATTTTCAATCTTGCACGCGACCGATTTTGCGATTGGGCCACCAACTGACTTCTCCTAATAATGCTGCCATACTGGGAACGAGTAGAGCTCTGACCACGAACGTATCAATTAATACTCCTAGCATGACTGCAAAGCCAAGTTGGAAAATATCTCTTAGCGGAAGAGTTGTAAGGACTGCGAAAGTTCCCGCTAGGATAATTCCTGCTGATGTAACTACCCCTCCGGTTCTTCCAATTGCGTTTGCTATCCCATCCCTGAAGCCTTCTTTGTTGACGGCTTCACGTATGCGTGACATCACGAATATGTTGTAGTCGGCACCGAGCGCTACTAGGAAAATGAACATCCACACTCCATTCGAATAAGCTACTCCTGAGTGCCCAAAAACTTGTTGGAATATGAAAATAGATAGTCCGAACGTTGACCCAAAGCTAACGATTACACTGAAAACTAGATATATCGGTGCAACAATAGATCTCAGCAAAAACACCAAAACTGCAAATATTGCGAATATAGATACTGGTGCAATCCATCGTATGTCCGCATCGATTGAAGCTTTAGTATCGGCTTGGACCGCCGTCTCTCCTCCCACTATTATTCTTGCAGATCCGGTTTTCGCTAAATCGGAATCAGCGGCCAGCCGCCTTAGTTCCAATATGTAGCCCAAAGCATCAGTTGCATACGGGTCGCCTTCAAGCAGGACTTCAAGGCGTGCTGTTGTCTCGTCACTTGATACGTAGCGAGCTGCACCCTGCATAGCTGCAGTCGCGCTGTCTACGGGTATCCCTGCTGGTCGCGTTGGCCCTGAGACCCTTAGCACTCCCTGCGTGTCTGAGATAGTTGATGCTAGGGTTTCCAAAGATTCAAATGACTCTGATATCGGAGCGCTTTGCGACGTAATGAAGATCTCTGTTGGCGCTAATTGCCCTTGTGGGAACGCTTCCGATAGGAGATTGTAGCCCTGTTTTGATTCTGCTGAATCAGGAAAGCCATCGATGAAATTGAAACTAGGGATGATCGTCCATGAAGGCAATGTTGTGGTCACGATACCAATCATTGTGATTGCGAAAACCATAAGCGGTCGACGAGAAACGGTTCTACCTACGCGGTGCCAAGCACCTGTAGTTTGAACGGAACTATTTTGAATTAATGGGCGAGGCCAGAACGCCCACTTACCCAGTAATGCAATTGCGGCTGGCATGGCGAAAAGGCCAGCTAGAAGCACAATAAATATCGCCACAGCTAGCATAGGACCAAGTGAGCGAAATGATCCAAATGAAGCGAACGTTAGTGCAAACATAGCAACTATTGTTGTGCCAGCTGATCCTGCTATAGATGGACCGACCTTAGACATTGTGACTTTCATAGCGGTCCACTTGTTAGAGTTTAAAACAAGTTCTTCTCGATACCTGGAGACTATGAAAAGTGCATAGTTGGTTCCTGCCCCGAAAACTAGAACTGACATTATTGCCGTAACTTGCCCGTTTAGCGGCAAGTCAAATTGTTGAGACAGAAGAGCAGCGATGGATTGAGCCAAAGTTAGAGCTGTGCCGATAATGAGTAGCGGTACTAGGGCGAGTGCTGGCGAGCGATATATAACTAGTAGCAAAACCAGTACAAGCAGTACCGTGATCATTGTCACGCGAAGGTCTATACTCTGAAAGACTTTTACTGCATCGTTGATGATTCCTGCCGGTCCTGTGACTGCAGTAGTAACTTCTAGGTTAGCACCAGACTTTGACGCTTGATCAGATAGCCAGTCCACAGCTTCCCCGAATGCAACTGAAGCGGGTGATCCAGATAAAGTGACGATCACCATGGATGTCGATCCATCTGACGAGACCAGAGTTTTTTGAGTTGCAGGTGAATCGTAGGGTGACAGCACAGAACTAATCGTTTTTGGTGCGTTATTTGAGCGTGCTGCTTCAGTGAATTTAGATACGGCAGAATTACGGCCTTTGGTCGCATCACTTGAGTTAAATACAACCAGAGCAGGAATTCCCTCGGAGGACGGAAATTTTTCGGATCGTATATCTATCGCTTCGACAGATTCTGCTCCCGCTGGTAGAAACTCATTTTGATCGTTTGTAGTTACTTCTGATAGCGCAGGGGCCAGTGACGAGACCAATCCGATTAGGATAAACCAACCGGCGATGCCGACAATCGCGCCTTTAAGGGTAGATGAACTAAATAGATACTTGGACATGGTTACCAGTTTCAGTGGGCTGAGTTTATAAACCGAACTCACCCAGTGTTAATAGTTTTGCCAGTGGATTCTTCAGATCCAAAAAGATTTACTACTGACTAATTTAATTTAGAAAATGTTGTCTATAAACAACAGCTTTCTATAATAGATGCATATATACTATAAACTGTTATGTGTGGTGTAAAGTCAACATTTACGGATAATCTGATGGTATGAGTCAAAAATTCTCTGTAAGACCAAGAAAAACCGATCTTGAAAAGCATCGTCAGAATTTACTGATGGCACTCATCGAGGGTGATTCAGTTGGAGCAACGCGGCTTGTCGATGATGTTGTATCCAAACGTTGGGAGCCTTCATATGTTTATGTGCATTTGGTCGGGCATTGTCTAGCAGAGATTGGTATGAGATGGCATAGCGGAGACTTGAAGATTGCTGTAGAGCATCGCGCGACACAAATAGCTCTTAGATTGCTATCTCACGCCCAGAGTTTTTATTTGAACGGAAAGAGTATTGGGCGAAAGGCTGTGGTTACTTCGGTTGAAGGTGACAGGCATGCTATTGGTGGGCTTAGTTTTGCTGATTTACTCCGATTCGACGGCTGGGATGTCCATTTCTTGGGGGCTGACTCACCCGTCAATACCGTTGTTGAAATGGTTAGTGATGAGTTACCT
>DBSW01000159.1 GCA_002306745.1 Dehalococcoidia bacterium UBA1332 | reverse complement strand
TAGCAGATGAAGATTTGCATCAAGAACTTCACGAGTTTTTGAAACCATTTCTTCAGCCGACATTCCCGGATCAATGCCTACGTACTTTAGAGAATTATAAAACCTATCAATATGGGTTTCTAACTTAAAAATTTTATGCCCGAAAGTGCGGGTCATATCAAATACAGCATCACCATATTTGAATCCTCTATCTCTGAAAGGAACCTTAACCTGTGACTCAGGAATTACTTCGCCATTGAAATAGGCAACTCGCTCACCTTCTCGCGGTGTAGTCATCTTTAGTTACGTCCAATCATAGTGTTAAAAATATTCGAACTCGACTTCGATAAACTCAGATATTAATCGAACAAAAACTCAATCATAGTGTCCGAAAGCGCTAAATCTGCCGAGTGCAGTAAGATCCTACGCTTTAAGATCCTACGCTTAAGGAGAGTTTACATATAACTGCATAGAGCAGTGTACATATTTTTTCGATACGAAAAATTCAATTAAATGACAAGTAAGGTTATATCCAAATAATTACTTAACGTCTCCTAATCCCTAACACTCTCGCCTACAAAATCGAAGGCACGAAACGACCAAGCTTCTCTCACCGCATCCTCAAGTGCCTGTCGACCCGGTCGAATAACCGATAGCCGATTTGGTAGTACCCGACCGGCTAATCCATTAGGCAAGGTTATCCGTTTCATAAATTGTCCTAATATCAAACGATCACCGCCAAGTGCCAAAAAGTCCAACTCTCCCGGATAGTCACTAAATCGAGATTTCGCTATTTTCGCTGCCTCATCGAAAAGTTCCCTGATCCATTTTTCTCGATTCCGTCTAAATCGATTGGATGACTGTCCTCCCTTACGATGCTGACCTTTCACATATCTACTCCCTGTTTTAGTGACCACTAACTCACCATCTTCAGCAATAGCGATCGCCCAATGACCTAAACGGAGAAGTATGATCCCGATCGCATATGATGACATTGCAAATTTTTTTAAACCGTCAAAGGAATCAGCCTCACTCAGATTCTGTATAGGAAATGGAGGCAGCAGCGCCAGCCTAGGACGTATCCCCAATAATGGAATCTCAGCACTAATAAGAATAATTCCATTTTTAGACTCATGAGCTGAGCGTGGCAAAGACAGCCAATCTTTATTTAATGAGTACCCTGCAGGTAACATTTGAGTTGTGAATTTGGAGCCTGGTTCAATCTCAAAATCAACCAATCGCTCAAGTAAAACGGAACGATGTATAACTCTTGAATTTTTAATCGCTAAAGTTGGTTTCAAATAGAAACTCCCAACATTCAATCAAAGCGGCCTGCTTGAGTTTATGCCTCGGTAACCACACAACCGAGGCATGGATTACTCTGTCCAGTGTTTACCGCGCATAGCCACGGCAACTGGATCGACCCTGGCACCAAGACCTGGACCATCAGGCAGATAAAGATATCCATCTTTCACAACTTCATAAGGCTCTAGAACTTCATGGCGCCAATCTGCCTCATAAACCGCGTGTTCAAGTGGAATCTTATTTCCAAATGCCGATGAAGCGTGTGCTGACGCAAGAAGAGATAACGGACCTGAGGGACAATGCATAGACACTGAAGAATCCCAACGTGATTCTAATTCACGACCAATTAAGTACGCTTCAACTGGTCCTCCACAAAACTTAACGTCAGGCATGACCACATCCAGGACATCATCTTCCATAAGTTTTGTAAAGAGTTCTACGCCGTAACCCATCTCTGCCCCTGCCATTTTTATTTTAGACCGATCGCGTATAACTCTAAATTCATCTGGCATATCTATAGGGTCGACAGGCTCTTCAAACCATCCAACTCCAGCTTCACGCAGCTCAAGCTCTAACGCCAAAGCCGATTCCAGATCGAAACGTGAATGACAATCCACAAGAAGAGTTCGTTCTGAACCTATTACTTCTTTTGCTGCTCTAATTCGGTCAAGTCCAATTTCAGCCTCTCTCGGTAATCCTGGGTTACTAAAGGGGGCTCTACACTCATCAAAAGGAGCGCATTTTGCAGTTTTGAATCCCGCTTCCATAGCCCGATTCGCCATATTTGCAAATCCAGATGGTGAACGATCGCTCGGACCATCAAAAGTTGGCTTCAAGGCTCTGTTTATATTGGAATAAAGCTGTACTTTGCGGTCTGCAATACCTGGATGCTGATGCAACTCACGTAAATAATCAACTAAAGGTAAGCTAAGTATCTGAGCTAGTGCATCTGCAATGGCACACCGGAGTCCGCTGACGGCTGTAGCTAGAGGGACGTCATTCTCCAACTGTCCAACCTCAATGTTGTTGAGATCGATTACATCCGAGTCATTAGTAATTTTATGCCCACGTAAATTATTGGCCAATCTTGCCACAATTGGAGCGATCGGACGATCTAGTTGAGTATCAGTGATCTCGCCATAACCAGTAATACCGTTACTATCGCTTAACGAAAAATGAACCCATGTAGTTTCAGGTCGGACAACGATTGAATTAAAAGTCAACCCCGTAGGCATGAACCATTCACCAGAAATTGTCAATCTGAATTTCTCCTATCAACCTTAAAAGTCCTAGTCACTTATATACAAATGATTCGATAAACAAATCTGGTAAAAAAACTATCCTCGACTAGGATTTTTTCGATACTCGGCGTACTTATCGGCATTTATAAATTCATCGATGAAAATTTTTTCGCCATCAAGAGAATTAGAAATATTTGCTGCAAGCACTGATGCAAGTGAATTAATGGATGAACCAAATGAATTCAAACACTTCGAAGGATCGCCCTCTGAAATCGACTCAACAAATGATTCACTTATAGCGCGAGTGCTTTCTTTACCCATTGCTGTGTTGTGTGGTCCTTTAGAAACTACTTTGCGAACCTGATCAACGGTAGGGTTGTGCTCCGGAGGCCAGTCACCATCGAATGTATAGTCGACATAGTCTTCCTCTAATTTGATGGTACCGTGGGTATGAATAATGTAATCAAACCGACCGTTGTAATATGAACGGGCTGGCTTTGTGAACAAAAGATTAGACACACCTCCCTTTTTCATTCCATATGTGACGGTATACGCGATTGGATTATCCCCTTCTAGTTGATGAAGTTCAGGAGGACGTTCAGTGTAAGTCGCACGAACCCAATCAACATCATCGTCAGCCCAGTAACGCATCAGGTCCGTCTGATGAATTCCAGCCTCAACAATAGAACTTCCCGACCACGCCCGATTAGCAGTCCACACTCTGTTAACCGGTCCCCCTTGTTCCTCTGTTCTCGTATGCTTCACCCCATGACCTTCAACAGCTCCTTCGGAAACCATAGTCATCGCTGCTACCCATTTGCCACTTAGATAGTTGCGTATATCTGTATATCCACGATCATGGCGCATCTGGAAACCAACAGTACTAGGAACACCAGCTTTCAATATGGCGGCACCTTGAGAAATAACATCGTCTAAATACAATGACTGTGGCTTTTCGGCGAAAATAGCAATCTCTCTCTCAGCAGCCCGTTCAATTTCACCTTTATGTTGATTAGGTGGAATTACGAACCAAATAGCGTCAACTAATCCAGAATCAATCATCTCGTCAGCAGAATTGAAAAAAGTTATGCCAGCAGAGGAGTAACCATCTATATATCGACTGATCTTGCTATCTTCAAGATTTTCCGGATAGGGGTCAGCCAAAGCAGTAATTCGAACGATTTCATCGGTCTGCATGTCAACCAACGATTGAACATGTTGCAAACCTCGCTGCCCCACACCGACTAATCCAACCCTC
>DBSW01000191.1 GCA_002306745.1 Dehalococcoidia bacterium UBA1332 | reverse complement strand
GCTGATGTTATTAAGATTGAGGCTCCGCCAGATGGGCGCGAGGCGCTAGGAGGCGATAGGGATAATTCTGATTTCCAAAATCTACACCGGAATAAACGCTCGGTTACATTAAATTTAAAATTGGAGGAAGGTCGGCAGATTTTTCATAAGTTAGTTGCTGAGGCGGATGTTGTGGTCGAAAACTACCGACCAGATGTAAAGTATCGGCTTGGTGCTGACTATCAGACCTTGGAGGGAATTAACGAACGCATAATCCTAGTTAGCATTTCTGGATTCGGGCAAGACGGCCCATACGGTAACCGAGCCGGTTTCGACCAAATTGCGCAAGGGATGGGTGGTTTGATGTCAATAACCGGCGCTCCAGGTGACGGACCTATGCGAGTAGGGATTCCTGTTGCAGATCTTTGTGCAGGAATGTTCGCCGCTCAGGGAACTATGTTGGCATTGCTTGAGCGTGAGGTGTCCGGGAAAGGGCAGTGGGTTCAAACGTCCTTACTTGAAGCGATGATTCAGATGCTTGATTTTCAAGCCGCACGGTATTTGAAAGAAGGTGATGTGCCGCGTCAGGCAGGAAATGATCATCCAACAAATATTCCTACGGGTGTATTTAAAACATTAAATGGTTACATAAACATTGCTGTAGCTGGAGGTCTGATGTTTGAGAGATGTTGTGATGCTCTAGGACACCCGGAATGGGTTGAAAACGATTTGTTCATAACAGCTTCGGCACGGTCTAAAAATCGCGTTGAAATGAACCGGGTAATTTCTGAGGTTACGATAACTAATACCAGTGAGCACTGGATCGAACTACTAAATAGTGTTGGTTGTCCTGCTGGGCCTATCAATACAATGGATCAGGTATTTAAGGATCCACAGGTTAAACACCTTAAAATGGCTGTGGATGTGGATCATCCTCGTTTGGGGAAATTTGGAGTCGTAAATCAGGCGATCAAGATGAGTCGTACGCCCTCTGAAGTGAGAACAGCGACTCCGGATCAGGGCGATCATACCAGTGAAGTGCTAGCGGAACTTGGGTATGATCAATCGACCATTTTGAGATTGCATGAAACTGGCGTGGTGTGATTTCATCCTGTTCGGATTCGTTTCAAAATATGATTTAACTTAGTTAGACAAGATATAGGCGATCAAAATGATAAAAAGTCAGTTAGATCTGCAAACCGACAAGATATTGGCTCATACCGAAAACGGCGTCGGATGGATCACCTTCAACCAACCAGACAGACGAAATGCTGTGTCATTAGCGATGTGGAATGCAATACCTGAAATAATCTCCGATTTCTCCAAACGCGATGATGTACGTGTTGTCGTCTTGAAGGGAGCTGGTGACAAGGCATTCGTTTCAGGTGCAGATATTTCTGAGTTTGAAGAAGTTCGAAACACTCCTGAGCAGATTGCGATTTATGAAAAGGCGACGGGCGATGCTCATGTTGCACTTAAGAACTTGGAAAAACCAATAATCGCAATGATTAGAGGCTTTTGTATAGGTGGTGGAATGGCTATTGCCTTGACTGCGGATGTACGTGTTACGTCCGACGATGGTCAGTTTGGCGTTCCTGCTGCTAAATTAGGTTTAGGATACGGATATGGTGGAATTAAGGAGTTAATTAACATCGTGGGTCCATCATTTGCTAAAGAGATTTTCTTTACAGGGAATAGATTTAGCGCTTCCGAAGCTGAGACTATGGGGCTTGTTAATCGAGTTGTTCCGGCTAAGGACCTTGAAACCACGGTAGCTGCTTTAGCGCGGACTATCGCCTCTAATGCTCCATTGACCGTGAAGGCAGCCAAGGCGGCGATCAATGAAGATAGCAAAAATCCCGATGATCGAGATCTGGAACGTATTGCTGAAATGGTAGAAGCGTGCTTCAACAGCGAAGACTACAAGGAAGGTCGACGAGCCTTCATGGAGAAACGTGTACCAAAATTTCTGGGTCGATAGAGGCGGTAATAACTAGCGAATTGAACAGTGTTGGGAGTTCCAGTAATACATAATCAAATAGCACAGGTATTACGAGTATCTATTTTCTTGGCGATCACAAGCGTCGCTATGGCTATCCCCGTGTTTAAACCTGGTTTGGAATACGCTTACGGTGAAGTCAAAGGTCTTTTTCTGCATCTTGCATCTTTGGTCGTGATTGGGATTTTTGTTTATGGCTTATTTGCTTTCTGGAGAAAAGGAGAACCCTCTAAGCTTAATTGGAGTTTTTCTTCTCATGATTTACTCGGCCGCCCACATGTTTTAATTATGCTCGGTCTGGTCGGGCTGTTGGCGTCTGCTTCAGTATCCACACTTTTGTCTCCTTTACCGAAAGTTAGTTTTTTCGGAGCTTATGATCAGTATTCGGGTTTTAATCTTTACGATTTACTGACTCTGAGTATTCTTTTATTCGCTGCGTTCATTGCTCTCAGGAAACCTGAGCATTTTCTACAGTTACTTGTGGTGCTGGCTGCTTTAGGGGCTCTCGCGTCTGTATACGGTATTGCACAGTATTTCGGTTGGGATGCTCTAACTAATCGTGAAGGCAATTCTAGACCTCCATCTTCATTTGAAAACACACTAAATTTTGGTGCTTTTTTAGTTTTGTCAATTCCGAGTACAGCAGGGTTAATCATTAGTACGAAAATCCCGGTCAGTCGACTCACGTTATTGGTGGGACTGGGATTAGTTATTCAATTCGCTGCTTTATGGTTTACTGGAGGCAGGGGACCACAACTAGGCGCGTTAATTGGTTTGGGTTTGGTGATCGGGATCATGTTACTGTCGCGTGATTCAGTTTCAATCCGCGGAGTTGGCGCAGCTGTATTTCTTGGAGTGATAGGCGCTATGGCCATTATTGTTTTGATCCCCACACCTACAAAGGGAGTAGATACGCTTGGAAGGTGGACGTCACTTAATAATGAAGTTGCGTCTTTAGCAGGTGATGAAGACATAACTTTTGGTGTCGGTGGATTAGCTGCAAGACAGGGAATATGGCGCGCTTCTATTGGAATGTTTTTGGATCCAGAAACAGCTAATGATGAGAATTATTGGTTAACGAATTTAAGAAGAGTGTTCGGTTTAGGGCCGGATATGTTTGTTCATTCTTATCCTATTGCGGTAGATCCAATGACTGAAATTAGACTGCAGGCTAATTCACATAACGTTGCTTTACAGATACTGGTAACTCTAGGTGTGTTAGGTCTGACTGCTTTAATGCTTATAGCGGTCGGAATCTTAGTGGTAGGACGGGTTGCGGCAATTGCTGTGCGCTCTAGTGGTAATCGGATTGCAGTTTTGGCATGCATTTTTGTTGCCGTTGTGATCGGAAAGATTGCAGAGATGATGGTCGGAGTCCCACGAGTTTCCGATCTGCTACCTACATTTGTGATGATAGGTGGAATTGCCGCAGCTGGATCTTTGATGATTCAGGATAATCGAAGGGTATCGATATCCAAAATGTTCAGCTTCAACTATGGGCAGGCTATAGCTGTTGCTGGAGCTGTTATGGTCGTCGGTCTAGTACTGTTTTTTTCGTGGGATTTACGCAGATTTTCCGGAACACTCGACTTGGCTAAATCTGGCTCTGATCCCGAGACACTTGGGTCCACATTCATAAGAGTAAATGAAACCGTTCCTGATAGGTTGTACTTGAGTCTTATGGTTGCGAACATGTACATCGATGCGTCGTCTGATAGGTTCTCGAAAGACATGATTGCTGAAGGATTAGATTTACTGGAGCGTGCTAGAGAGACTCTACTTTCATATGAGTCTTATAACGATCAAGAGTTTCTTACTCAATTTTTATTGGCAAAGGTGAGTTCACTTTTGATGGAGAATGGTGCAACTCAATATAGAGAGGAGATGATTTATAGATATAGAACCCTCGCTCATAATAACCCGGCTTTTCCTACCGTTGTAGGTACCGCTTCAACTGCAGCGCTAAGCGGTGGTGATTACAATTTAGCATTGGATTTAGCTGACCAAGCTATAGCAACAGAAAACGAAACTAAGAGTTGGTCTAAAGCTTGGTTGGCTAGAGGTATTTCCCGCTATTACTTGGGCGATAAACAAGGTGGGATTACTGATCTGCTAACGGCAATAAAGAAGGAGCCGCTTTCAGAGGCAGCCTTTATTGCCCACCAAGCTCTTGTTCAGTTCTATACGGAGGTAGGCGAGACCGAACAAGCTGATTATCACCGTTCGCAGATTCAAAGGTAGCAGGCTTTGGTATCGTAAAGAATCAGGAGCTTGTTTTCGCAAGTAAAAATGGTGCCGAGGGGCAGACTTGAACTGCCGACACATGGATTTTCAGTCCATTGCTCTACCACCTGAGCTACCTCGGCTTGACCATTGATTTGCATGTGCGTACTCGCAAGTTGAACTTATCAGCACGCACAACAAGTAATCGTAGACGCGGTGAGGCGGTGAGGCAATAGACCTTATCCAGCCTTGAACAGTTCGGTTGAATCAATGTGATGTTTGGGATTTGAATTTAAATAGGCTGTATGAAGATCACGCGCTGATATAATTCCGCTGCTTATGTCGAGTTTGATATTTTCTTTGGGTTTTGTAACTTTTCTGATATGACTGTGCGAGTCTCAATTTAGAAGTTTTGTTAGAGGACATTAATGGCGACACTGATCATCGGTTCAATTTCAGATCGTTCTGGCAAAACAGCCATAACATCTGCTCTGGCCACAAAGTTTGATTTTGAAGACAATCCGCTGTCTGTCGGGAAGTTGATATTTGGCGGTGTAACTGACGCCTCTGATGTTGCTGTGCTCACCAGTCTGTTGCCCGATAAACCACAGATAAGTGGTTCCCCATCTGAAATTGCGTCCAAAGTTGATGGGCTTGCGATCGTGGAAGGCTCTTCAGATGCAACAGCGAATCTCAACTTAGCTAATGATGTTGATGGTCTCGTGATCCTTATTGCTACTTACGGCGAGGATATAACTACGTCAGCTGCAGAGTACGGGTCAAGATTGGCCGGCGTAATCATCAACGGTCTACCTAAGTTTCGCAGTAATCAGGTTTCAAAGGTTCTGCGCGACGAGCTTCAATCCGAAGGTATAAAACTTTTAGGGACTGTCCCTGATGATCGGCGGATGCTTGCTCCTAAATTGGGGCAAGTCGTTGATCTGCTTGATGGGCAATTCTTAAGCGGTACAGAGGAATCGGATCGTTTATTGGACAATTTCCTTATTGGCGGCTTGGTCCTAGATTGGGGTCCTTTTTATTTTGCAAGCAGGAATAACACTGGCGTTATCGTAAGAGGAGATCGTCCGGACGTTCAGTTAGCAGCCATACAGACCGATACTACTCAGGCTTTGGTGCTCACAAAAGGTGTGCGCCCAGTTGAATATGTGATTTATGAAGCGGCTCAGCGCAATATCCCTATTGTTGTGGTTCCAGGCAGCACGCACGATGTTGCTGAGCAGTTAGAAAATCTTCAGCCGAAAGTCGATTTCGATCATGTCCGTAAGCTCGAGCGAATGGTTGAGCTAGTTTCTGACCATGTGGATCTCGAATTTATTGAAGATCAGCTTATGAAACCTGCAACGCGGTAATCAAGCTGATAGATTTCCCTCGTTTTCATTCTTGAAAAATAGTGTGTCGATTAGGTTTTAGCTTATATTCGCTGTCGGCACTAAGATCGAATAATTTTTATCTCTATAAATACAAAACAACAATCACCAAATGAACCTGTTCGATACGTTTGCTCTTAAAAAACGTCTCATACGGAGAAGGTATACCCGTAGCTTCTTTGCAAAGGGGGCTTTTTATACACTGGTTGGTTTTTACGCTCTTTTTGTATTGATTACTAATGTCTTCTTTGACGAACCTACAGTGATAGAAGTGATTCCTGCCACAAGAACTGAAGATGAAATCTCTTCAGCTGTTAGGGAATATCTGAGAGCAAAAGATGTTCGAGGTTTGAACGGTGTGCCCCCTGTTGTTAATTGTGGTGAACTGTTCGGTAATCTTGAGTTTACGTACGAATATCTTAACCGTGGCTCATGGCGTGCTAATGCTTTCTATGAGAGAGTTCGCTATTACTGGCGTGTCGATGATCTGAGCTTAGAGGTAACTAAAAATTTTTGGGTCAGAACTTATAATTCAACTGTTAAATGCTAGATTGTCAAATCTGTTGGTTAATTGAAATTGCCACAATTAAGTAAATATACTGTCACCAACTCTTTTACATTCGATCAATGAAGATAACATTGTCGAATGCCTTTAGATCCATCTCTTAAACATCTTCTTTCGGATCTTTCTGACCGTCAGCGCGATGCAGTGACGCACGGTGAGGGACCACTTCTAATTGTTGCTGGTCCAGGTTCCGGTAAAACTCGTGTCATGGCGCACCGAGTTGCGTATTTAATTAGCGAATTAGGTTTGGCGCCGTGGAAGATTCTTGCTGTGACATTTACTAATAAAGCAGCCCGAGAACTTCGCGAGCGATGCGAGCGCCTGATCGGTGTCGGTCCTAATGAATTGCAGGTTAGAACGTTCCATAGCTTTTGTTCGCGTGTACTACGCGTCGAAGGAGAATTAGTAGGACTTAAGCCAGAGTTCACCATCTATGATACCGATGACCAGACGAGAATTATTCGAAGGGTGCTTGATGATCTAGATATCGACCAAAAGCAGTTTTCGCCAAGATCGCTGTTGAGTGTCATATCTGAAGCTAAAAACGCAATGAGGTACCCCGCAGAACTAAAGACTACGGTCGAGACATATCGAGACGAAATAGCGGCAAGAGTTTACGAATCTTACGAAGCAGCGTTGCACCGAGCGAATTCAGTCGATTTTGACGATCTATTGTTAAAGACCTTCGTGCTATTTGAAGGTAATCCAGAGATTACTGAAAAATACCAGAAACTTTATGAGCACATGTTGGTCGATGAGTTTCAAGATACCAACACGCTTCAATTTCAAGTTGCGAAGCTGTTGTCGATTAAAAATAAGAATATATGTGTGGTCGGGGACCCGGACCAGTCGATATATTCTTGGCGACATGCTGACCCTTCTAATCTTACTGACTTCCAGCGGACATTTCCTGATGCGAAGATAATTACGCTTGATCAGAGTTACCGTTCTACCGAGATAATCCTTGAAGCCGCTGATGCAGTTATAGATAACAACAATGGCCGAATTGAAAAGAAGCTCTGGACTGATAATGGTCGAGGCAAGCGAGTTACGGTTGCCGAAGCTTATAACGAAGAAGAGGAAGCTAGACTGGTTATTGAGTGTGCTAAGGATCTCAAACAGCATGATGGCATTACACAGAACAAAATTGCAGTGATGTACCGTGTTAACGCTCAATCACGTGCGTTCGAAGTTGCTTGTAATCGGGAGGGCATTCCGTATCGTTTGGTGGGAGGAGTGAAGTTTTATGATCGCAAAGAAGTTAAAGACATATTGTCTTTTCTTAGATTGATATCAAACCCATCTGATGACGCAGCGCTTGAAAGAATTATCAATACTCCAGCTCGAGGACTTTCTGTACGCACGGTAGGAGAATTGAGGAAAGTTTCGGGCGAAAATAGCGTTTCACTACTAGACGTTATTTTGGATGTGACTCGGGCTCAAAGTGAAAATAATGAGACATCTGTTTATTGCCTTAACTTGGGATCACGTGCATTAAATTCTATTGGTTTGTTTGGCGATATGATCGCAATGTTTATTGAGCAATCTCTGTTACTTGATACCAATGACTTGATCGATCTTATAGCTGAGAGAACTGGTTATGCAGCGATGCTTCGTGAAGATAAAGAACGTGGTGAAGAACGTATGGAAAATTTACAGGAGCTTAAGGCGTCTGCTGATCAGTTTGCAGGCTCAGAAGAACGTGGTCAATTATCAGAATTTCTTGAGAATGTAGCCCTAGTCTCAGATGTTGATGACTTGCAGGGTGGAGACAATGCCGGCACTGATAATGAAGGCATTACCTTGATCACACTACACCAGGCTAAAGGTCTTGAATATGATGCGGTGTTCTTGGTTGGTTTGGAGGAAGGTTTGTTGCCACATTCCCGAAGTGTTGATGATCCAATGCAATTGGAAGAGGAACGTCGGTTACTTTACGTCGGTATGACACGTGCACGTAAACGATTATTCATGTTTCGAGCATTTCAGCGTAGGTTTCGCGGTCAGTCCGGTTCTCAAATGGCATCTAGATTTTTACAGGAAATACCGACATCTCACGTGATAACTCGGAACATTCGCGGTCACGCGCGCCTACTAGATCGGGCACATGATCCTATGTGGACTAAACGTATGGCTTCAACTCGATCTTCACGTTCGGCGTCTCGTGAGCGCTCTCCGGTGTTCAATGCAGGTGAAAAAGTACTGCATAAGTCATTGGGTGAAGGCGTGGTTGTGAGTTCTTCTGGTGAAGGAGAGCAAACGCAGGTGACTGTTGCATTTTCTGGTCACGGAATAAAACGTCTGTTGCTTTCTTTTGCACCCCTCGAGAAAATTAGACAAGAGCCTAAGGAAAATCAATTTGATCCAGACGAAATCGAACCGGAATTTCAGGATCCTGATCTTTTTGCCCCCTAATTTTTGAACTGTGTTTTATGCTGATCGCCATCAGATTTAGGGGTTATTTTTGTTGAATTGTCTTTGTTTTGACTTTCGATTTATTAAAATCTTTAAGTTAAAAGGGTGATTTGGCTAGGTATGCCGCTATCACAATACAAGTCAATGCTATGAAATTTCCTCGCTGGGATCGAATTTACTACTTTGTGTATTTCGCTTTATTTTTTGCGCTCGCGAGCCTTGCTGGATTATTTGTGATCCCGCTCGTTGAGGTAACCGATATCGCAACTGGGGACGTTTACGTTACGACGATTTCGGCAGATGCTCAGTGGGATATTGTTTGGCTGAGTCTTATTCCGGTGTTTATATCGGGGAGTGCGCTTTGGGCTGTGCCGAAATACGAGAAACCAGATAACGTCGCGAAAATTAACATCTGGGTATCTACATTTTTACTTTATGTTTTCATAGCGATGATGATTTTTGTCAACGGTATTCTTTTTATCCCATCAGCCATGTTCATGACTGCCGCCGCTGTCGGTTCACAGGTTACACGGAGAGAGCGAACTATTTTTGCTAAAACTGCGTCTGAAACAAAATCAGGTAAAGGTGTTAGCAAGCGTAGGCGTAATAGAGGTTAAACTAACCTAGCTGTCCCTTTTTATTTATGGGTGATTCTAGATATTCGAAGCGCACTGACTTATGAAAAAATCAAATCTAACTTGCGACACTGTAATTACCGATGAGCTTAGATCTTTCATCGGGCTAGAATCTAATCCGGTGACGTATGACATAGAACGGCATGCTATAGAACGATTTGCATGTGCTATTGGTGACCCTAATCCGTTGTACACCGATTATGAATTTGCCAAAGTGAGAGGCCGTGGGAATTTGATTGCTCCGCCTACCTTCTATCGTTCTTTACTGCCAGGTCGGTATCCAAAACCGTACCCAGAACCCTTTGCGCACATCCTTGATGGTGGTAGCGATTATAAATTCAATGAATCTGTCAAGGTTGGAGATCAAATAACAGTTGTCAGGAAGGTGACAAAGCTTTACGAGAAACATGGTCGTATGGGGACTATGTTGTTCAAAATTTCCGAAATCAGGTACACCAACCAAGAAGGTATATTGGCCGCGACTCAAACTACCACCACAATCACTTATGGCACGGGTAAAAAGGATAATGGTCTTGTCGATCACTGATCAAAAAACACCTATATTCGATACAGTTTCAGTTGGTGATGAGTTACCAGAACTTGTGAAGTATCCTGACACTCGACAGTTGGTTATGTACGCTGGAGCGTCTCAGGATTTCGTTGCGATACATTATGACCTTAATGTTGCGAGAGAAGCTGGCCATTCTAACGTGCTCATACATGGAGCGCTAAAAAGTGCATGGTTAAGTGAACTTGTTACGAGTTGGATGGGATATGGAGGACGATTGCTCGAACTTAGCATTTCCTATCGATCTATAGATTTTCCAGGTTCACCCGTGACTTGCTTTGGAAAGGTTACGAATACACGCTTGGAAGATGATTGTGGCTTGGTTGAAATCGAAATAGGTCTTCGAAATAAAGAAGGGCTGATAACTACACCGGGCAGGGCACTAGTTTCTTTACCCACACAACAAACCGATGACTAGTGAATATTATTCATAATGGGGTCAGAATTTATGAGTGGAGTGCTTGAAAACAAAGTTGCAGTAATTACCGGCGGCGGTCGAGGTATCGGCCGTGGGGTGGCCATAGAGTTAGCAGCTAATGGTGCGAAAGTCGTCGTAAATGACGCTGGATTATCGCTCTCTGGACAGTCAGAAAGTCTCGGTCCGGCTGAAGAAGTAGTCACCCACATCAAAGCAGCGGGCGGCGACGCCGTTGCAGTGACTGAGTCGGTTGCTAGTTTTGTAGGTGGCGAGCGTATTGTTCAGGCTGCACTTGATTGCTTTGGTCATATCGACATAGTAGTGACTGCCGCAGGAATCCTTCGTGATCGTATGATCTACAACATGACAGAAGAAGAATGGGACGCCGTTTATGACGTACATCTTAAAGGAACATTTAATGTTGTTCGTCATGCTGCACCGTTATTCAGAAAACAGCGGGGTGGGCGCGTCATCACTTTCACCTCAGAGTCAGGCCTTGTTGGATTTCCGGGACAGGCGAACTACGGAGCCGCTAAATCAGGTGTTCATGGATTTACCAAGGTGATCGCCAAAGACCTTGGTAAGTATGGGGTGACGGCTAACTCGATCGCTCCTCGCGCCGAAACTCGCATGGTTGATTCTATTCCGGAATCAACTCGAAAGAAGTTGGCATCGAAAGGATTATTCCCAAGCAAGGGAGAGGCATCATGGGACCCGGGAGATGTTGCTCCTTTTGTTACTTATTTATCATCTGATCATTCCGGCCCGGTGAACGGTCAAACTTTCCTTGTTTACTCTGGAAACATTATTCACATGACGTTGCCTAGGCGAGATAAGACTATTTACAACCCATCTCCACCGGCAACATGGGAACCAAAACAACTTGACGCCCAAGTTGGACCTAACTTGCTTGGGCATCCTAAAGTTGACGGTCCTGATCGTAGCAAACGGCTTGTTGGTAAGGTTGCAGTGGTAACTGGTGGCGGTAGAGGAATTGGGCGCGGCATCGCAAAGGAATTAGCAGCGCAAGGCGCATCGGTCGTGGTCGCTGATATTGGAGCAGCATTAGATGGTGTCGGTGAGGACTCGACTCCTGCAGCTCAAGTAGTAGAGGAAATTTCAGAACTAGGTGGCCAGGCTGTTGCTTCCTACCATTCTGTTACAACGATGGATGGAGGAGCGAACATAGTTAATGCTGCACTAAAGGAATTTGGTCGGCTTGACATTGTTGTGACTGCCGCTGGAATTTTACGCGACCGTATGTTATTTAACATGACTGAGGAAGAATGGGATGACGTTATGGCCGTTCACTTAAAGGGGACTTTTTCTGTTGTCCAGCCTGCTTCCAAGATTTTCAAAGAGCAAGGTTTTGGCCGGATAATTACTTTCAGTTCTGTTTCTGGTCTATACGGATATGGTGGCCAGTCCAACTATGGCGCTGCTAAAGATGCAATTGCAGGATTTACGAGGGTGGTAGCAAAGGATCTAGCGCGGTATGGTGTAACTGCAAATGCAATCTCTCCAGGTGCCCAGACTCGTATGACTGATTCTATCCCTGCTTCAACTAAGAATATGAGAAAAGGAGAGTTTTTTTCACCTCCCGAGGGAATTCTTACAAACGAACCAGAGCAGGTTTCACCGATGATTGCCTGGCTTGCTTCGGATCAAGCAAGTGAGGTTACGGGTAGGATTTTTCATACGGTCGGAAATCGTTTGAGCTTAATGAATTCACCTGAGCAGGGCAGATCTATTCACAAGGCGGGTCGTTGGACCGTTGAGGAAATAGCGGGTGTCTTTCCAGAGACAATTGGGATGGATATGGTTAATCCTTCTCCCCCCCAGGAGTAGGTTTTCGCTATCTTATTCTTTTTGATTTTTTGTGCCACTGTCTTGAATTCTTATATCTAAAATAATATTGTCATCTTAGATTAGAGTGAATTGCGGTACACGCGACCTATT
>DBSW01000111.1 GCA_002306745.1 Dehalococcoidia bacterium UBA1332 | reverse complement strand
TACTACTATGTATTGAGTCTCTCTTGTTGCAAAACCTACTGCCATCAATACTGCGGTGATGTACAACCATCTATTGCGACCCTCGTCAATATATCTCCACATAGCTCCGACGAGGGCGAGAGTAAACACTGCCATAAAGATGTCATTACGCGCAAATCGACTGTAGTAAAGCAAAGTAGGCGAGAACGTAAGAAGTAGACTCGCAGCAAGAGCACCAAACTGTCCAATTCGTGGTTTCAAAATAATAGGAATAAGAACCAAACCGGTCCCAAATAAGGCCATTGGAAGACGGAGTGAGAATTCGTTGTCGCCGACAAGGAAGAAGGACGTAGCTATCGAATGAAAAAGAAACATTCCATGCATAAGCGGATTATGGTCATATCCAAGCCCAGTGAATATTTGGTAAGCAAAGTAACCGTGCAAGCTTTCATCATGGTGAACGGCCCGCCCGCCGAGGTCGTACAGTCGCATGATGAGCGCCACTAAGACAAACATGAAATATGCTGCATATTCAATCTTGGTCGGGATGATGAAACCCGATAGTGGGTTTCGCTTTGATGACGAGGTGGACTTTTCCACCGTCCATTGACTTTGATTCTGGCTCAAGGCGTGGCCACGCACCCAATTACCACCAACCCACCTACCGGGAGTCGGGGTAGATTCATTGCTTAATTCAGTTGAAGTATCGTCCGTAGTCAAAATTTAATCACTTTTCAAACCTATATAAAGTGTACTTGCCATGTTCGATGATACGTTCTCCCAACTTGTCGAAGATTCGCATACTTCTGCTCCCATAGGTTGATTTTTCTCTAGGACCAACGACGGCCAACGTTACGTCATATTTTCTAACAAGCCGGAGGACTTCGGCTTGGTCACCACTTGTATATATAGTTCGAACGTCTTCTTCTCTTGTTGTGAAATCATCATTTGAACCATGCCATTGAGTTTGATGGAAAGTCCAACCAATCACAGTAGGAACACCACTAGCACTAGATATTCTTCCAAATTCCGTATAACTGCCACCTACTGCCTCTACCAGAATATCCTCGTGTTCAGCAATTTTTTGAATTTCCCTGATAATTTGAAGCTCATCACGGTTATGCCCTTCAAGAAAATCTATGCTGGACATAGTAGGGCCCAAACCTGAATTGACTGTCTTCGTAACCGCTGATGCAACGGGATGATATACCGAAGTTAGCATTAACAACGAAACTCCGACGATCGCAATATTACTCACGATTTTCATACGCCCAGAAAAATTAGAATGCTGTTTACACCAAATAAAAAATCCATAACCACATACCAAAGACAAAACAATCCATGCTTGATAATAAAACTTAAATACCGTGTTCATTCGGTTTCCGAACAGATCATGGACGAAGAATAATTCCGCAATATAAAGAAGATAGAAAGAAATACTGGTCAATACGACAGAGTATTGAGCTCCGTCATCCGCACCTCTTCTTGCTCGGGTTATAGTGACCGCTACAAGAACGCTAGTTACAAAACCTAGGACTCCGGTCACCGGAAGACGACCTATTAGATCAACTTGTGCTGCTCCTTCATTAAACATCAGATGGGTTACTACCGAAATAATAAACGGAATAGCAGTTGCAAACGCAGCCATAATCCACGCCGGAAGCCAGATTAAATGCCGCCTAGGGTTCAGCAACTTGTCTGTTCCGGAAATTCTTGAAAAAATTTCCGCAACGTATCGTTGCGTGAGAAACAAAATAAAAGGTAACACGACCAATAGCAACGGCAGCCAAATAGATAAAAAGTGTATGGGTCTGGTGCCATATTTAACGGGCGCTATCGGCGGCCACTGTACTTGACTTTCGGCCGTCCCAAAATAGAACGGTGAGTAAACCGTAATACCGATTAGCCAAATCAAAATAGTTGGTGATGCGGTGTATATCAGATTTTTGAACGATAGCTGCCGAGTTGATAGCCAGGCGATTACTACTAAACCAAACGAAATTAGTAGTAACAGACCTACGTCCCAAAAGTTTATGAATCCAGATGAACCGACGACCAATGCAATGATTATTGTCCCGTAAACATTTTTTTTCAGACCTGAAATCGAATGTGAGTTCGTAGAAAAATACATCCCGAGAAGTACAGTGATTCCAGTCAGTACAAAAGGAATCGACATAAGGTGAGGGTGAAAATCCCCAAGCAAAAAGCTAAAGAACGGAAATTCTTGGATCGTGTAATCCAAACCGTTGCCGTTATCATCGAAGCTGTTAGTTATTCTCGAGCTTCTCCACCACCACCAAAAATCATCTGGTCGCCAGGTAATTACTCGGTTTATACGCTCGTATTCATAACCGTGGTACCAATTAAGTATGTTGACCGGCGCCAAACGCGTCACATCGAGTAGAGTCCATAAGCCTGAAAGATTGGACATCAGCAAAAGCATAAAAGCTGACAACCCGCCTGCGATTAACGCGATTTTTGTTCGCGCTCCATCACGCATTATGAGTGTTGAGACAAGGGATATAACTACAGCTGAAGCAAGCC
>DBSW01000185.1 GCA_002306745.1 Dehalococcoidia bacterium UBA1332 | reverse complement strand
AACATAGTTGTAATCGAAACCGATGACCCAGATATCCAGGGAATTGGTCTAGCTGGCGGTATAGAGGCTACACCCGAAGTTGGAGCATCTTTCGTTGAACATTTTAAAAAAGGATTGATCGGTAACGACCCGCTAGACAATGAAGCTCTATGGCACGCAATGTGGCGTCCAAAATTAGTGGGAAGACGTGGTATTTCTACTCGCATAATCGCTGGAATAGATATTGCCCTATGGGACATTAAGGGCAAAGTGGCAAACATGCCTGTCTACAAAATGCTAGGTGGTTTCACCAATAAAGTAGACACCTATATCGCTGGAGGCTATTACGAAGAAGGCAAGGGACTAAAAGAACTCGCGCAGGAAATGGAAGAAAACGTCGAGCTAGGCGCCCGGGCTGTAAAAATTAAAGTTGGCGCCGTCCCCATTAACGAAGATATAGAACGGGTAAGAATTTGTAGAGAGGCAATTGGACCGGATGTTCGGCTGATGGTGGATGCCAACAACGCATACAGGCATTACCAAGCTATAGAGTTCGCACGTAAAGCAGAACAATATGATCTCTTCTGGTTTGAAGAGCCAGTGGAACCTGACGACTATATTGGACAAGCTGAGATAACACGCGCAACTTCAGTACCAGTAGCAGCCGGAGAAAACGAGTACACACGATATGGCTTCAGAGACATGATCAATGCCCGCGCTGTCGACATTCTTCAACCTGATGCACTCATTCTTGGCGGCATAACCGAATACATGAAGGTAGCTGCGCTGGCTCAAGCTAATGATCTAGATGTCGCCCCGCATGGAGCTCAAGAAGTCCACATACATCTCGTTGCAGCAATACCTAACGGCCTCATACTCGAGTACTACCGAGATTCAGTCAACCCCATGTATGGAAAAGTCTGGGAACACGAACTTACCATAAAGGATGGATATGTATACGCTCCTGATCTGCCCGGACTCGGGCTAACACCCAAATGGGACACGCTTGCTGATTATCGAGTAGCGTGACGGCGTACAATTTCTCCATACGGGAAATTTGGAATAGATCGGACACTTACATCTTATTGATCATTGCGGAGTAAAACACACGAATGCCTAATTTTGATTACGAAGCCCCCAAAACGCTTACCGAAGCACTTGAGCTAATGGCGCGCCCAGGTGAAGTGCGTGCACTGAGTGGAGGGACTGACATAATCGACCAACTAAAGAACAACCGAAGAAATGCCGACCTTGTGGTCGATATGAAGCGAGTATCTGACCTTACAAAAATCGAGTCAGATGAATCAGGGTTAAGAATTGGATCAGCTGTTTCATGCTCTGAAGTCCACAAGTTCACAATCGAAAACGATAGATATTCAGCCCTCAGTGAGTCAACTGAACTTATCGGATCTGTACACATCCAAAATCGCGCAAGTGTTGGAGGCAACGTTTGTAATGCCGCCCCATCTGCAGACACGATCCCAGCTCTACTTATTCATGAAGCCATCGCCTACACGGCGAGCGCAGAAGGAACACGTGAAATTCCGCTAATCGACTTCTTCGCAGGCCCGGGTCAAACTGTCTTAGAAAAAGGTGAAGTCTTAAAAGAAATTGGGCTTCCGACCCCTAGCAAAAATACTGCTTCGGCTTATCTAAGATTCATTCCCAGAAACGAAATGGATATAGCGGTCGCCGGAGTAGGTTCTTTGATTGAAATAGAATCCTCTACACAAATTGTCAAGAAAGCCAGAATAGCTCTAGCTTCAGTTGCACCCACTCCGGTCCGAGCGTATACAGCAGAGGAATATCTCGAAGGCAAGAAAATCTCCATTGAAACCATAAATGAGGCGGCTAACTTAGCAGTTCAGTCCGCAGTTCCGATTACAGATGTAAGAGGTTCAGCTGAATATCGCAAAGAGTTGGTAAAAGTTCTCACCAGACGTACCTTGAATATTTGCGTAGAGAGGCTCGCCGAATGACAAAGAAACAGATTAAAACTACAGTAAATGGCGTACATCACGAAATTCTCGTAGAGTCGACATGGACACTGCTTGAAACATTACGAGATCAACTTCAGTTGACCGGCACCAAAGAGGGTTGCTCCAACGGAAATTGCGGGGCGTGCACCGTCATGATCGACGGCAAGTCATCCTGCTCATGCCTAGTTCTCGCCCCTGAAATAGACGAAAGAGAAATAACCACAGTAGAAGGCCTCTCTGATCATGGGCACCTTTCTCCCGTGCAAGACGCATTTGTAGAGAACTCTGGTCTACAGTGCGGATTCTGTACACC
Source organism: Dehalococcoidia bacterium UBA1332 (assembly GCA_002306745.1). GTDB lineage: Bacteria > Chloroflexota > Dehalococcoidia > Lucifugimonadales > Lucifugimonadaceae > Lucifugimonas. The sequence goes on along the minus strand of DBSW01000185.1, from coordinate 2,070 downwards.
CGGTTTCATGATCGCAGCCACGGCACTGCTCAATGAAAACCCTGATCCAAGTGAACATGAGATCAGGCTAAAACTTGCAGGAAACCTATGTAGATGCACTGGGTACGACAAAATCGTGAGATCGGTACAAGATGCGGCTGATCGAATGAAAAAAGGTTAATCGAAAAAAATAAAACGATTCAATACCACCGCCAAACTTCAACGAAAAACGCCCACTGTGATAATCTGAGATACAGATGCGAGCATAGTTCAACGGTATAAAATTACGCACCCAATCAGAATTATTTGCATCTAAATTCCATACACATTAACTACCCTGAATAAATACATGGAACAGGTTTTCAAAGCCGCATCAGACGAGCTAAAAAACGGCAACGAAATTGTTGTTGCGACCGTTGTTAAAACTTCTGGATCCACTCCCCAAAAACCCGGAGCGAAGCTACTCGTACGATCAGATGGTTCTGGCGTAGGTACTTTGGGTGGGGGATGTGTAGAAGGCGACATATGGTTCGCATCTTCGCAATTATTGAAGGATGGCGGCAGTGCCGAGATGCGTGATTATGAGCTCAACGAAGACCTCGCTGCTCAGGACGGACTTGTATGCGGAGGAACAATGTATTTCCTTCTCGACCCTGTTCGTAATCCAATCGCAGAACAAGAATTCAGCGAAGAAGCTATAGCCGCGTACGACGGTGGCTCACCGGTAGCAATCGCTAGCCTAATGAAACAGCCTGAAAATTCCACACTGCGAGTAGGCGACAAGCTACTCATAAATGAGAACGGCTCTACTAAGGGGTCATTAGGAAACAAAAAACTGGATTCTAATGCCGTCAACTCAGCTCGAAGCCTTATGGCAATGGGCAAAAACGATTACTTTATTGATCCGTCAGGTGCAGAGTACTTCGTGGAGGCTTACACCACACCTCCGACACTGGTGCTAGCCGGCGGAGGTCACGTCTCCAAAGCGATTTCTAACATCGCTTCCACACTGGGTTTCCGTATTTTCGTAATTGATGACCGCGAAGAATTCTCTAACTCGGACAGGTTTCCAGAGGTGTAACAAACCGTCGTCGGCGATTATGGCTCATCCTTCGAAAAACTGCCTATAGGCTCAAATTCATTCATAGTAATTGCCACTCGGGGTCACCGCCATGATGCAGCTGCGACGGCTGCCGCTATGCGAACCTCTGCGAGCTATGTGGGACTGCTAGGATCCAAACGAAAAACCATACTGATCTACGAGGAACTGTTTTCTAAAGGTTTCACCATGGAACAAGTTCGGAGCATTAGATCTCCTATCGGACTAAACATTGCAGCGCGAACTCCAGAAGAAATTGCTCTGTCAATAATGTCCGAAATCGTGGGATTCCGATTGGGAGGCGATGGTGGCACGCTGAAACTAGATCAAAGACTCATCGATAAAGCATCTGAAAAATCAGATCGTGCAAAATCAACCGAGGCAGTAGGCGCAGATTAGGTGTCCAATTACCACGCAGCAGGAATCTTGCTCGCGGCCGGTGAGTCAAGTCGAATGGGCAAGCCTAAAGCTTTATTGCCGTGGCGCGGCACTACCCTAGTTGAATATCAAATGAACTCACTTATTCAGGGAGGGTGCAGCAATGTAGTAGCAGTTACTGGAAAATTTGATGCTGAAATGGCACCAATGCTCAGGGAACGACCTAGCATCATTCGTGCATATAATCCGAAATATATAGAGGGAAAAACAACTTCTATAAAGGCTGGAATCTGGGGACTTCCTGACGGTGTTAAATCGATAGTAATTCTGGCGGTCGATCAGCCTAGGCCTTCATGGGTTATCGAAGAAACACTAAGGTTACACGCAGAATCGGGAGCAGATGTCACGACACCAAGACATGACGGCCATGGAGGTCACCCACTGATCTTCGACGCAAGTCTCCGCTCTGAACTTTTAGCTATCAATGAAGAAACACAAGGTGTACGAGAAATATTCAGAAACCCTGAAATAAATCATCACCGAATAGAATTTAACTCAGCGATAGTACACGTAGATATAAACACCCCTGAAGCGTACGAAAAAGCACTTTCGAC
>DBSW01000029.1 GCA_002306745.1 Dehalococcoidia bacterium UBA1332 | reverse complement strand
AACAATAAGCATTAAATCACCGGGACCAGCCGACATTTCGTATGCCAATTTCTTAACTACATCAACCGACAAAAATTTCTTAAGGGGTGACTTAATGTGATCGCCTTCAAGTTCGTCAATCGATGGTGCAGTATCATCAATCGCGATAAACACTAATCCTTGGGCTCCACTTGACTTTGCATAATCAGTGAGTTCGTCTGTCTGGCGTCTACCGAAATTTGCGCAGCCCTTTGCGACGAATCCTCTAATACTACCACCTGATGATTCAACCGCTTGAAAAACTCGTGCATCTGAACTTGCAGCCGTATGGGTAATGGTGGTCAGTTCCATTCCATATCGTAGATCAGGTTTATCTGATCCAAATCGCTCCATTGCTTGTTCGTAAGTAAGTCGAATAAAGGGAGTTATAACTTCAGCGTCAGGAACTGCCTCTGAAACAATCTTGGTGTACAACTCCTCAACCAATTCCATGACATCTTCCTGATGGACGAAAGACATCTCGAAATCTAGCTGTGTATGCTCTGGCTGGCGATCTGCCCGTAAATCTTCATCTCTAAAGCAACGTGCAATCTGAAAATAACGCTCTAGACCCGAAACCATCAACAACTGCTTCAGCTGTTGTGGCGATTGTGGCAAAGCATAAAAATTGCCTGGATGTACTCGACTCGGCACAACATAATCTCGAGCCCCTTCCGGAGTGCTCTTAATTAAAATCGGAGTCTCAATCTGCGTGAAACCTTTCTCAGTTAGAAAGTCCCACATCATATGAGTAACCTTATGTCTTAGGCGAAGATTATCCTGCATTTTTGGTCGCCTTAAATCCATAAACCGATATTTGAATCGAGTCGTAGGGTCCACCTCGATATCATCAGAAACTTCAAAAGGAGGGGTAACAGATTGGTTTAGAACATTGATATCTAAGGCAGATAATTCAACAGCTCCTGTCGGTAGATCAGGGTTCTCCGCACCAGATAAACGAGGTACCACCTGTCCCGTTACTTGGACCACCCATTCTGAACGTAAGCTCTGAGCTAGGGCATGAGCTTTTTCTCCGTGTTCAGGATTAAAGACGACCTGAAGCATCCCACTTCGATCGCGAAGGTCAATAAAGATAAGATTCCCGTGATCCCGTCGACGATGAACCCAACCGGCAACGGTAATATGAGAGCCAATCGACGATTCGCGAGGTTCTCCGCAGTTCGTGTCCTTATACACCGTATTTACCTGTTCTCTCAGATTTATATATCACGACCGCAGTAAATTTCAATCGAGGTCAAACAACAACTAAACAGACTGCTTATTATCAACAATCCGCCACAAACCGCCTGAGACTGCTGCTGCTGCCATCAACTTAAGAATGTCACCAGGCAGGAATGGGTACAACGCCTGAGAAAAAAGTTGACCTTCAGCTGGCCACCCGAAATCAAAAACAGTAAGCCATATAAGTGCAGGAAAATAAATAAGCAATGACCCTAGCATCATCGGCCATAGGCTACGACCGCGGTTCCATCCATGCTGTGACAGATATCCCACTATCCCAGCTGCAAGAATGAATCCGAGCAGATAACCGCCCGTAGCACCATGAATGACATAGTCCCAACCTTCTCCGCCATTGGCAAACACGGGAAGACCAGCCATTCCAACTAAGTAATAACCTATCGCTGATGCTGTACCAAGTCGCCATCCAAGCACGCTACCCATCATCAAAATTCCGAATCCCTGGAGAGTAATTGGTACAGGATTATCCGGCAAGTAAAAACGAGCCTGAGCTAAAAGTGAAACTAGAACAATGCCAGTGACAATAGCTAGACCTTTATGCCAAGAAGTCGAGTTTTCGATATACCGGTCAAATAATGACGGTTCCGAAGGTCCTAATAATGAAAATCGCTCAGCCCGACGGGCTATTACTGTAGCCTGCTGCATTGCACTCTCCAGTTAAGGTCTCATAAGACCATGTTAATTATTGAATAAAACTTTAAATATCCCAGTTCACTTAAAGATTATCTCAACATGATGAGGCAGTCATATACCTACAACCACTCCTGTTCGGAGAAAAAATAACCAAATAACTCTTACTTCATGCACTACACTTATAGCTTAGTCAAAACTACGCTGGAATTCCGAATTCCCGCTTCATTACCTGAAGATTCACGAATGTTTCGGTTCGACGGACACCATCAATCCCTCCAACATCGTCTCGCAGAAAGCGTCCCAGTGACTCAGCATCCGACAGTGTCGCCCAAGCGAAAACATCATAAGTGCCTGTGGTAACCGTTACCCATCGAGTATGTTCTAAATTAGCCATTTTTGTCGCTACAACATCCACTTTATCTGGGTCGACCTGAACGCCAATAAGGGCTTCGGAGTTGTACCCCAACTTACTAGGGTCAGGTAAAGCAATAACGTTAATAATTTGCTCAGTGATCAAACGCTTTAAGCGTCTGCGAACTGTCCCCTCACTAACTCCGACATCACGAGCGATACGAGCATTCGAGGCACGGCCATCACGCTCAAGAAGACTAATTATTTGTCTATCCAATTCATCCATGTGTATTTTCCGGTTTTATAAACAATTAAATTAGAGCTAAACTGAAGTAGCTGACTTATTAACAACGTGTGCGAAACGTCAATCGGACTCAAGCAAATTTCGAAAATAAAAATACAGCCAGTTAAACAAGCACATTTAACAATGTAGCAACATAAAACAAGAATATGTTACGAAATAGCAATAACTAAACGTTATTTAATAACTGAATTCGTGAAAATAAAATTTCACTCGGGTCAAATCGCATTTTATACATTTCCGTAAAAAAGCGCGTAAAGTAATAGACAGCATTAAAATTGATTACAAACTAGTAAACTTGGAGCAAAGAATGGTCAGTTCAACGACCGTTGTAGAGTTCACCGAAGCAGCAACAAACAAACTGCTTGAAGTGTTGAAAGAGCAGGATGCGGAGGGGCAGTATCTACGTATCGCAGTGACTACCGCCGAGCACGGTGGGATCGAGTATGTATTCGGTCTCGAAGAAGAGCCGTCCGACTCAGACGCAGTCATTGAAGGCACCGTAAAAGCTCTTGTAGACGAGGAAAGCGCACCTATGCTCGAGGGATCGAGTATTGATTACGTTGAAGGCTTCGAACGATCTGGTTTCGTTATTTCCAACCCCAACTTCGGTTCAGGCTGCGGCTGTGGTGGCGGCGGTTGCGGCGGCGGCGGCGGCGGCGG
>DBSW01000164.1 GCA_002306745.1 Dehalococcoidia bacterium UBA1332 | reverse complement strand
GGAAGACACGATGGCGATGTTTTTAAGTCGTAATACCGTCGACTTTGTTAATCAACGGGCTGTTGATGGCAAGCCATGGTTAATGTACTTAAACATGTTTGAACCGCACCCTCCATACAACGGTCCTCTTAACGATATGTACGACCCCGATTCTTTAGATATGGGGCCGTTGTTCTTGAAGAAGCCGGAGGTTAATACTCCGGCATTTAATCGGGTCAGGTCCGAATTTCACATGGCCGAGGCAGAACGGATTAAGCCGGGTGACGCTGAGCGGTATTGGAGGGAGATAAGGGCTCGTTATTTTGGGAATGTAACAGTTCTGGATAGGAGTATAGCGCCTATTCTTTCAGCATTAAAAAATACAGGACAATTAGACAAGACAATTGTTGTGTTCACTAGCGATCATGGTGATTCACTAGGCGATCGTGGAATGCTGATGAAGCGATCGTTCTATGAAGAAGTAGCGCGGGTTCCACTAATTATTCATGTGCCATGGTTATCTGGTAAGCAGACTCGAGTGGATGGCAGTATTGGTCATGTAGATCTTGTTCCGACTATGCTCGATTTGATGGGTATGGAAGTGCCGCAAACCTTGCAGGGAATCAGTCGGAAAAAAGTGCTTGAGGGAACTTCGAATCTCGACGATGATGTCTTTATGCAATGGCATGGCGGCGCTGCTACGATTTCATTAGGTGACGCTGAATTCGACAGGCTTTCCGAAATCCCTTGGAGGAGCATGGTTTCGGGTGATAGATGGAAATTAAATCTTTCACCAGACGATACGTGTGAGCTTTACGATTTGAGTAGCGACCCGCTCGAATTGACGAATCTTTACGATGATCCAGGGCAAGCTACGCGTATAAAGGATATGACGGTTCGGATGCAGGATTGGCAGGTTAAGGTGGGAGATGATTTGGATCTGATTAGTAATTCACATTAGTTGAACTAGGAATCCACCCTATCGTCTGGATTGTTCGGATGTATTTCGGAGGTTGAAATGTATGGCTTAGATGGCAAAGTCGCAATTGTTACCGGTGCTGGTGGTAGAGCAGGTATTGGTCGGGGAATTGCAAATCGGCTAGCCGCTGAAGGAGCTTCTATAGTAGTTTGCGATCTGAATGAAGATGCCACGCCCAGCTGGGGAGGACTCCGAGCGGTTGTAAAAGAGATAAATGATGGCGGTGGCCGCGCCATCGGGGTGACTGGAAGTGTTGCAGATTCAAAAGATGTGGCGTCGATAGTTGAAGGTGCTATTTCCGAGTATGGTCAAGTAGATATTCTAGTAAACAACGCGGGCGCTCCAGCAGGCCCCGATCGGGTTAACGTTGTCGATCTAACCGAACATGTTTGGGATCAGGTAATAGACGTAAACCTAAAAGGTACTTTTTTGATGTCGCAAGCAATATCTCGCCACATGATTCATCGAGGTGCTGGAGGAAAAATTATCAACATGTCCTCGGTTTCGGGGAAGGTTGGAAATGCAAAATTTGCCGCTTATTGTTCCTCAAAATTTGGCGTTATCGGGTTTACACAATCTCTTGCTAAAGAGATGGCTGAACATAAGGTTAACGTCAACGCTATATGTCCAAGTTTGGTAGAAACGGAGAGGGTATACGGTATGGCTTCCGCTTTGAAGCCAAATGAAGCAACGTCTACTGAAGATTGGAGAGACGAGATGGTTGCTCGTGTTAATGAGACTAATCCATTAGGTAGAATTGCTCAGGCTAAAGATGTTGCTGATGTCGCTGCCTTTCTCGCTTCGTCGGAGTCGGACTATCTGACAGGCCTTTCAATCAGCGTGGCTGGTGGGTCTCATATGGGTTAGTACAGGATTTTTTGGTCAGAGAGATCTTTTGATCCAGTTGACCGGGTTAGGCTACCGCCAATGAATTCTTTAATCTCGAGATCCGCAAACGCGTTTACTGCTTGGTAGAAAGTGGGTAGGTCTTCCCATCGGGCTTCATTCCACTTGACGTTAGCGTCTCCCACAAGGTGTTGCTGGATAACAGCGTTGGAACCTTCTGAGGGTGTTATGACTGCGTATTGTGCGTCAGCTTTCCCCCATTCGCCGGTCCGCGGCATGTACTTGTAGTGCAGCATTCCGTCCACATTTTCTGGTGATTTTGATTCGGTGAGTGGTCTAAGATTGGTCACTTGCATATCCATGAATGTGAAACCGAACCACGATGCTTGCGCAGCAGCGGTATCGCGTATGATTCTAATATCTGGGATTTCGCAATAAATTTTTGAAAAACCCAGTTCCTCACGACCAGTGATAATTGGGTCGGCCAGATTCTCCCATAGAACCATAAGGAATGGACCGACAGCCGAGTCTTTTTGACCGGAGAATTTCGCGGGAATGGTCACCCCAAGAACCGAGTACCCTCGACCCGCTAGCCACTCGATCTCAGTCATGTTGGTTTCTGAGATTGTTACGATTGGATCTCCATAAAGACTAAATCCGGGTGGAAGAAGGTTTTCTAGTTGGCTGGCATTGGATAGGAATGATGCGCTCAGCGAGATAGATTTTGGATTGTCTTTGCAGTCGAACTTTCTACCATCTGGTCCACGTCTAGGACCTGTTGCCGGTCCGAAGTGGGTCGGCATTCGGTACATCTCATCAGGAATAAACGTATACGACATCAGGGTCTCCATTAGGATTATTGAAAGTTAGTTGGTCCGATATCAGTCACATCGTACAGGGGCAATTGTCTGTTTAATCTCATGAATTATGAGAATCTTTGACCATGTTAGGAAAGTAGATCTTCTTCAATAAATGTAATTCTGCGTGATGAGATCATCCAAGAATAATTTACGCAAGTGAAGTCAATCATCTCGGTTATTCAAACCCAGACCTTGTCAAAAAGTTCGAGCCAATTTTTCCCGAGGATTTTTTCAATGTCCTTATCAGCATATTTTCTTTTTTGAAGTCCTTCGGCTAGTCGAACCCACTCAGTTTGATCTTTGAAATCTTTCAAGTGGCTATATGGTTCTGGTGTGTAGGCAACTTCTTTAGCTGGAATTTGTCCTTGGGATGCGAAAAGCCATTCAAAAAAAGAGCGAGGCTGTTCTGTGCAGAAGTCGGTCCCGACTGCTACATGGTTGATACCGACCATTTGGACTAGATAATCGATTGCATCTATATATTCATCTAAAGTCGTCTCGAACCCTTTGTTGAAAAACATAGGGAACGCGTTAGCACCGATCACACCACCATGTTCGACCAGAAGTTTTATTGCTTCATCCGTTTTGTTGCGTGGGTGGTTTATTTGTGATCTGGCATTAGCATGTGTGATAGCCACTGGTTGATTGGAATTTTCAATTGCATCGAGCGTGGTTCTGTCACCGACGTGAGATAAGTCGATCAGTATGCCAAGCCGGTTCATTTCCTCAACCACTGCTAGACCAAATCTGCTGAGACCTTCATCTGTTCGTTCGTAACAGCCATTTCCAAGTAGATTTCTTTCATTATAAGTTAGTTGGATGATTCTCACTCCAAGCTCGTAAAATAATCTTAATCTGTTTAACTCGTTACCAATCGGGCTAGCGTTCTGCCATCCAAAAATTATCCCGGTACGATTAGCTGCTTTGGCTTTGTAAATGTCATCCGTTGTTTTAACATGAACGATTAAGTCAGCAAATTCTTGAAACCACTCAAGATATTTGGTTATGTTTTTGAGTGTTGATTCATAGTCGTCCCATATAGCAATGGTTGCATTGATTGCTGTTACTCCACCAGCACGGAGAGCTCGGTATACCGAGTCGCTACCCCATAGGCTTGTATCAAGCCCATCAATGATTATTTTTTCTTCGTATTTCACTGTAGATTTTCTACCTTCAATATTATGTGTACACGTAATCATCAATTATGTTGTCTAGGAGGCTTTGGGGCCCTGCTGCCATGAGTCCGGCATCGACCGGTAGAAGTACACCTGTGATCCAACGAGATTCATCACTGGCCAGAAAGGTTGCTGCCATAGCAATGTCCTCTGCTTGACCTTCCGTGCCTAAGGGAGCAAGGTCACGTCTAATTTTGCGCTTCTTTTCGTCTATGGCTTCTACCATAGATGTGTATATCATTCCGGGTGCTATGCAGTTCACTCTTATGTTCTCTCTGCCATGGTGAACAGCCATTGCTCGCGTGACAGATATCATTCCGCCTTTCGCAGCCGCATACGGAATGTTCTTAGTCATGGCGGCGCGCATCCCGTCGACGGACGCTATATTGATGATCGAGCCCCCACCAGACCTTACCATCTGTGGTATCGCGTACTTCGAAATAAAGACCATACTCTTTAAATCCACATCAAGCACCCGATTCCATGATTCTTGAGTTATATCAGGCGTAGCGCCAGGACCGCTGATTCCGACGCTATTCATCAAAATATCCAAGCTACCATAACGGTCTACAGCTGTTTTGACCAACGATTTGCATGACTTCTCTTCGGCAACATCTGCTACGAAATAGGATGCTTTACCACCTTCATTAGCGATGTTGCGTACTGTTTTTTTTGCAGCGGTCTCGTCGATGTCTATAACTAAAACTGAGGCACCATGTGAAGCGAATAATTTTGCAGTGGCTACGCCTACACCGCTTACGTTGTCAGAACGGGTTCCCGCACCGGTTACTATGGCTACTTTACTGGCTAGTCGTTTGATGTTGAACCTCTTTATGAGTTGGCTATTAGAGTGAAATAAGTGTGTTGCCGGCGTTAGCGATTCTAAATTGTCTTTGACCTGATGATTTCATAATCAGATAATTCTGCTGTCGGATTTTGGCATATAAGTACGGGCATTTCACCAACGCTTATAGTTGAGAGTGATTGTCTTGTAATAGAATCAAGATTGGAATAGGTAGTCTGAAATGAAAGCTGCGGTTATACGTGGAACTCAGAATATAGAAATCGAGGATATACCGACTCCCGTTCCAAGGCCTAATCAAGTTTTAGTGAGAATTAAATTCTCGGCTTTGTGCGGTTCTGATGTCCATCGTTTTCAATATGGAATGGCTAATGATGGTTCAGTTTTGGGCCACGAGTACATCGGTGAAGTGGTTCAGGTAGGTAAGGATGTAAAACGTTTTAAAGAAGGGGACAGAGTTGTGGGAGGAGGCGGTACACCACCAGGTGACATCGTTTTGCCAACTTATCCAAATGACCGATACAGTGCCCGCACGGTCGGGATTGAGACTACCCGTATTGGGGGGTTCGCTGAGTATGTTGCAATGGATGATTGGCGGCCACTTCTGATTCCTAATGGTGTAAGTGATGAGTTAGCAGTGCTTGCCGAACCGACTTCTATTGCTGTTCATGCTGTGCGAACTTCCAATTTTAAAATTGGTGACACGGCTGTTGTTTTGGGAGCTGGGCCTATAGGACTTTTGACGATGCAAGTTTTAAAGGCTGCAGGCGCTAGTTCCGTGATCGTATCTGAACCTGCACCTGCACGCGCGGAATCAGCTCGGATTTTGGGCGCTGATGTGGTGTTGAATCCTGTTGCAGAGGATGTGGTGGAGCGAGTTCTTGAGCTTTCTGGCGGTCCAGGAGTTCCTGTGGCATTTGATGCTGCCGCTGCGAAGCCGACGTTTCAGCAAGGTATGGAAATGGTTTGGCGAGGTGGGCAACTTCTTGTGGTTTCTATGGCTTGGGAGGATGTCGATTTGCGTACAGTCGATTGGATTGGGCGAGAAGTTGAAATGAAAGCTGCATATGGATCACAGCCGATCGATTGGCAAACAGGCTTGAATTTGATGTCCCGTGGGCAGCTATCTTCCGAGTCGATGATTACCCCCGAGAGTTTTATCAGCTGGGATGATATGCAGTCTTCTATGGAAAGATTGATAAAGCCAGAAGAGCACGTACAGATGGTGCTTGTCCCATAAAAAAGATTTTGCCTAAGTGCTTGACTGGCGTACTATCCCGTAACCAAAGATCAGATTTGATGATTGAGCGGTTTATCGCTGATCATTCTAACTCTGAAGATATGTTGTATGGAGTATTCGATGACATCTCGTTCGTTCACTGGGAATCCTTCACAAATAATCGTTGAACAGCTTGTTGCTTCAGGCATAAAGCACCTTTTTTACAATCCAGGATCGCGTGAAGCGCGTTTCTTTGACTCACTGCACAGTAATCCAAATATCCATGGGGTGATTGGTCTTCATGAAGGCACCGTTACGGCTATGGCTGGAGGGTATGCTCAAGTTGCGACTCAGCCTGCAGTGATGTCTGTTCATCTGGGCGCCGGACTTGCTCAAAGCCTCGGTCAGATGATTAATGTGTGGGCTGCAATGTTGCCGGTTGTTACGATAACTTTTGTCGGTGACACCGGTAGTTATGCGGATCGGATTACGCTTGACCTAGGTCACAATGTAGGTCCTACATCAATAGGCGCTCCGTTTATGAAGGCCAATTGGACTGTAATTGAACCTGAGGGACTGGCGACTGCCGTCGAACGAGCAATTAAAGTTGCTATGACTCCTCCAGTAGGTCCAGTACATATTGCTGCGTTTGATCGCATATTGGGACCTGATCCAATCACCACAAATATCATTGAGGGACCGCCTTCCCAGGCTATCGCAGGTTATCCATCCGATACAGATGTAGAGTCACTTGCGGAGATACTGCATAACGCTAAACGACCGATGATTTATGTGGGAGATGGAGTTAATAAGAGTGGCGGAGAAAGATTGTTGGCGTCTGTTGCTGAACATTTTGGTGCCAATGTCGCTTCTATGTGGGGTGATCTGCGTGGCGTTTCAGTAGCTCACCCCTTGCACTGCGGGTACTTCAGGCAGCCTGTAATTGATCTTCAGCCTGACGTAATTGTTGCTGTCGGAGTTCGTCATGGTGGTAGCGGTACGGCAACGGATTTTGAGTTGTTTGAAAGCGCAGACAAGCTTGCCGCAGTTGGTCCTGATGTAGAGATATTTGAGAACATTCCCGATCTGGATATGCTGGTTATGGCGGACGAGACCCGCACTCTTCAAAGGTTGCTTGAAGTTGCGAACCGAGAGTACGAATCAAATGCTTATGACGAGCGACGAAATGATGCACTAGCTGCTGCAAGTCGACTTCGAAATCAGCGCAGAGTTGGCTTGCAGTCGGTAAAAGAAATCCCAGGCTACGTTCGCCCACTAGCCCTTTTAGATGCTGTCGATAATGGACTTGAAAATCTGGGAGGTGGAATTATCACTACCGAGCAGTTCGCTGTCCCATTGGAAGATGTCCTTGAAAAGCCAGATGGAGGAAACAACATTTACATTCGACCAGCTGGTGGCTCAGAGGGTTATGGAATGGGAGCGGTATTGGGAGCCAAGATGGCCGCACCTGACAAGCCTGTGGTAGGCATAGTGGGAGATGGCTCGGTCTATTATTCCGATTCAGCATTCTGGTCTGCCGCACACCACGAGATTCCGGTGCTTTATGTAGTGCCCAACAACGGTGCGTATGGAATTGTGGCTGGGGCATTTGATGGCGCAAACGGTGTCATGAAGGACACGGGCGAGTACGCTGGCGTCGCTCTTGAAGGTATCGATATCGTCGATCTGGCCCGTTCTTTTGGAGTTGAGGGCCGTAGGATCGATGATGAATCTAAGATCTCAGAGGCAGTCAATGAAGGGTTGGACAAGGTCGAACGTGAGGGTAGACCGCTGGTCTTAGATGTTCAACTCCCACTTGGGTTACCTCGTGGTGGACGACCTGCGAAGACAGAGACGTTCCGGGATATGGTGTGATGAAGATCTTTCTCAGTACAGACTTTTCTGAAGATCGACTGAGATTTACTGCACAGATTGGTGCCGATGGCGTTTCAGGCCAACCAAAGCCCGGATCTGGTGATGATGGCTTCTACTCTGTTGAAACTTTACGCAATCATAAGGATTTAGTCGAATCGTATGGCCTGAAATGGGCTGCGGTTAGAATGGCTCCACTTGAATGGACTTACAGGTCGATGCTTGGTTTGGGAGGTGGTAATCGCCAGATCGAGAACTATAAGAAGACATTGAGAAATACGTCTTAGGTTGGCCTCGGCTTCATCATATTCAATATGCATGCTCTTAGGATTTACAGAACTTCTAGCACAGCCCCGGACATGGCAGGTTCAAGTGCTACGAGTTTCAATATTTCGCTAGCTACAGGTAATCCGCTTATGGAGCATCCGAATAGCGGATTCAATATTCAGTGGGTGGCTGAAGACGAGCGTCGATCGAAGAGCGACGCTGATATGTGGGCGAACCTAAGTAGATTTATGGAACATCAGGGGTGAATTAAACAATTTTCAGGAAACATTTTCTGATACGGGTAATGCCGACATGGTAGAAACCATGAGGGCGTACCATGAAGCTGGTTTTGATGGTTGGATTACACCTGATCACGCTATACATATAGACGGAGATAGCGATTGGGGACATTGTTACTGGGCATATGCTGTAGGTCACATTAGAGGTATTGATCAGGCGTTGAAAGGTACTAGCCGCCTAGCTTAAGTGGATTTTGTCTTGGTTTTCTGGTTGCTTAACTTCTCCTGAATACTTCCGTTCGTGGTGAGAATTCCGCGTCTTGTTCCATCGGGTACATGGGTCGTGCACATATCGTATGACCCAGAGTTGGTAGATTTGCGCTGGTGGAGCCTATCGCGTCAACATTAAATTTTGCTTCTACCCAGTCGTCGAAAAACGCCGGTTCTGCGTGAGGGGTTTTTATGATGGTCGAGTGGTAATCCTTTGGGTCACATCCGTTATCGAAGAAAATAGTGCGATCGACCATCATTTGCGATTTAGTCATTGCGACGACGGTAAGGTTGCCTGAGACGAGTACAGCAGTTGGTCCAGGGTTAAGTCTGAACTTCCATGTTTCCATTTTTAAATTACTGTGATCAGCAATAGATTTAATGGTCCAGTCGAGTTTCAGAGGCTGGAATCTTGGATCAAGTGCGCCTCCTATGCCCATTGTAAAAGTTTCGCCAACCCCAAGTTCATGCGCTTTTGAAACTGCGGTAGGGTCTACGACTGATGTAAGTACGGTATGTGGGTAGTTTGCTTTTACCATTGCGGCCGCTATTTCGATACTATCGCCTGACGCTCCAGAACTTGGGGCATCTGCGGCATCGTAGAAAGCGAGAGGCCCGGTCATTGCTGAACCGCGCTTTACGGAACCTTCAAGTGATGTGAACTGCCCTTGCATGATGTGACGGTTAGACCAGAAATCTGCTGCCTGCTTGAGTACGGCTTCTTCAGCTAGTTGCTGATTGTTATCAGTGAAAACGAATGGCTGGCAACATAATTCCGGGACATCCGTAAATGGATTGCATATGAACATTCCAGCTGACATTACTTCTGGATGTTTTTCTAGTTCTTTTGAGTATCTCATCTGCGCACCGAATGCACCGGTTTCGGTGATTAATTCGTTACCACGCACTAAGGTTGGAATACGAACTCTCGCTGCAACTGGTTTTGCCCCATCATTTAGGATTCTGATCAGTGATTTTGCAGCTCTTCTACCTGTGTCTTCGAAGTCTACGTGTGGGTAGGTGTGATATGCGGCAAGACCATTGATGTTGTCCAGCATTTTGGCAGTTAATATTCCATGAAGGTCCATAGAAATAACTATTGGGACTTCTTCACCTATAATTTTTCTTGCCTCTTCTAATAGATAGCCTTCTGGGTCCAGCTCTTTAGTTGTGCCCATCGCACCGTGCATAGAGAAGTAGACGCCGTCGATTTTGCCTACGTGATCTTTTAGCGGTTCAAGAAATTCTTCAGCGATTCGTAAAAACGCGCTGTGCTCAAGTGGGCCTGCGGCAGCACCTTCCGCGTCGTAAGTAAATATGAGGTCTAGATCGTCACCGAAAGCGGTCTCTAGTTCTGCGATTGCACCAGCGTATGATGAATTGTTACCCATCGCTGCATCACGTATTTCTTCGCCACGTAAGAAGTCAAAAAAATCGTATTCGCAAGGCACTGGATTGAACGTTGAAATCTCTTGATTACAACCACCCATAAGGATTCGCATTATTTTTTTCTCTCTCTCAAAAGCCATAAGATCATCAAACAGGAAGAGCACCGTAGAGAATACAGTAGGTTGACCGAAATTAATTGAGTTTCTTTTACAATTTTTATTTGGCCTTTAACTTTCTTATCTATCAAAATAATGATTGTGACAAGTATTTTTTGTCAATGAATCGACTGATGCTAATTAGCGAAGAGTATTCGCAGAGATGAATAAAGTGCGGGGTACCAACTCCACTACATTTCACAGATCAAGATTAGGTCCTCGTGCTATTCAGCACCCAGTCTTTTTACGCATACTCGGTGTTAGTCTCTTCGCACACTTGGTGCGGTTTATAGATTTCACTCTAGTTGCGTGGCTTTTGGTTCAGAAGACTGATAGCTCTATGGCTGTTGGGTCTCTGGTTTTCTTTCGAGTTATTCCTTTCCTGATTTTTGGTCCTTTTGTTGGTGCATTACTGGACCGTTATCCGAGGATTACCCTATTTCGCCTAACACAACTTGGAATGGCCTTTTTATCTTTTGCGTTCGCAGTGTTGGTTTATACCGGATATGCGTCGCTGCCCGTCATATTTGCCTACTCTACCTTTGTCGGTGCGATGATGATGATCGAAATTTCATCACGTAAAGCTTATGTCTCCGGAGTAGTTGGTCCGGCTATCCTTGGGTCTGCTATTGCGTTAGATATGGCTTTATTAAATGCTGCTTGGTTTATTGGCTCGGCCTTGGGTGGGGTAGTGGCAGAGCTGATCGACACATTTTGGGCATACATATTTATAGGCATTGTGCTTGTAACTAATTTTTTGCTTCTCCGTCGACTCCCAAAGATGTTGAGACCAGATCTATATTCGTCGTCGGGCAGCGCTTTGAAATTGTTAAGGGATGGATATTTTTTCGCGAGGAGAAATCCTGTTATTTTTGCTGCCTTACTGGTCGTTGGTGTAAATAATTTTTTCGGTTATCCGTTTGAGTCTATGGCTCCAGCATTTGCGGATGATATTTATGGTGCCGGGCCTATGGCATTCGGCTTATTGATGTCGGCTCAGGGGCTGGGTTCTATGATCACCGCAGGATACATTGCTCTGCGTGGAAGACGTCTTAGAAATCCTGGGTTGTTGTTGATTAGTGCTTCATTGCTTCAGGGAATTGGCAATATAGGGTTTTCTTATACAGATTCACTGGGAATAGGGTTTTTGGCGATTACTGGTCTCGGGCTTATCAGTATGGTTTTTGGAATCACTCACGCCACGTTGATATTGCTAGTCGCACCATTAAATTTGCGTGGTCGAATAATGGGATTCCAGATGTTAATGATGGGGCTTTATCCTATTGGCAGTATGGCTTTAGGAGTATTCGGTGATCTAGTCGGATTACAACAGGCGGTGCGATTCTTCGCTATTTCCGGGATATTGTTGTTGCTATTGATATGGTTCAAGTATCCACAGTTGCGTAAACCGTTTACTTGAACGTTTCATGATTGTGAACGAAGCGTTAAAACATGATTGTTTGATTGGTTGGGTGGGTGTAAAGTTTTCTGCGGTTCGATGAAGTCAGTTATACGTGTGTTTGTATTTGTTACTGAAAGATGTAAGTGAAAATTGAAAGCTGCAAGACTGGTTGCTCCTCAAAAATTTGATTTCGTTGATTTAGAGGACCCGATTCCAAAAGATGGCGAAGCGAAAATTAGAGTGGAGGCAACTTCCGTTTGTGGAAGCGACATCCATAGCGTATATCATGCGGAACTTCTAGAAGAAGAATATCCGTTGACTCCAGGTGTTCCTTGTCATGAAATAGCAGGAACTATTGTCGAGTCTAAAACCGATGAACTAGTCGAAGGGCAACGAGCGGTCGTTCTTCCTACTCGAGGCTTGGGTGGTCTTTCGGAGTATCTTGTTCAGACCCCGGAACGTGTTTTACCTGTGCCTGATTGGGGCCCGATCGATGAATGGGTGATGTGTCAGCACACCGGTACAGTTCTTTATTCTGTAAAACAGATGGGTAATGTTGCAGGAAAGCGGGTAGCTGTGCTTGGTCAGGGGGGTATTGGACTCTCTTTCTCCATGTTGACTGAGAAGATGGGTGCAATGCAGGTTATCGGAATTGACCCGGTAGAAAACCGACTGGAAAAGGCTTTGTCGATTGGCGCTACAAACACTGTCAACCCGAACAATGATGATATGTATGAGGCGATTGATGAACTGACCGGTGGAGAGGGGGTTGATATCGTTGTGGATGCTAGTGGAGATCCTGAAGGTTTTGGTCAGTGCCTGAAAATTGTTAAGCGATGGGGCATGTTCGTTAGCTTTAGCTTGACTGGGCGTGATGGCAAGATTTCCGAGTTTCTACATCAGGAATTTATGTTTAAGGCCGCTACAATCATTCCTACTCAGGTTGCAGCTACATCTGAACCGACCAAGGACATACGGGAAATGATTGCTTTAAAGGCTCGAGGTTGGGCGAATCCGGGTCAGCTGAAAAGTCATAATCTTGACTTTAGTGAAGTTCAAAAAGCTTATGACATGTACGCTAATCAAGAAGACGGTGTGATCAAAGTCGTAATGGCTTTGAATGGGGGCGGACAGTAGTCTTTAATCGTACTCGCCTCCCGCACGTCGGTAAAGCTACACCCTTCTATCAATGAGATTGGAGGGTTTTTTGTTATTTATCTTGGAGCATTTGCAGCATTGATTGCAAAACTTCTATTCTTGTGGCTCATCCAGATAATCCCAAGCGGGGTTCAAATCCCACCGGATCGAATCGTCTGGTTTAGTGTTTTTCGCCCAGGGTATTGTGATTTCTAGGTTTGCTGACTGATTTCTGATTTGCCTTTCAACCCAAATAGGATCCCAATCTTCCAGTATAAGTTCGGTAAGGTGTTTTACACGTTCTAAATGAATTGGTTCATCTATCAGGTCGTTTAGTTCATCAGGGTCATCGACGAGGTTGAAAAGCTGTGACGGCATGTCGTGATAGTAGATTAGTTTCCAATCGCCCTCACGAATCATTCGGTTTTGCCAGATTTTGGTTCCATCGGAATGCGCTTTATCGTCTGGCTCAGTGCAGTATTCAGAGAAAGCGATGTCATTCCAGGTCAAGTCGGCGGGGTTTTCAATCAGTGGTAAGAGGGATCTTCCTTGAGATGATGGTAGAGCCGGCGCGTTGGCAGCATCGAGAAGCGTCGCGTTTAGATCAAGTTGGCTGGTTACGCGATTAATTGTTTTACCCATTGGAAGCCGCTTTGGCCATGAAATTATGGCAGGAACTTTTACCGAATCTTCATAGAACGTCTGTTTCCACCACAGACCTTTTTCACCAAGCTGTTCTCCGTGATCCGACGTGTAAACAATCAAAGTGTTATCCAGCAGACCATGCTTTTCTAACGTTTCAAAAATTTTTCCGAGCAAACAGTCAAGACGTGTTACAAGAGCATAGTAAGCTGTACGAGTTCTTTCGATTTCTGCAGCCGTGACATCTGTAAGCCCTGTATGAGATTTCCACCATTTTAGGTATGGGTGGGTTTCGTCTTCGAAGCGTATTGAATTTTTTGGTTTAGGGACTTTGTCACGATACCTGTCGTAGTCTTCTTTGGTGGCTACGAATGGCTGATGAGGCAGCATAAATCCTATGGCTAGAGCGAATGGCTCATTATCATTGCCTTTGGAATGATCATCGATAAACTCTATAGTTCGTGCGGCAACTGCTTCGTCGTGTATCTGGTATGCGTTTAGTCCATGGCCAGATAGTTTGAGAGCGATTCTTGAGGGGCCAGCCGTACCATGAAGCGAACCGTGATCTACCTCATCTGAACCTAGATGATTTGGGCCGTGGTCTCCTACGAATCTTTGTGTGAATCCATGGAGCTGGTCCGGCCCGTTGAAGTGCATTCGGCCTATTTGAACAGGTTTGTACCCGACCGCACCAAGGGAATGTGCAAACGTTGGCACACCTGAGTGAAGATATTGTGAATTTGTCCATACCTGGTTCTGGTATGGGTGTTGCCCCGTGAGCATAGACGTCCGAGATGGAACACAGATAGGTGACGCGCAGTACGAGTTACTAAAAACTATTCCACGTGATCCCAAAGCGTCGAGGTTAGGAGTCGAAACTACAGTGTCCCCGGAGCATCCCATTATGTTGGGGTTATGTTGATCAGATTCGATAAACAGTATGTTTGGTAGGGATGCTTTAAGCATCTGATGATCGATTTACCAAGTTAGCTATGCCCAGATTGTGACTTGATCGACTTGAGTACGCTTGGCAGATTGGTTTGCTGCATCGAGATTGGTCGGATAACCGATGTACAGTGCGCCAACTATGTCCCACTCTGGTTCGGCTCCTACTGCTGTATCCACATTTGCCAGACACGGTTTTCCAGTGCTCCACCCGACCCCAAGTCCTAGGGAATGTGCGGCAAGCATCAGATTTTGGATGGCACACGAAGTCGCTGAATAGTTTTCTCGTGTCATCTCTTCATCCCTGCCTTGGACTGAATAAACGTATATAAATGCAGGTGAGTCTAGGATTTCCTGTTGCGCATCGTGAGCTCCGGCTGATCGTTTTTCGGAACTTGGATTCTTTATATTTTCATATGCCCAGTCGTGGACGATTTTTGCGACTTTTTTTCGCATTTCACCGTTTTTGTTTAGAACAATGAATCTCCACGGTTCTGTATTTCGGTGATTAGGAGCCCAGATTGCTGCATCTATGATTTTTGCAATCAATGATTCATGGACCTCTTCATCGGTGAATTCACGAATCGTTCGACGTTTTCTGATTGCTTCGAGTACCAATATTTTCTCCAGTTACGACTAGTATTCTTGTGTTATTAGTTGAAGTTGATATTAATTATTGCGAGTAGGCTTATATAGTCAACTGTTGACGTTCCCATTCATCTTGAGATGGTAGATCAACTGGGTTAGCTGCTCGTCTTAGATAGAAATTGTGCATCTCCCGGTACTTCATAACTGCATGACGAAGTTCGGGGATCGCATCGTCTGAGACATCGATGCGTATGTCAATGGGGAAACTCTGATCTGGTGATGATATGGTCAAAGCAGCCGATCGTTCAGTTAGTGGCTCTCCGTCAATTGATGATTGACCGCCGGCTGACTTCCCTGATTCTAATGACGAGATTAGTCGTTCCCAGAGTGGGGTTCCCTTTTGTTGGTTTTCGAATGAGTCGATCATTGCAGGTAGTACTTGTTCGTTGGAAAGGAAATTTCCGATCGCTATACATGTAGCACCTTGCTGGTGCCCGCTGACCGGCTTGATTTTTACGCCAGAATGGACGATTGCCTCTCCTTTACTACCAAGGAGTGCCACCTGCCGAAACTCTGGATGAGCATCTTTTTTTAGAGCTTGATTAAACGCCTCTGAAGGACTTTTTCTCCCTTCTATTAGTTTCATAATTTGTTCATTAATTTCTGGATTTGTTGATGCTTGCGATGTCGTAACGGCTATGCCTGAAATTACCAAAGGGCAAGTCGCTCCCACCGCTAGTGAGTAAGTCGCAATACCGATCCCTAATTCACCTGTATCTTCATCGCGCCCGAGGATAGTGAAAGTCATAATTCTAGAGAGTGGTAGGCATGTTGAATTTCTGTGCCTTTGATATCCACAATTCTGAATCCTGATGGATCCTCTCCAAAGGGGTATCCAACTGGCCCAGAAGCTACCACTTCTATTCCGTCTCCATAGGCGTAGTTATTTTTGTGCCAGTGCCCCGCAAAATTAGTTGTAATTCCATGATCCGAGGCGATTTTCAAGAGTTTGCTTCGATATTGTTTTTTAATCGACCAATTGTTGTCTGATTCGTTAGGCGAATTGATAAACAACGGATGGTGGCTGAAAAGGATAATTTTTTGTTTTCCACATTTGTTAGCGGTCATTGCTTCTTTTTCTATGAATTCCATCTGTTTATCTGCTTCTTCGATTACCGTTTCTGGTGAAGTTAGGACAGTTGAATTGATAACTATGAATTTGATATCGCCATGAGAGAAAGTGTAGTAATCAGGACCAAAATTTTGTCTGTATCGTTCGATACATTTTTTTTCGGGTGTGTTGTGATCAGGTGAGACATCGTGGTTGCCTGGAACCCAATGAAGATCTATAGAGTCTTCTAGTTTTTTAGATATTCTTTTGACTTCGTTTATCTGATCCTCGTTGTCGATATCGTTGATTATGTCGCCGCATACAACAACGAATCTTGGTTTTAGTTGATTCGCTCTTTCAATAGCTTTGTTGTAGAGGTTGATTTCAGGTTCTAGGCCGTCGAATTTTTCGACTTTACGTACGATTAAACCCCTTTTCGCATATGACGCGATTTCTTCGTCGGTCTTGCCGCTTGAAGCAGCAAAAAGTCCGAACTGTGGATCCGCTAGTTGGATGAAGGAGAATTTATTCATTGTTATTCATTAATTGAGTGTTTACTAGATGCGTATATTTTTACTAGTACTGTCATAGTTCTTCTAATCTTATTAAATGATTTTTATTTGACAGCTACCACAGCTTAAGTGATTCGAAAAATAGCTGGCTAAGCTCGGGTTCGTCAACTGGGCGAGGCGAAAGTTTGGTTACGCGGTGCTGTGGTAGCGTACCTTTCACGAGCGATGGAATGTCGTCATTTTCGTATCCGACTCCACCAAGGCCATTCGGAACTCCGATTTCTTTCAATATGTATATCAGGCGTTCTGCAATCAGTTCTCCACTATCTGCCGGCTCTGCTTTATTTGTGTCTGCGCCGAGAAGTTGTGCAGCTCTCATGTGGCGCACCGGGTTAGAAGCTGCGGTGTATCGGAAAACCGCAGGAGCATTCAGAATGACCGCCATACCATGCGGGACAATAGGTTTACCTCCTGGGTATCCTTCAGGGGTGTAGTTCTTGACGAGTCCGCTTACTGGATAAGACATGCCATGAGGCAAATGGACTCCAGCGTTTCCAAATCCTACACCTGCAAACGTTGCTGCTAGAGCCATGTTGGTTCGAGCGTCCATATCTTCGGGATCGAGCACCGCGGGTATGATGCTACTACCTACCATTTCTAGTGCAGCAATTGCCCATACATCACTAATTGGATTAGATCCTTGATAGGCCGGTCTATGCGCAGGGCTTTCAGGCGCTTCTCTTTGGTTGAAAGGTAATGCGGTATAAGATTCGATTCCGTGACAAAGTACATCGAATCCGCTACAAGCAGCGACCATCTTTGGGAGCGAACGGGTATTTTCTGGGTCTACCAGTCCTACATCGGGTCGTAGAGATCGGTGTGCAATTCCCGTTTTTGCCCCGAGTTCTTCGAAGTCGAATATAGAAACCCCCGTTGTTTCACTTCCGGTTCCTGCTGTTGTTGGTACTGCCACAAGCGGTTTGAGCTTGCCTGGTACTGGAGTACCTTTGCCGATGGGAGAGTTTACATATTCAAGAAAGTCAGCAGGGTATGTTGAATAAAGATTGGCGGCTTTAGCTGTGTCGATACTAGAGCCACCACCGACAGCCAAGAACCCATCGAAATTACCTTGGATTGAAAACTGTATAGCGTCTTTTAAAGATGAGTCGTTTGGTTCCACTCTAACCTGGTCGAAAATTGTGTAATCAATCCCGGTTTTCTTTAGTGAATCAACTGCCAGAGCTGTTGATTCACTGTGAACCAGTCCTGGATCTGTTACGAGCAGAACTCTTTTTGATCCAAGTCGTGCTAGCTCATAACCTGCTTCGTTTGTGATTCCTGGACCAAATTTGATTGACGACGTATCAATTGTGAATGCAGTTTCTGTTATTGGTTTGGACACCGGAGCTCAATTCAACTTGCTATTTAATCTTTTTGGAATAAACGAGGATTAGGATGATAGACCAATTTTTAGTGCCAACCATTACCAAAGAAGGCGTAGTATCGGTTTTGTAAAAAGACATATATCTAGATTTCCGTTGCCAGCGCTATATTGTGAGGTTCAGCATTTAATATGCGAGTAGTTCAGTTTGTAATACCAAACGAGGGTCGTAGAGTCGGATTCATAGACGGCGAGAAAGTC
>DBSW01000028.1 GCA_002306745.1 Dehalococcoidia bacterium UBA1332 | reverse complement strand
CAGCACGAGCACTCGCTGGCGGTGCTCAGAATATCGAGCGGGTTGACCGCCTTGTGAAGACAATTGCTGGTCAGTTTGGTTTGCAATTAGATGTGGTTGATGAGACCGTTGAGCTTGTGGATAGTTGGTTAGAGCGAAATAGAGCGTAAGCAATAAACGCTTAATATCTGCTCATTTTTTATGCTAATTTTTTTTACTTAGTGATTACGGGATTCCGTTGGCAAGCATAGACCCAAATCGACCGAATATTGTTTTCATTTTGAGCGATGATCAAGGTGCATGGGCCATGAATTGTGCTGGCACCACTGAACTTAAGACTCCTAACTTGGATCGACTGGCTAAATCTGGGATACGTTTCGAAAATTTTTTTTGCGCTTCACCTGTATGTTCTCCGGCGAGGGCATCAATACTTACCGGCCAAATGCCTTCACAACATGGTGTGCAGGATTTTCTTAGAGCGGGAAATTCTCAGTTGCTGCCAGAGGACGGTAAGAACATTCAGTACATCGCGGGGCGGAAGACATACACCGAGATTCTTGGTGAAAACGGTTATGATGTAGCGCTAAGTGGTAAATGGCATATTGGTGATTCGGCGACACCTCAGGCGGGGTTTTCGTATTGGAATGTTCACACGACTGGGTCGGGTGATTACTATGATGCGCCTATGTTCCAGAATGGTGATTTATACACATCAGATGGTTATTTCAGCGACGTTATAACTGATGGCGCTATTACTTATTTAGATAATCAGAAACAGTCGCAACGCCCTTTTTCAATCAATGTTCACTTTACTGCTCCACATGCTCCTTGGGGGCGTAAGCAACATCCGACCGAAATATATGACGACTACTATGAGAACTGTAAATTTGAGACTGTTCGTTGGGATCCGATTCATCCTGATCATCTAAGCAAAGCAGGCTCATCCGGAAGTATTGCTGCCTCTGCCGAAGATCGTCGTGAACTTTTGAGTGGTTACTTTGCGGCAATTACAGCAATGGATCGCAACATTGGTCGGATAATTGATTGGCTTGAAGAAAATGACTTGCGTGAGAATACTCTTGTAGTTTTCACTTCGGATAACGGGATGAGTATGGGGCACCATGGGATCTGGGGGAAAGGGAATGGAACTTATCCGGCAAATATGTATGACACAGCGGTAAAAGTTCCGGCAATTATCTCAAGGCCAGGCCATGTTCCCACGGGGTTGGTTGAGCGCACTTTACTTAGTCACTATGACCTCTTTCCGACGATTCTCGATTATGTCGAACTTGGGCATCTGATTATAGATTTGCATGATTCGCTACCTGGTACGAGTTTTGGAGGCATTCTTAATGATCATCAAAATTTTATGGAGCGACCGGTAGTAGTTCTAGATGAGTACGGTCCTACCAGAATGATTCGTACGCAATCGCTTAAATATGTGCATAGATATCAGGATGGCTCCCATGAATTTTACGACCTAGCGAATGATCCTAATGAGACTGTCAACGTCATTAATGATCCTGCGTTCCGATCGATCATTCGGCATATGCGCAATCAACTTCAAGATTGGTTCGAGCGCTATACCGAACCAGAACGGGATGGGGCAAAACAGGATGTAATGGGTAGGGGGCAAATCGATTTAGTCTATGGCAATCGGCAGGCGTTCGCACAGGACATCACTTTCATGAGGGATTTATAGATAAGATTGCCAAAATTTCTAACTTCATATTTGTTGTTAGTGGTTGGTGAGAGAGGTGACCAAATTTGATCAACACACTACTTATAGGTGGCAAAGGTACTATAGGTGCGGGTTTGCGTACATTTTTGCCTCGACTAGATTCAAATTATCGCGTTGTGTCTGCTGACCTTCATGGCGCAACTGATAAAGCGACTCAAGAAGATGCTCACCGAGAGTTTATTGAGTTTGACGCTTCGCGAGATGATGACGATCTTCGACAGGCTTTAGAAGGACGCGATCTAGTGGTTTATTTGGCTAGAAAAGATCCCCTTGGCGCGATGAACGATATGACGGATCGGGTTTTCAAGGCGATCATGGATGTATGTCCTGATGCGGTTGTTATAGGATCCAGCTCCGTTCATGCCACGGGTGGTGCTTATTATGGCTACACCCGTCAGAAAAACTCACCAATAGCCCACCGAAGGTTTACTGAGGTTGATCCATGGCCAGAGCCACTTTCAGTTATGACCGAACCTTGCCCAACTGGTGATTATGGAGTGGAAAAAGCATATGTTGAGGCTTGGTGTCATAGACTTGGCGCTCAGGGGCAAAATGCTGTGGCAGCTCGTTGGGGTGGAATTAATCCCACCAATGGCAAAAAAGATGAGATTTCTTATTTCACTGTTTGGTGCCATCAGGAGGATTCAGCGCGTTTTGTAGATGCTTGCTACAAAACCGCTCGTGCTGGAAAACTGCGTTCTAGTGCACACTACTACGTGATTTCGAATAATACTTATAACATTTTTGATATTGAAACTACGCGTAAAGAAATAGGTTATGAGCCACAACATGACGCTGAAACCTTCTACGGTTCTGATGTCGGTGCATATTCTCTGCGTGTTGATTAACCTAACTGTCCTTGATGTAAAAAAGGTTTGAGAATTGAGAAAGTAACCTGTGTGACAATTAGATCGCAGATACGATCGGATATGATGCTTTCTAAAGATTGATTCACAGGTTTTTATTGGGGCATTCCAATGATTCAGCATCTGAACTTAAAACAAAGGATTCAAGAGGGAGAAGTAACCATAGGTGTGAGTGTGCCTTGGGACGCTTCTCGATCTTTAATTGAGGATATTTGGAGTCGGGATGACGCATACCACTTCATAGCGGTGGATTCTCAACATAGCCCTTTGGTTGAATCGCAACTAGCGAGCATATTTGTTGCTGCACAAGAATTAGCTATTCCCGTTCACTTTCGTATTCTCCACACCAACATGACTTATCGAATCGGCAACTGGTTAGATTTAGGTGCAAGTAGTATCGAAGTACCTCAGACCGAAACCGAAACGACTGCGCAGGAAGCTGTAGATTACTTTTACTACCCGCAGATTGGAAGGCGAAGCTGGGGTGGTGCAACACGAGTCGGAATAGAATCACGCCACCTGAAATTTCCTACCACAGATGGTGATCGAATCGACTATGCCAATTGGTGGAACAGTTATGGAGTCCTGATGCTTCAGGTCGAGTCGATTGGTGCGATCGAAAATATTCCTAATTTAGCTAAGTCAGGCATTGATTGTGTTTCTTGGGGTCCTAACGATTTGGCTTTCGATCGTGAGGCAAATCCAGATCATCCTTTATCGGAATCAGATGAAGTTTGCGTCGAATATGCTGTAAACGCCTGTAACCAAGCTGGTATTCGGTTGATGATCCGCAATAACGATCACTCTCAGAGAGAAAAGTACATCGAAATGGGAGCTACGGTTCTTTTAGAGAATCCAAGAAATTAAAT
>DBSW01000201.1 GCA_002306745.1 Dehalococcoidia bacterium UBA1332 | reverse complement strand
TTAAAGTCCGGTACTGATCGATCTGCGCCAGGGATTTGTTTTGTGGCTCACACAGATCATCCAGGGTATGAAGTTGTTGAACAGGATGGGAGAAAACTCACATTAAAAACTCTCGGAGGAGTGGGGTTATTCGCTGGACGAGCAGGCAGTAGTGTCATTGTCATTGATGATGCCGGAAATAGAAATTTGGCGGTAATAACTGGATCAACAGATGCATCTGATGAATTTGGGAAATCACGTGAGGCTGATGGTTGGTTGGGGACTGATACTGTCTATGCAGATCTTTCTGATGATGTTGAATTGGGCAGACTGCCACGACCGGTGGTCCCTAATCTGGTAGATTTTGAGATAGATAATGACATTATCAGGATGCGCGCAGCTGACGATCTTGCTGGGTGCGCAGCAGTAATTACGGCTTTGGAGTCGATAGCTTCATTATCAACAGTCGGTAACGTTTACGGTTTATTTACAAGAGCTGAAGAAGTTGGGCTAATTGGTGCTCGAATGGCAGCTAAAAGTATGTTACTGCCGATGGATACGATAATTGTTTCTGTTGAGACCAGTTCTATACTTCCTGGTGCCGAGATTGGAAAAGGTGTTGTGATAAGAACCGGGGATAGAACAGCGACCTTCGACCATGAAGCTGAGGTTTATCTAATCGAGGCAGCGCAACATATCAAATCAAATTCACCTGAGTTCAAAATTCAGCGCCAGCTTATGAGCGCAGGTGGATGTGAAGCATCTGCGTTTAAAGCATTTGGATATTCCGTTACTGGAACAGCTTTTCCTCTTGGTTCATGGCATAACCGAGGAGAGTCTGGGGTAGAACCCGAATTCATATCAAAGGAAGATTTTGTTGGTGGCACTGTTTTGATTGCGGAGACGGCGAAACTTTCTGGTACCCGCCCCCAAGGTATTCTCAAGAGACTGTCAACAATGCACCCCGAAGAAGGTGACAGATTGAAGGTAGGCAGAGATACTGGCGGTTAGCATATTGTCGCGCTCAAATCTGTGACTGTTTTGAACGTAATATTTTGATTGTTAGTTGTGTGTTGCGTTAGTTAATTAAATTAGGTTAATGAGAGTAGACATGGAAGTAGATGGAAGTTATCTGATAGCACGTACTTTAAAGGAAGAAGGGGTCGATCATCTTTTCTTTCTTATGGGCGGGCCGAATTACGAGATCATCAACAATTCAGAAGATTTTGGTATTAGAGCTGTTGACTTTCGACATGAACAGGCAGCTTCTATGGCTGCACACGGTTATGCGAGAGTCACTGGTAAGCCAGGGGTAACGACGGCTGCATCCGGGCCTGGAACTCTGAATCTGCTAACAGGACAATATACAGCTTGGGTCGACTGCGCTCCAATGATCACGCTTGGCGGTGCAGGTCCGATTGAGGATTTTGGCCGTGATGGATTTCAGGAAGTTGATCAGGTTAGTATATTTGAGCCCGTTTCAAAAGCTGTGATGCGGCCAACGGATCCAGCTCGATATCCTGAGCATGTGTCAACTGCTTTTCGTCTAGCTACAACAGGCAGACCTGGTCCCGTATATATCGACTGTAATGAGGACGTGTTGTATGGGAAGGTTGAGGAATCAGATGCGGCGATTCCAACACGGGCCTTTGGTAGATCAAGAGCTGCGGGAGATCGAGATCTAGTGCAACACGCCGTCAAAATGCTTTCAGAAGCTAGATCCCCAATTATTTTTGCAGGAGGGGGAGTCTGGTGGTCCCAAGCGCACAAAGAATTGCAACGGCTTGTAGAGCTGATGGGAATACCGTTTTACACATCACCGATGTCTAGAGGGCTTATTGCTGATGATCATCAAATGTCATTCCCAGCCGCGAGATCTGGTGCATTCCGTCAAGCTGACGTAGCGCTTGTAGTGGGCACACGTATGAACTGGATGATGACTTTTGGTAAAAGAATTGGCCCTGATGCGAAGGTCATACAGATTGATATTGATGGCGCTGAACTCGGGCATAACCGATCTATCGATATTGGCATTGAAGGTGACGCCCGCGCTGTGCTTCAACAGTTATATGAAGAGGCAGAAAGGATTGGATTCAAATCTAAACTCAAGTCAGATTGGATTGAAAACCTAAGGGATGCAGATTTAGCTCGGCGTGACCGCGTAGCACCTTTGGAAAACTCGGATCAGCGACCTATCCACCCCTTGCGCCTTTGCAAGGATCTCAGGGATGTTCTAGATCGTGATTCTATACTTTCAGTTGATGGTAATGAAATCCTGCACTACGGCCGACAATCGATGCCTACATATGTTCCTGGACATAGACTTAATTCTGGTCCTTCAGGTTGCATGGGGGTTGGGCTGCCATATGCAATAGGTGCGAAACTGGCAAAACCAGACAAGCAAGTCGTGGCCCTTCACGGTGATGGCTCCTTAGGCATGAATATTCAGGATTTTGATACTGCAGTTAGGCATAAATTACCGATTGTGATTGTCGTCTCGAACAATGAAGGATGGACTGCACGTGTTGAGGGGATCAGGAAGCCGGGAAGAGAGCTCGGATTTACGCGCTTCGACAAAGTCGCTGAATCACTTGGAGGCTACGGAGAGCTCGTCGAAAATCCAAAGGATTTGAAGCCGGCTTTCGAGCGAGCATTGAGTGCTGGAGTGCCGGCAATTGTAAATGTTCGTACCGATCCTACAGCGAGGGCTCTCTCACGGTTCGTGGGATCAAAAATGGAATAGTTCCTCAGTTCCAATGAGTAACAGGAAAATACAGGGCATAATGACATTAGATCGAGAACTCGGATTCACACCAGTTTTTAGATTGCGCGAAATGATTGTTTCGAAAGAAATATCTCCAGTGGAGCTGGTCGAATCCCACTTACGTCGTGCCGATGAACTTGATCCTAAGCTAGGTATTTTCATAACACGTAGTTCAGACATGGCTATAGACGCTGCTCGCGAAGCTGAAGCGGCCTTAATGCGTGGCGATGATCTCGGACCGTTGCACGGTATCCCTGTTCCGTACAAGGACACCGAACCCGTGAAAGGGGTTAGATGGACTCATGGATCACTCACATATATAGATAACATTGCTGAAATCGATTCATTACCTGTGGAGCGCGTAAAGGCTGCAGGTGGGATTATTACAGGTAAAACCAATACACCTGAAAATGGATTTTCCGGTACTACG
This sequence comes from Dehalococcoidia bacterium UBA1332, assembly GCA_002306745.1. Lineage (GTDB taxonomy): Bacteria > Chloroflexota > Dehalococcoidia > Lucifugimonadales > Lucifugimonadaceae > Lucifugimonas. The sequence goes on along the minus strand of DBSW01000201.1, from coordinate 526 downwards.
GAAAATCTAGTAGCACCACCAGCTAGAAACCCTTGGAATCCAGATAAAACTCCGGGTGGTTCATCTGGTGGTGCTTCAGCTGCAGTTGCTTCAGGCCTTACGAGTTTTGCGACAGGTGGAGATGGAGGTGGGTCTATTCGTATTCCGGCAGCCTTTGCAGGTGTATACGGGATTAAGGCTACTCAGGGAAGGGTGCCCAGATTAGCAGTTCATACGCGTAACGCTGGCTACAACATCATGAACAACGCCACATCTGGCCCTCTAACGCGAACTGTAAGAGATGCAGCTGATACTCTGGCGATACTGTCTGGTTATGACCCCCGTGGTGAGTACGACACTATCAATGATGACGTACCGGACTATGTTGGTGCTTTGGCTAGAGGCGTAAAAGGTTTGAAGATTGGTTGGACGCAAGATATGGGTGGTAATCCAGTGGATCCTGAGGTAGTGCGGATCGCAGAGAATGCAGCCAGAATTTTTGAAGACCTTGGCGCAAATGTTGAATCCGTGGACTTTAAGCCAGCAG
>DBSW01000194.1 GCA_002306745.1 Dehalococcoidia bacterium UBA1332 | reverse complement strand
TATTGCTGAAATTGCTGCAGTTAGGGTTCGACCTCCTTCGAAGTACTGGCTACGATACATTTCTTGCCATAAAGCACCTCGCTGCATTGGATCGCGACCGACAAGGAACTCACGGTAGTGCTCGACAATTCCTTTTACACCGATTTCTCGACTGGAGAGTCCAGATTCTCCCCATCCGTAAATGCCTTCATCTGTTTCAATTTTGACAAGCATCTGGTTTCGGGTGCCAACCCATACTGGATATGGCTTAATGTCGGTAATGTGCATCTATAGGAAGCCCTCAAATCGATTGAAAAATCTTTCGCCCAAGAATCATTACAGAAGAGTCTCCTTATTGTCAGGTTCTGTCAATAGAGAAAACTTTGTGGAATATGTTGCTGTTACTCGTTCAGAACGTGAGGTATTGCCTTTTGGAATACCCGAAGAATTGCGCGAGCTTGATAAGTACGGAACTGAACGATGGGCAGTCGTACTGTTTAACGATGAACACCACTCAATGGATTATGTTGTCTGGGCGCTTCTGAAAATAGTTCCGGAGCTTTCTATTGCTGAAGCTACTCTAATCATGATGGAAACTCACAATACAGGCAAAGGAGTTGTTATTCTTTGTGATAGGAATCAAGCGATAGAGTATCGAAATTCGTTCCGAACTCTTCAACTCAACTGTGATGTTGAACCAGGTTGGTGACTTGTTCTAATTTGCGTCAATATTGTTAGCGTGAACGGGAAATAGTTATGCAAAAAAAAGTTTGAAAAATCTTATATTTCATTGACAAACGAGAAAGCTAGTGTGTTAACACTTGCAGTTGATTGAATAGGTGATTAGTGTTCTTGGATCGAAAGCTAAACAACACATATTCCTAAGCTAAGTGATGTCGGTGTTTGTCTAATATTATGAAAATTGTTTTCTATTTATACCTTTGCGGTTAGCAGATATCGTTCTATGATTTATCCAGCAATAGCGATAAGGAAATAACAACTGCAATGCAAGATCCTAAAGATATTCAAGATATACAGCGGCCGTCTAAAGAACTAATTGACAAGCTGTACGAACATGTAAGTTCTGCTACCGCTGCTGGTGATCTCAATAAGCTTGGTGTTTCGAACTGCTTTATTCCTGGTCCGACTTCTTATACGCCAGGCACTAAGGTGGTTGGCCCCGCACTTACTTTGCAGTTCATGCCAAAGCGCGACGATGTATATGCTGATGGCGAATACACGGACCCTGAGTTGCAATTGCATAGGCATGCCCTATATCAAGCACAGTCAGGCGATGTAGTTGTTGTTGACGCTCGTGGCAGTATGACGAGTGGTGTTTTTGGCAACATGATGCTCACCTATTTCAAAGGTGCTGGTGGCGTGGGTGTTGTGGTTGATGGTTGCATCCGTGACTACCCTGAGCGACCTCAAGGACTTGGTTTATGGTTGAAGGGTGTTACACCGAATTTTCATACCCAAACGGAAATTTTTCCTTACGCTGTGAACGTACCTGTTGCGGTCGGAGGGACATACGTTGCCCCTGGTGACATCATTATTGCTGACGATGACGGTGTTGTAGTTGTACCGATACACCTCGCCGAAGAATTGGCTGCGAGTGGGCAAGTTCATGCTGAATGGGAAGAATTTAGTCGTGAAAAGTTGGAGAAAGGTGGTGACTTAAGACGTTACTATCCTCTTACCGATGCGGCTCGACCCGAGTACGAAGAATGGAAGAAATCTAACGGTAAGTAGTGATTGCTCTATTGCGCTTAACTATGAAGTAATTATCTAACAAATCGTTGGGACTACATCTTTAAACTTCAATGTCGGCTGAAAACGTAATCTTAAATCAGCCGATCTAATGTGGGCTGTAGTGGTACCCCTGGCGTGAATCGAACACGCGACACGCGGTTTAGGAAACCGCTGCTCTATCCACTGAGCTACAGGGGCTTGGGCTATATTCTACGTCGTCGTAATGAATTTTAGATGAATCTTGACCGTTCTTTGGCTCCTGATGAATGATCTATATATACGGTCACGGTTTCGCTAAAAAACTCAAATCCTTCGATTCCTTGCTCTCTCTGACCGGTTCCAGATGCTCCTAGTCCGCCAAACGGCAGGTGAACTTCTCCACCGAGAGTAGGCGCGTTGACATGGACCATCCCGGTTTGCGCTGTATTAATGTATTCGTGAGCTTTTACTAAGTTCTGTGTGTATATTGAGGATGAAAGTCCAAATTGGACATTGTTGTTGATTTTTATAGCGTCTTTGGCATTAGAGGCGCGGAAGACTGTTAAAACTGGTCCGAAGATTTCTTCTTGGGCTATTCGCATGTCGGATTTGACATCTTCGAAAATTGTAGGTTGGACGTAGTAGCCTTCTGAGAATTCTCCGTCTCTTAATTGATTGCCTCCGTATTTTAGTTTTGCACCTTCTTCAGTTCCTATCCCTATATATTCAAGGACCGTATTGATCTGGTTTTGAGAGGATAGGGGAGCAATGTCATTTTTTTCGTTCATGCCGTCGCCGATAGATAAGGCCGCTGTCTGCTTAATCAGTAATGACATGAAATCGTCGTAAATCGCTTCTTCAACTATTACTCGTGAAGTTGCGGTACATCTTTGACCTGTTGAACCAAAAGCACCGCTGACTACCCCTGAAACGGCTTTGTCTAGGTCGGCGTCCTTCAAGATGATTGCAGCGTTCTTACCACCCATCTCACACTGAACTTTTTTGAGGAGTTCCGAAGCTCGTGTACTTATTTGAGTGCCAATTTCCGTTGAACCAGTGAAAGAAATTCCTCCAACACGTGGATCTTCGATAAGCGTATTACCTACTGATCCTCCTGGCCCAGTCACGAGATTCAGCACACCCGTTGGTAGTCCTGCTTCCTCAAATACTTCGACAAGCTTTACTGCGGATAACGGAGTTGATGATGCGGGTTTATAGATCACGGTGTTTCCGGCTATAAGACAAGGGGCTAGCTTCCACGCCGGTATTGCCAGAGGAAAATTCCAAGGAGTAATTAGTGCTACTACGCCAATCGGACGCTTGATTGTATAGGCTACGGTGTCGGGTAATTCCGAAGGGGTTGTATAGCCGAACAATCGCCGGCCTTCTCCTGCAGCGTATTCGATGATATTCATCGCTCGCTTCACTTCACCGATAGCATCTGCAATTGGCTTGCCTTCTTCGATTGTGATTGCTTCCGCTAATTCCCTTGACCGTCGCTCCATAATGCCAAGTGCTCGGTATAGAATCGCGCCTCTTTGCGGCGCAGGCATTTTTGCCCATTCTTTTGATGCTTCATAGGCTGAATCGACGGCGTTTTCAGCGTCCTGCGGGATGCTGGACTGGAAATGTCCAACGATATCGGCGGTATGGGCTGGATTAAACACTGGGTATGTTTGGCCTGTTACGGAATCTGTCCAAACGCCATTTATGAAATTCTTGTAGGTTTTCGTTGACGGGTTCGCAGTCATATTTTCTGTGTTTACCTGTTAGTTTTTTGTTAGTTATATAGGATTAAATTTAAATGTTAGAAGGTACACCATAATCTAATTATCGCGTTGCGACGTCAGTTGTTATTCGTTTTCGGGCTGGCGTGTTAGGAGAATCGAAGATATTCTGTCGCAATGAATGTTTCGCGAGTTACGCGGTATAAGCGTGACACTAAAGTCATATATATGTGTGTAGTAACTGGGAGTAATCGAACGAATGGCATCAAGCGGTAGCTCAACCGTCAATATTCACGAGTCATCAACAAGTCCGGTTTTGACCGATACGCAGGTTCAAATACCGGATTATGGCAAGGGGCGATTGGAAGACATAGGTTTTGTCGCTTCTATGACGTTTGTCCTGATGTGCAATTATCACCAGACCGGTCATTTTGGCGGGCCTACCGCATATATGCCGTATACGGTTTCTACCCACCTTGCTGGTCCTGATAATGGTGGAATGACATTTGACTATCGACGGCCTAAGCATCCATTCGCTGACAAGTTCATGCTTGCTGGAGGTCATAACGCACCTGCCACATATGCGTTATGGATGTTGATGGGTGAGGCACTCGATCGTAAGTACAAAGCAACTGGGGATGCACGTTATAAGGCAGACCCGAAGACCTCAATGCTTGCAATAGATTCCCTTGGGTTCCGACGGGGAGCTGGCGCACTAAATACCATCCTGCAGGAAAATAACCTTACTGATCATCCGGCTTTTGCTCAGGCAAAGGTTCGAGGAATACGTGCTCTTTCAGGTCACTCCGAGACCACAGATCTTACGAATGACGTAAACGGTGGTCCTTCAGGGGTAGGTATAGCTACGGCTGCAGGTAAGGCAGCATTTTGGGACATGATGGGTGCAGACCCGTCATTGAAAATTATTGCCGTTGAAGGTGAGTTTGCCCTTACTTCAGGTCACTCTCAGGAATTTAAGACTCAAGCAGTAGCCCAGCGAGTAGGTAAACGTCTTCGGGTATTAATGTCTTACAACAATGCTGGGATTGACGATGAACTTATTGGTTCGGTGGTTAAAGAGGAGAGTTATGACATTGCCAACCAGTGGTCTGCATACGGTTGGAATGTTATCAAGGTTGATAACGCTACCGACTACGACCAGGTGGTTGGCGCACTGAAGGCGATGGAAGACTGGGATGAGACAGATCGTCGTCCTATGATTGTCATTGGAAATACAGTCAAAGGATTCTGGCCCGGAGCTAAAAACGGTATGCTCCCCGGTGGCATAACTCAAGTTGTTGATCACGCCAGTCACGCATATGGTATGCCTATGAATGGTGATTACTTCCAGGCGTTAGCTACCTCATTTGAAGATAAGTATGGGGTCACATTTGAGGGGATTAGGGAAGGAGCAGTTTCTGATAATAGAGATCGATTGATTCAGTTGAAAACCAACATAGATATTGCGCTTTCAGTCCTTGACCAAGATGGATTAGGTGATTGGCTTGCTGACCGCTTGGTTGAAATCGGAGACCAGGTTAAGGAAGAATTGCCGCTCAAGGTGCAATCTGAGGTAGATCCTTTTCTGGATGATCGACTGCGTGTAGAAAATCTGCCTACTGAGGCGACTACAGTTACGGCCGAGAATCACATTACAGGTGAGAAGAAGGATTTGGCAGTTACATTATTCGAGGAACCCGGTGCAGTTAAGGGCACACGCAGGGCGATTTCAGAAATAATTAAATGGGCGAACTATGTAACAGATAATCGCTTTGTCATTGTGGCTGCTGACTTGGCCGAATCGATTAACGTGGATCATGGTTCTATATGGGGACACTATGACCCGCTAGACAACATGGCCGGTACACGTTTGAAGGCTCCGATACAAGAGGCGGGAAATGCGTTGACAGCCGTCGGATTTACCAGTCAAACCCTCTCGAAAGATCCAGAAAAATTCAATGGTGTTTGGTCTATTTCAGGGACATATGGAGCTTTTACACCGCTAATGTACCTTCCTCTTAGGGTATGGAGCCAACAGAATCAGGATTCTCCATTCCGTATGGGTGTCGCTCACGTTTTAGCTGGGCATTCAGGTCCTGAGACAGCGGCGGACGCTAGAACGCACTTTGGAATTTTTGCTCCGCAGGTATGGAAGCTTTTTCCGAAGGGTCAAGTTATTGTTCTAAGTTTTTGGGATTACAACGATGTTGCACCTGGATATTTCGCAGCAGCCGAAATAGCTGCCCGTGATCCGAAGGTAGGCGTTATTGTTATGGAGGTTGCCAGACCAGATTTTGCTGTAGCAGATCGTTCAACTTTTGCCGATTCAGATCCGCTTGCAGCTGCAAAGGGTTTTTACGTGATAAAGGACTATGATTCAGACAAGCCTAGGCACGGTGTCGTGCTTTCACAAGGTTCTAGTTCGACTGTTAACTTGGTTGCTACTTTGTCTAGGCTGGAAGAGGCCGGTGTAAACGTAAAAGTTATTGCTTGTATCAGTGAAGAATTGTTCGATCGTCAACCGACGGAGTATAAAAAGAGTGTACTAAGCGACGCAGAAAAGTTTGACCTGATGGTTGTTACTACCGGGACTCGCAGAGTTTGGCCTGTGTCTGGTGTTGGCCCTATGACTGATGAGTATTCACTGACTTCTGACTGGGACCACCAATGGTTGAGTGGCGGTACAGAGGATGATGTAATCAAAGAAGCACACCTCGATAAGGAGTCTATATACAACGCCGTTAAACGGTTTGCTGAAGAACGTGAAGATCGGCTAGGAAAGCAGGCAGCGGCATTTAATGGCCACGGTATCTAGCTAATATTTCAAAAAGTTTTATAGACATTTGTGCAACGGGTGATGGATGAAGCCCCATTGCTCGTTTTTTTGTTTAACAAAATTACAATTTGTATACAAAAATACCGTAGTTTTATCAGGACTTTGCGTAAATTAATTTTTGTAAATATCGTTTATGGTGGAGCTGGGGGGATTCGAACCCCCGACCTCGTCATTGCGAACGACGCGCTCTCCCAACTGAGCTACAGCCCCTAACTTTTTATCAGCTGATGGAAGATTGTAACGATTTGTCAATTTAATTCTGGATACTCTCGGACTAGTAAATAACATGTCGTGTGTCTTAATTAATCTTTATGATGGTGATTTTGATGCTAGTATTTCGGCGGTTAGTCAGTCTGTAAAACTTTGATCTAATTGAGAGGTTTGAATTGTTAAAGCACTTTAAGGTGCCGGATGATGTGGCAGTTTTAGTTGAAATCAGCAAACTGCGAAATGCTACAGAACAAGTATTTATTAAGTGTGGTGTGCCAGAGGCAGAGGCGCAGTTAGGTGCTGATGTTCTTATGTTTGCTGACGAGAGTGGGATTGATACTCATGGTGTTTCAAACATGCTGCGCTCTTATGTCGCTCAATACAATTCAGATTCTTTAAATCCGACTCCCAAAATACAAATCATTAAGGAGACTCCTTCCACTGCAACCATTGATGGTGACGGGGGTCTAGGTTTGATGATTGCTCCTAAGGCTATGGATATCGCGATACAAAAAGCCAAAGACGTTGGGACTGGCGTTGTGTCAGTGAGAAATTCAGGTCATCTTGGGGCTGCAGGGTATCACGCAATGATGGCTGCCGATCAAGATATGATCGGATGGTGTATGACAGCCGGTGGCAAGGCTATGGTTCCGACTTTCGGGGCTGAGGCTCAAATCGGAACAAATCCGATCGCTTTTGCAGCACCCGGTAACAATCAGCCCGCATTTATGTTTGACGCGGCGATGACTTCTATTGCCGGTAATAAGATTGGTCTTGCCAATAGGATGGGTAAGGGTATGTCGCCTGGATGGGTTGCTCATGAAGACGGTGTACCAGATATGGATGGCGGCGCTGTTGCTGACTTTGCAGCTAATTCCATGCGGATGCAGTTGCCGCTAGGTTCAACCCGAGAGCTAGGATCTCACAAGGGTTACGGTCTAGGTGTAATGGTAGATATCCTTTGTGGGCAACTGTCATTTGCACCAGGGTTCGGGTCATTGGAACGTACGCGTCGAGGGCATTTCGTTGCTGCTTATTCTGTTGATGCTTTTGGAGATGTTGAAGAGTTTAAGGAGAACATGGATGGTATGTTGAAGGGGCTCGCGGATACGCGACCTATGCCGGGTGAAGAGCGAGTTTTATATGCGGGCTTACCCGAACATGAGGTAAGAATTGAGCGTCGAGAGACGGGCATACCGCTTCACCCTGAGGTGATTGACTGGTTCCGCGACATATGTGCTGAGTTTGAAATTCCTTTTGATCTTGTTTAGATGTTCTCTCCGTGTTTCCCATATCGAGTTTGCAGCATAAGCGTTTTGTGTCTAGGTCTGGTTGAAAACACTGAAATAAGATTCAAAAAATTGTTCTGAATTTACAGTAATTCCAACTCTATGAGGTCCGTTGTAATCGTCCGATAATTGTGTTTCGCCGTCTGATCGATCACTACTGCGTAAAACATTGACCCTTCCTCTTACATATGTACAAATAGAGTCATCAAACAAGGCAACTGCCGCGAGTGGATCGTGAAACCTGATTTCTTCGCGTGACTCAAACCACACTTTTGACATCTCATAGACCGGCTTAAGGATTGGGTGTTGAAAATGTTGTTTTACTTCTGTGGAACTCATTACTACTTGGTAAGTGAGGTCTAGTCCGATCGAAGTGTGTTTTGGCGTTATTGTTGAGTAAACCATTGAAGCGGCGGTAGGGTCGCAATGTGCGTTCCATTCGGATACTGGGAGTCCATGGTTGTCAGAGAACCTGCCAATCATCAATTGCAATGATTTCAGCAAGCTAGGTGTGTCAGGGTGGCGTGTGAAAAGATTGGCCAGATTTGTCATTGGTCCAACTGCTAAAAGCGCAACTTCATTAGGGTTTTCACGAATAGTTTCTGCCATGAACTCTACTGCGTCTATATTGTTGAACTCTTTGTCGTGATCCAACTTACTTAAGACTATTTTTTGAGGGACATCTGGTTGCCGCGTAGCTCCGTCAATTCGGTCATTATGTCCGGGAATAATTGGAATATTCATTTCAGCGCTTTTACATATAGCGCTTGCGAGCTTTGCTCGCTCTAATGGCTGACCAGAAACGGTCGTTATTCCTAGCAATTCGCAGTTTGGGTTTGCAAGAAGATATGCAAGAGCGATTGCGTCGTCTATGTCGGATCCTATGTCTGTGTCAAACAGAATTTTTGTTATCTTCTCAGTCAATGTTTATGTGCTAACTTCTATATGAGTTTTTGTATGTTTATCTTCCCTTTACATTTCTGGGTCGATTTGAAGAATGCAATTCTGATAAAACTTTGCCAAAGATTTCATTTTCATAGTTAAAGTGTGATGGGATACCCGGTGTCTTTGTGTTTTCATAATAGATCTTAGGAGTTATCCCTAAAACAACATTAATTTCTTCCGGAAGGCTTTTTTCAATTTCGAGTATTGATTCTGTTTGCTCGTCTTTTGTTAGTGCTGCGAACCGTCCAAGAGCGCTGGACATAATGTCAAGAGAAAGTGAATCAGTGATTTTCAGATTGCTCGGTTTTAGATCTGAATCGTCAAATGGAATTAGCCGATTCAACATTATGGCTAATGCAACTCTTTCTGAATTTATTAATAAATCGTTTTGGTATGGCATGAGTAAAACTGGTTCAGTTCTATATTTAGCGTGTTAATTTCTGCAATGATTCAAGTTGGATATATTGCGTGCAGTTGATAGGGGACGATTAGGATAGTTTAGAGTGTTGTTAAGTTTTGTCTAAGGAATTTTTGATCTGCATATATATGCATTATGAATTGGTCGATTGAAAGACTTAATTTTTTGTGGCGTTTAGTTATGTTGCCTTGTTCATAATTATTTTGTTGGGTCGATTATTTAAAATCGCATTAGTTCTGCCTAATGCTTTTCGGTCAACATGTAATTGGCGATTTACATGAGCGAATATCTGATTGGAGAAGTTGGTTGCTAAATGGGGTTTTAGTTGGATTTGTAATTATGATTGCCTCTTTGATCATTCCACTAGTTCATTACGTGGCAGCGCCACTGAGTCCATTTGTCGCGGGATTTATTGGTAGCGGTATAGCCAATATTGATCAAAACGGGATTGTTAAATTTGGAGCTTTAACGGCATTGTTGATGGTTATTCCTGCTCTTGTTGTATCGATTCTTAAATTTGTTATTGGTGTTGATGAGATTTTTAGCATCCCAACGACATGGGTGATGATTGCTTTACTGATTTTTGTTCCCTATACATGGTTTGGTGCAACCGTTGGTGCGCTGGGTGGCTATTACGTGCGCCGTGACGGTAAATAGCTTGGTAAATCTACGCGCTTTTAGTCGGGGTATCCACTTGAAACAATCAGCGAGAAGTTGCTATATCTCGCATAGTAGTTCTGATCTGACGTTTACGTTTATTAATCACGTCTGGGTCAGGAATAACAACGATTGGACCTGAAGCTTCTCGAGCCAGTGTATCTGCCATACTGCCGAACACCGATCTACCAATACCAGATCGCATGCGAGACCTTGTTACGATCCATGCGCCTGGATCGCTATTTTGTAAGGAGGCTATTGATTTAGTGAAGTTTTTTTCTGGTTCAATGATTTCTATATCCATTTGATCTGAAACAACGGCGTCCACAAATTTCGCTTTAACTTGTTCTGGTGGAGTTGATTTTCTTATAACGATTTTTATATTTGATCTACTTGCTCCAGCCAAGGCGATTGCGATTGGCATCGCGAAATCACCTGAATCTTTTCTCCATGGCACTATGATCGATTTAGGTGCGTTAGGTGGTTCATTGTTAGGAATGGTGTTATTGGGATTGACAATCAGTAGAGGTGCGGATGTTTTTCTCCAGAGGTTCTCTAGTAGTCCATGTGAAAAAAATCTATGCGTACGTGATCTAACAGTAATGGCGGTTGCTATAAGTCCAAATGCGCTGGTTGATGATCGGGACGTGATCATTTGTGCTGCATCACCAGTTGCTATACCCCAGCGAGATTTGATCCCGTGAGGTCCCAGACGACTGACTACTTCTTCGAGGTAAGCTGTGGCAAGTGATGTTCCACGGTCATGGGGAGCATCGGGGTATTGGACTTGTCCGGGTCTTGCGCCTCTTGCAGGGTGAGTATTTGGGAGGCTGTGAAATAGGGTTATTTCGCCGTTGAACCAATCGGCCAGCATGGACGCATATGGCAAAATTTGCTCGGAACGTCTGTAACCGTTGAGTGGGACAAGTATACGGTCAAGATTCAGCATGCGACCACGAGAGATACTTAGCTGGCGGATCCCCTCTTGAGTCTGTGAAGTCTTTTGGTTCTGCTGAGTCATAAAAGTACCGCTATAGTGAGTTTATAGCTTTCATAAAAAGGGCGAGACGATTGACTTGTGCGCTGATTTCGATGTTTTCGCCTTCAGCATGAGGATTCAGCCCTTTTGCGCCCATACCATCGACGGATGGGACTCCCATCGCAGCGGTTAGGTTCGCGTCACTCCCACCGCCAGTAGATTGTTCTGTGAGCTCAAAACCGAATTTATGTGACCATTTGATTAGTTTTTCAGCTAGTTCAGCTAGTTCACGTGTACGCTCCATAGGCGGCCGATGGAATCCGCCTTCGATAGTCAGTTTCGTACCTTCAATTGTGGTTTCGAGGTTTTGAATTCGACTTTCTATCATTTTCGCCTGCTCATTGGTGCGTACTCGCACGTCGATGATGGCGTCTGCAGTTGCGGGAATGGTGTTTCTGGCTGAACCTCCGGTTATTAGTCCGGAGTTTACTGTTATTCCATTATCCCAATCGTTCATTGCCTGAAGTTCAATAATCGTCAATGCTAATTGATGAATGGCGGATGCGCCGTGTTCTGGAAATGCCCCGGCATGGCTGGCTTTGCCTTCTATCGATATTTTGAATTCGGCTAGACCCTTTCGCTCGGTTTTCAGTGCTCCAGCCTTTCCTTGTCCTGGCTCCATAATCAAAGCGAATGCGGCACCTTTTGCCGATTGCTGAACTAACGATCGCGATGAAGGGCTCCCGACCTCTTCATCGGTGTTGAACAATATTTTTATTGGGCGATCCGGCCATAATCCTTCTTCCTGGATCGTTTTCAGTCCGATGATAGTTGTTGCGATACCTGCTTTCATATCGAGTACACCTGGTCCGTAAATGCGCTCGTTTTTTTGTGTGTACCCTACTCGCTCGAGAGTCCCAAGTGGCCATACGGTATCGAGGTGTCCCACTATTAGTGCGTGCTCATTTGTTGCATTGCGTGAAGCCGCCCAGTCGGCCGTTAAGTGATTTCCGAATATCTGGTCTGGGTGGATTTTTACTTCGGCTCCTAGGCATTGGAGTAGGTCCGCAGTCATAGCCGATAGTTGGTCGTTTGATGCCTTGTCACTTGAGGGTGATTCAATTAGAACGAGTCGTTCAATTAGTTCAAACAGGTCACTTTTTTTGGAATTTGCTAGTCCGATCCAATCAGTCAATTTTACGTCCATTAGTAACGATATGTATGTGTATATCTTTGTAGGTTGTACTTGCAGATCAATTCTGTAACATCATCTATTACTGTGTCATGTCAGTGCCTCAACTGGGCAAGTTTGATCGAAAGCCCACTCTCGCCAAGATCCATCGTAGTCTCGGATTTTTTGGAAGCCTGCTAGTCTCAAGGACCAGAATCCGTGCGCCGCACGTATTCCACCCTGTCAGTAAGTTATTACGTTCTTATCAGGAGTAACTCCGTGATTCGATAGAATTTTTCGTATTTCTTTCGCAGTTTTTAGAACAGGAATTTCACTATCGGTCATGAAGTTTGTCCACTCTATGTGAACAGCCCCCGGAATCCTTCCTCCACGTGGGCCTCCTCGTTTGTTTTGGCCTGTCCATTCATCATCAGTACGGACATCCAAAAGAATTGTCTCTTTGTCGCCAATCGCTGATAGCACTTGTTCCCGTGATGCAAATATCTCGTGATTACGATTTGGGGTAAAGGTTCCGGCTGCGCCTTTTGCTGAAGTAGGATTAAGACTAATTGGGCGTTCTTCAGCTTTCCATTTCTCAAGTCCGCCATCGAGTATCTTTACATTAGTGTGTCCGTAGTAATGCAGGACCCACATAAGGCGAAACCCGTACACTCCACCTTCACGGTTATAGGCAACAACGGTCGTTTCGTCACCTATTCCTAGATCATACATAGTCTTTGAGAACTGTTCTGGTGGCTGAATGTGTGTACGATCCTCAAGGGAAGTTTTATAGTAGTGGTCAATTGGATTAACTGCGTTAGGGATATGTCCGGCTTCGTATATTTCTGGGACATCAGTATCAACTACTCTAAGGTTTTCATCTGAGATGTGTGCAGCCAACCATTCCGTAGTTACGAATACTTCAGGTGTTGTATAACCACGTTCAGTTGGCGGGATTATCGATGGGATATCCATAATTTATGCTGAAATTCTCCTGTTAGATTGATACCTTTAACTGTTGTATTGTGCATGATCTCATCTGAATAACCAAAAAAATTTCGTTTAACTAACTTATGCATGATTTTTTCGTTCAAAAATAAATGTGTACTAACTTGCTGTTACGGCTGATGTAGGGATTTATCTTACAAATCTGTGAGGCAACTGCAATCCGGTAGTTTTAGGCAAATTGAAATTTATTCTTGTAGGTTTGAATATTGATAAAACTCCAGTAGAAGTACTGGAGCGTGTGGCCGTTCCAACGCATTCACTTAAGTTATATCTGCAACGGTTGGCAACCCACGCTGGTGGAGGGGTAATACTTTCAACTTGCAATCGCACTGAAATTTATTCAGTATCTGATGATCCTGAAGCTCGAATTCGTCAATTGAGAGAATATATAGGTCTGATTCATGGTTCGCCAAATATTATTGATGTTAGTAAGTTTTTATATACAAAAACGGGAGATGATGTTGCTGAACATCTCTTTGGTGTAACTGCAGGTCTCAAGTCAGTTGCCCTTGGTGAATCCCAGATTTTAGGTCAGGTAACTCGAGCTATGCGGGCAGCAGGCGAAGCTGGAACTATTGACCAAATGCTTTCCCGGCTTTTTCATGCAGCGCTTCGAACCAGTCGGAAGATTCGTAAAGAGACAGACTTAGGTCGTAGTAGAACGTCTATATCTTCGCTAGGCGTGCAGGAGTTGCAAAACAGACTTGGTGACCTCACAGGACTTAGGATTTTACTCCTTGGTGCCGGAGAGATTGGTAAGCTGACAGCTGGAGCCCTTCGCCATTACGGCGCTGACGATATCGTTGTTTCAAGTAGATCTAAGGATCGAGGACAAGTACTCGCTGAGGAGTTGAATGCACCTCAGGTTGCATACGAAAACATTAATCAGGCGATAAGTGAATCTGATGTGCTAATTACATGTACAGCGGCTACTAATCCAATTATTGGTGCTGATGAAGTAATAAGTATGATGAATTCACGTCAAGATAGACCGCTTAGTATTTTGGATCTTGGTATGCCAAGGGACGTAGATCCTAAGTGTGGAGATATTGATTGCGTTGGTTTGATTAGTCTGGCCGAGTTGCAGGGACGTTCTGCTGAAAGCATAGAGCTTAGGCAGGAGGCTGCAGCAGGTGCGCGGGGCATAATTGAAGATGGTATTCGCCGTTTCAAAGAGAGACTCATAGCTATCGATAGTGAACCGGTTATTCGTACTTTAGGTGCGCGTGTGGAAAAAATGCGACGTGAAGAGGTGGAACACACCCTTGGCAGGCTAGATGGATTAACTGATGATCAGGCTGTTTCAGTTGAAAAGATGACACGTTCTTTGGTTCGCAGGATACTCGCTGACCCCATCAGTTTTTTGAGAAGCGAAGAGGAAAGTGCTGCTGAGGCAGTTCAAAGAGTATTTGCTTTAAAACAAACTGATGAAGATGTGGTGGATTAAGTTAGCGATAGCCGATTAAATATTGACGTTATTACCTAAGCGTACTTTAAACACAACCATTTTCAGGTAACTTTTTAACTATATTCGTTCATCTGGAGGTAATTTTTGTCTCGTGCTAAGTCTGCGCAGTTGTTTAGTGAGGCTAAATCGATTATCCCTGGTGGCGTAAACAGTCCTGCTAGGGCTTGGGGTTCAGTTGGTGGCGACCCTATTTTTTTTAAAAAGGCGCAGGGATCATATATATGGGATGTTGATGGGAATCAACTGATTGATTATGTGTGTTCTTGGGGCCCAATGATTCTTGGTCATGCCCATCCGGTTGTTATTGATGCCGCTGTTTCAGCTGCCCGTTCGGGGACATCTTTTGGTGCGCCAACTGAACTTGAGGTACAGATGGCACGTAGGGTGGTAGACGCCGTGCCTTCTATTGACGTTGTACGTTTCGTAAGTTCCGGTACTGAAGCTACTATGTCTGCTCTTAGACTCGCACGTGCTAAGACTGGGCGAAACAAGATTCTAAAGTTTAATGGTGGCTACCATGGTCATGAAGATTCTTTACTTGTCGAGGCAGGATCGGGTCTTGCGAACCAAGGAATT
>DBSW01000158.1 GCA_002306745.1 Dehalococcoidia bacterium UBA1332 | reverse complement strand
AACACGGATGTATATGGCCGCGAAACGTATGGGCAGGGAAGACGACTTTTACGTTTTTCATTTGGGGTTTCCTGATATATCCGCCAGGTACAACGCGGTAGGCAACTTTGCCCGAATTACAGAAGTGGCCAGTCGTATCTCTGGTCAGCTCTCATCCGAAGGCAACAGTGCCGCATTTAAAGAATTCGCTTGGCGGTTCATCAATATCGTTGCTCGTGCCCTTGTGTCCCTGGGCCAGCGTCCGGATTACAACAACATTCTTCGGTACGTTACGGACATCGAACCTCTATTTTGCGAATACCTGGAATGGTGGCTTCCGCGCAATGCGGAGCAGGGTTGGGTAGAAGACATCAATGACATGACTCATGATGCCGAGAAGCAATACAAGTCAAATCCCAGGTTGGCAAAACATGCAAACGCCCGAACTGAAGCATTGCGGAAATACGTTGAACAGATGGGAGTTAGTGATCCCATCGTACTTGGCTTGCTTTCCGCACTGCGTTATGACCGGACCTACTTCGACAAGCTGGTAGCGTCTCTACTGCCACTTCTTGAAAAGCTCACAACCGGAAAGATTGGCAAACTCATCGCACCGGACTATTTCGATGTGAATGATGACCGGCCTATCTTTGACTGGACTCAGATCATCCGGAAGCGTGGCATTGTCTATGTTGGACTCGATGCCATGACAGACACAGAGGTTGCAAGTGCCGTAGGCAATTCCATGTTCTCAGACCTGGTATCAACCTCCGGTATGATCTACAAGCACGGTTTCCAGCACGGGATGTTGGATGGAAAAGCCAACGCTATGCCCAAGATCTGCCTTCACGCAGATGAATTCAATGAATTGATGGGTGATGAGTTTCTACCGATGGTCAACAAATCGGGTGGCTCCGGTATGCAGATCACTGCCTACACCCAGTCCAGGGGGGACATTGAAGCTCGGCTCGGCAATGCAGCTAAGGCACGTCAGGTAGAGGGTAACTTCAACAACCTGATCATGCTTCGCGTGAAAGAAAAGGATACGGCTGAGTTACTTACCAATCAGTTACCTGAAGTGGAAATATCACAAAAAATGACTGTATCGGGTGCGTCGGATTCGTCTGATACGGAGAACAACATCGACTTTACCTCCAGTACTCAAGACCGTATCTCAATGCTCCGCGTGCCCATGCTGGAACCAAGTCATGTGACTGCATTACCAAAAGGGCAGGCGTTTTGCCTTCTTGATGGAGGTCATCTTTGGAAAGTACGTTTTCCGCTTCCGGTTGAGGACGATGAAGAGATGCCCGAGAACTTACAGGCGCTGACCAAGGAAATGGAAAAGAACTATCACACGGCAGAAGCATGGTGGGTATAGCAGATGGCGGAATCTAGTGTAGCCAGGGCAGAGCACCCTGTTGCTAAGAAAGGATTTATCGGAAAGACCTTGGATCTCATATTCAAGGTCATTGGGTTACTTCTCTTTTCGGCTTTAATGTCCATTATCATTGAATGGATCGGTATGGTTTTCTTCTATCCAGAGCAGGGATACACCGGGTATGAACATGCTGAAGAAATGATGAGGAAAGAAATTAGTTATCTGGGAAGCTCTCTCGATGGTGACTCCCTGAATGGTGAGGCTGTCCAGGCCGCGAGTGGGAAGGTTACCGATGTGGTAAATTTCCTTTTCATTGATTCCGGGATAGTGGACATGCTGACTTCTGCAAAAACGCCGGACGCAAATGATGGTAAGTTCGTTCGGTTGGTCAAAGGGCTGATTGCTGAGTATTACAACTACTTTATGGCAGCCATTTACATTCTGATTATGTTCTTAATCCGACTGTCTATCCTGGTCCTATCAATACCGGCGTTTCTCCTGTTTGGATTAGTTGGTGTCTCGGATGGACTGATGCAAAGGGATTTACGGCGTTGGTGTGGTGGCAATGAATCTGGGTACATCTATCACTGGGCCAAACGCTTTGCTATGCCGGTTCTGATTATGGCGTGGGTAATCTATCTGGCCATCCCCAACAGCATACATCCTAACTTCATTATCACGCCTTTTGCTGTCCTGTTCGGACTTGTTTTGATGGTTATGACCAGCAAGTTTAAGAAGTACCTCTAAGCGCAAAGACTTAATATTTACTCCCACAATGGCCGCGACTCAGCGGCCATTTTCTTATCAAAAAAGGGTCATCGAGTAATGACCCAATAAATCAGATTTCCTGCCTGCCCGTTTGTTCTAATTCCTACCATCGCAATTCCACCTGAAATTCAAGTGACTCGATGATGAACAAATTGATAACTCTTCTCCTGGTGAGCTTCGTGAGCCTTCCGCAGGTGTCTATGGCGGATGTATGGGCTGAGCGTGAAGCGCTGGCAAAAATTAAAAATGAATTGGCTGCGCTGGAAGCCTTGGTGATGACCGCCAAGATGCGCAGTAACTTGAACGATCGGACGACGTTCGATTACCAGGTTCTGTTAGATGACCTGAGAAAGATCCAAGCCGGAATTTCTCATCATCTGACGGTGCCGATGGAGCCAGTGGTTCCATCGTCCATCGATGCTCTCAGTAGTGACTATACGGAGCATCAAAAATGAACGCTGCTCAATCTGCTGCATTTGAAGAAGGCACGGGAGATTTCTTTACCGCTGCTGAACTTCTCTGGACTATCCAGGCAATCGGCACAACGGCAGTGTTTCTTTATGTCGCTTGGCTGTGCTACCGCGCATACGACGACTATGGGGCGGAGGTCATTACTGCAAAGGACATGATAATCGTATGGTTTCGTGGTGTCTTTGTGATGATGGTACTCCTTTACCTACTTGTTAACTAACCAACCTTCAAAGTACTTAAAGGAGTTAATCCTATGAAAAACCTGATCGTAACCTGCAAAGACAAGCTGGCCGCAGTGAAAACTACACTGGCCACTATGTTGTTCTTCGCCTTCTCCAGCGCTCACGCTGCTCTACCTGATACTGCTGACCCGACCAACGCGGCCGCTGATGGTGACTATATCGGCCTGTTGAAAGGTTATGCCTTTGACATCGCGATTGTTCTCGGCTTGGTACTTGGCACCATCGCTTTCTTGGCGGTCGCCAAGAACATGGTAGCTGTCTACAACGACATCGGTGCTGGCAAGAAAACCTGGGGTGACATGGGTATGCACGGCGGCATGGGCGTACTGCTTCTGGTATTCGTCGTCTACCTGCTGACTGAGGCAGCCGGGATCATCTTCTAATGAAAGAACCTGGAATGAACGGACGAGAAATCGAGTTCATCCCCGACCGGCTCATCGAAGAGCCGGTCGTCTTTCGGGGACTGACCGATACCGAGGTCGTGATGATTATCGTGGCCGCAATCATTTTCTGGATTCCCGTCTGTGTAATCTTGCTCATTCCATTTGGTTGGGCGTTGTTCGGAGTGGGTATTGGCTTCGGCATGGCCATAGGCACTTTGCTGGTTGTGGGCAAATACCTTCAAGGCCTCAAGCGACGAATGCCTGACGGCTTGCATGTGGTGTACCTGAAAAAGCAAGCGCAGAAGAAATATTCATTTTTCAACTTCGGATACATCGAGACATCACAGAGTTGGGACATCCGACGAGATCAACCCGTTAAGAAAATCAACATGGAGCCCGAGGAGTAGGCTAGATGGCAAGATTAAAGAAAGCGTTAGATGGTCGGGACTCTCACATTCTGACTCTGCGAATCCTTATCGGCATATTGGCAATTGCCTTGTTTTATTCAATTGCTGGATGGAAGGCCGCACCTGAACACATCAAGATTGATATTCCACCGGATCTTCGTTCTGGCTCAACACGCGGTATCCAGGAACGTCACCCTTTTAACGTCTACGCCTTCGGCTATTACATCTTCCAGCAAATGAATAACTGGCCAGTGGAAGGCGTTGAAGATTACAAAAAGCAGATTAATCGCCTTAGCTGTTACATCACACCTCGCTTTAAAGGTGAGCTTGAGCGTGACTACGAACAACGTCTGAAACGACATGAGCTAAACCGTACTCGTGCTCTTCAGGAAATGCCAGACCGTCCCTATACCGACAAGCGAGTGTACGTTGAGTCCGGTGATTCGTGGGTTGCCTTTTACGATGTGAATATCAAAGAGACATTCCGTTCAGAGATCGTGAAAGACATCTTTGTGCGTTACCCCGTTCGCATCGTTCGATGGGATGTTGATCCTGAGTGCAACCTCTGGGGTTTGGCCCTGGACGGCTTCTATAAAAATCCGAAACGTCTTGAAGGTAACCAGCAAGAAAACGAAAACGTTCAGGACACGAGCGGCGAAGTGGCGGGAAGATAACAATGAAAAAACTACTTAATAAAGCAGCATTGATTGTCGCCGTGGTTGGGTTTTATAGCGGCTCGGCTTTAGCGACAGAAATCATTCACTACACCAATCTGCCAGTCACTATCGAACTGCGAAAGGGAGAAGAACGCAGTATTCAGTTTGGTGATCACGTTCAGGTAGGTATTACTAAAGGGCAGCAGATGAAAAAGCTGTTCCGGGTACAGTCGGCGCAGGGGGCGGTGCATTTTCTACCATATGAAGAGTTTGACAAGCAGCGTGTACAAGTTAAGCGGCTGACAGATGGCCGCGTCATTCTTCTCGACCTGATTGCTGGGAAGGAAGATCCGAATGCAAAGCCGTTGGAAGATATTCGGATACTTCTGGAATCTGAAAACGTCGTTCCTGAAGATGAGCGTCAGGTATCAGATTCTCCGATGGACATCCCGGTTATTACACCAGTTGATTTGACTCGGTTTGCGGCACAACGACTATATGGACCAACGAGACTACATCGTGATCGTCCCGGAATCACTGAGACGACTTTGGGAGTAAAGGGAGCGGTTCGTGTCTTTAAGGGTGAGAACAAATACAAGACGTATTCCAAACCGATATTAGCCTACCAGGGTGGTGGTTATTATCTGGCAGCTATTCACATCAAGAACACCTCTGAAGATGAGGTAAAGCTGAACTACCTCGATCTCAATCTGCCGTTTTCTCACGCTACTTTCCAACATCATATGTTGTATCCAAACGGTACGCCGGGTGACAGCACTGTGCTGTACCTGATTTCAGAAAAGCCATTGAAGGAGACGCTTTACCCCTGGACCTACTATCAGGACCTCAAAGCGGAGGCTGAAGAAATCGCGCGACTTGAAGAAAAAGCGGAGGCGGAGAAGAAGCGCAACCGCCATAAACACAAGTAAGGGGCTTCGGTATGAAATCAAATATTGTTATCAAAGCCTTGGCGGTCGTAATCGTCGTCATCCTTTTGGTTGTTGTGATGAAGGGCCGCAAGGAAAAGCAAGTTACCGCACAAGCGCCTGGTCAAGCGACTGAATTGACCGGGTTGTCTGCTATTGAGAGCGGTCCTGCACAACCGGACAACGGCCTCGCTATTGACCCACTTGAAGAGGGGTTTCTTGAAGAAGAGTACGGTGTAGACGTTGATAGTCCAGTTGAGACTATGAGAACGCTTACCAATGAAACTCGTGCGGTTCGCGAAGACTCAGTAAAGCTTCAGGAAGAGAACAAGCGTCTAAAGCAAGAGATCGACAAACTCCTGAAGATGGAGGAAAGCCTTAATAAGCGAATCAATAGCCGGTTTTCTAATGCAGAAAAAGATGCAGCGGAAAAGCAGCGCGAGCTGGAGCACACTCAAGATCTTACTCGTGGCCTGATCAGCAAACTCGAAAAGCGC
Source organism: Dehalococcoidia bacterium UBA1332 (assembly GCA_002306745.1). Taxonomy (GTDB): domain Bacteria; phylum Chloroflexota; class Dehalococcoidia; order Lucifugimonadales; family Lucifugimonadaceae; genus Lucifugimonas. Next base: position 17,580 of record DBSW01000158.1, on the reverse strand, counting down.
CTTGAGGAGTTACAGCAGGGAGGCAAAGAAAAGGGCGGCAACACAACTGCGAACGGTTATGACATTGGCAATGCCGGAATTCCAAGTGGTTTGGGATATGACGAAAACGGTATGCAGGTTGATTTTGATCAGGTTGTTTGGACGAATCCGATTGACGCCAATGTGGACCCGCGTGATCCGACAAAGATCAGTCTTCCTGATTTCAGTGCAGCAGCAGAAGAAAATCTTCCAGCGTTAGCTAAAGGACCAACTAAGTCCAAGAAGCAAACCAAAGAAGAGCGGTCTGTCAAAGCTTACACCATTCCAATTAACGGTACCTTGATTGGCTCAGTTTCCATGACGGCCATGCTTGGACGTATTCCGATCAATGGTCAGGTTATCGACCCTTATCCGTTTAAGGTGATGGTGGGTGAGGAAAACCTGTCCTCCAACGGCATCCATATACCAGGTGTTACCGGCATCAAAATGTCGGGCATTGCTAAGGGAGACTGGACCCTTTCTTGTGTGAGTGGGGAGATCACTTCCATGACGTTCACATTCCAGGATGGAACCATTGTGACCTTCCCGGAACCAGGTACAAAAACAACAGATCCGATCGCATGGTTCTCAGATAAGAATGGTATTCCATGCATTACTGGTCAGCGAATTACAAACGCTGCTTCATATCTGACATCTCGGGTAGGGCTTACCGCAGCCGCTTCATATGCAAATGCGGAAGCCGCAAGCCAGTTCACCACACAATCCAATAACAATGGCGGGTTGACCAGTGGGTTAACCGGTGATCCGAAGATTGTTGCCAAAAATACAGCTATTTCAGAAGGCCTTAACGAGGTGACTGATTGGCTGGATGCACGCCAAGAAAATTCCTTTGACGCCATCTATGTACCACCTGGTACCGAGCTGGCTATTCACATTTCAGAGGAATTAAAAATTGACTATGACCCAGAAGGTAGAAAGGTAAATCACTATGCGAATATTAACCGTCGTTCTGACCGTCACCTTGATTAGTATGTTGAGTGCCTGTGCTACCAAGGATTCCATTATTCCGGTACCAGAGCACGACATGAAGGAAGTCTACAACAGACACATGCAGGGCATCGGGGATGGTGAACTGTATGACAAACGTTCGTTGATTCGTCGCCCAATGGTTGAGGGAGATGTGGTCTTGAGCGATTACGTCCGTACTGAGAAGACTCAGCTTGAAGCTCGATTCAAAACGCTTCCCAATCCAACCATGTACATGTTTGTTGCACCACACCTGGCTGCCGATACGCAAGTGCCGATTCCAGGCTATCTCACCGAATTCAAAATGTGGGAGCGGGAGCACTATGCGTTGCCAGGTGAGATCAGCGATATGAAATCCAGCTTTGAGGGAGAGTGAGAATGAGTTTTGCGCAAAAGCTGAAGGAAGTTTTTATTCCGCCAAAAGACGATCAGGAGCCTGTTGCAAATCAGCCTCAGCCAGAAGCCGAGACTGAGGAACAGGTAGAAGGGAAGAAGAAACCTTTGACCTCGATGGACGCTGCTCGCATTTATGGCAGACCTTCGTCGTTTGTGCAGAAACTTCCCTGGTACGAGTTCCAAACAGAATCTCAGACCATCCTACTCGATGACGGCAAATCCGTAGGTGCTGTTTTCGACATAGTGCCGATTGCGACTGAAGGCCGTTCATACAACTGGCTCCAGGATCGTCGTGACATGATTCAAGATGCTCTTCAGGACTGCTTCGAGGAGCTTCCATCTGGGCCGTGGATCATTCAGCAATATACCTATGACGATGACAACATGGAGGAGTATATCGACAAACTCCGTGCTTATCCGAAGGCCTATTGCAAGGATACCAAGTACACCAAAGAGTGGCTGGACATCATGGAGGCGCACTTACGGGGCATCTGTAAGGAGGGCGGTCTGTTCGAGGATAAAGAAGTCCTTGATGCTCCTTGGGGAGGCAAGATCCGCCGCATCAAAATGGTGGTCTATCGCAGACTTCCGCCAAAGTGGAAATCTTATGCTGGCATGACGCCAGAAGAAGAGCTGAATGATGTAATCCAGAAACTGGAAACCGCATTCAGGGATGCTGGTATTTCGCTGATCCGGAATAACGGGAAGATGTTCTACGAGTGGATGTTGGGTTGGTTCAATCCTCGTCCACTTCTGACGAATGGCGATAAGCGTAAATTCCGTGAGTTGGCCAGCTACGTTGATGAAGATGATCTTCCCTACGGCGATGACCTAGCGGAAAGCCTGTTCTTCAATTTGCCGAAGTCAGACGCTGAAAATCAGACATGGACCTTTGATGAGCTGCCCCATCGCTGTATTCGCGTACACAAACTCCGTCGAACCCCAAAGATTGGCCAGATCTCAGGTGAAGTCGGCTCGGTGACACCAGATGGTGCTTCAACCGGCAAAGCCAGTTGCATGATGGACAAAATGCCTCCTGGTACCATTATGGCCACCACGATCATCATTACTCCCCAGGATGAAGTTCAGAATCACATTAATCGTATCCAGGATAAGTCCAAGGGCGAATCTGTAGATGCGACTATGGCACGTAAGGACTGTGATATTGCCAAGAACCTCATGGGCAATAAACACAAGTTGTACCGTGCCATGATGTGTGTGTACATCCGAGGTGAAAACCTGAAGGATTTGCGCAAGAAGTCAAACCAGGTCAGCACAATGTTGCTGACCAATCAGTTAGCGCCAGTACGCGAAGAAGATGAATCTCTGGGTCTGGATGCCTACATATACAACCTGCCGATGGTTTACGAGCCAAAGATGGATCGTAATTACAAAGCCACTCGTCCGGTCTGGTCTCAGCACCTGGCAAATCTTTCATCGGTCTTTGGCCGACATCGCGGTACCGGCAATCCCGGCCAGACCATGTATAACCGTGGCGGCGAACCAATATCATTCGATCCGTTCCATAGTCAGGACCGGAAGAAGAACGCGCATGGTCTGATCCTCGGGCCTACTGGTGCGGGTAAGTCTGCATCGATTACCAATATGGCCTCACAAATCATGGCTTTGCTACGGCCTCGTTTGTACATCATCGAAGCCGGTAACTCCTTTGGACTTCTGGCGGACTATTTCGCTGACAAGGACATGACCGTTAACAAAGTGCAGTTGAAGCCCGGTGCTGGCGTAACGCTGCCGCCGTTCGTTGATGCGGACAAGTTGTTGGATGCAGACGAAGAGGAGCTTCTTGGCTCTCGAATCGTCAGTGACACCTCCATGATCACTGAAGATGACCTCAGAGCTCATATCCCTGAGAAAATTAAAATCGACGATACCTACAAAACCTATAACGAACTGACTGAGCTGGAGCGAAAGCACGTTCGAGATAAGGCCGCTATGGATGTCATCGCCGAGATGATGATGGCAGAAGACAGCGACGGTGACGATGAGGGAGATGAACAGCGGGACATTATGGGTGAGATGGAAATCATAGCCACACTCATGATCACCGGTGGTGAAGAAGAAGAGGCTAAAAAGCTCACCCGTGCAGACCGTCGAATGATTCGGGATGCCATTCTCAATGGTGCAAGAAAAGCGCGGTCGGAAGGTCGCCGTACCATGACTTCAGATGTTGCTGATGGCTTCAGCATGATCAACAAAAATGACAACTACCCTGAGCACAGAAGAATGCGTGCTTTTGAGATGGGTGAATCTCTGCGGATGTTCTGTGATGGCTTTGAGGGTGAAGTGTTCAACACCGATGGAGAAGCTTGGCCTGATACCGATGTGACCATCGTGGACTTGGCTACATTTGCCCGTGAAGGTTACAACGCCCAGCTTGCTATCGCATACACCTCCATCATGATGCGCATTAACAACCTTGCGGAGAAGCATCAACACGATGAGCGTCCTATCGTTATGTTGACGGACGAGGGCCACATCATCACAACGAACCCGCTGTTGGCACCGTTTGTTGTGAAGGTCGTGAAAATGTGGCGTAAGTTGGGGGCCTGGTGGTGGGTAGCCACGCAGAACATGGCGGATTTCCCGAATGCAGCCAAGAAGATGCTCAACATGATTGAGTGGTGGATCTGCTTGGTAATGCCTCAAGACGAGATTGAAGACATCGCCCGCTTCAAGAGTCTCAACGAAGAGCAGAAGCAACTCATGCTCTCTGCGAAGAAGGAACCCAAAAAGTACACCGAGGGGGTGGTTCTTTCGGAAAACATGGAAGCTCTATTCCGGAACGTACCGCCTTCACTTTTCCTCAGTCTTGCAGGGACGGAGAAAGACGAAAAAACAGAACGTGCCAAGTACATGAGGCAGTTTGGTATCACGGAAGTTGAAGCTGCTGAATATGTCGGTCGCATGATTGACTACTACCGTGGTATCGCTGAAAAGCCCGAAGACCCTAAGCCGCGCAAGGCTATGAGCAAGGAAAAAGCGTTAGCCAGAGAAACTCTCGCCCGTCTTGAGCGTGAGAGTGCTGCACTTTCAGAAGAACAAGCAAATTCTGAAGTGTTGAAGGTATTGCAGGAAGATATTGAGGCTGACCAGGAAGAGGGAGTTTCTGTATGACGCCCGTAAGATTTCTTTTTGTACTTCTGGTGCTTGGCTGCCAGTCGGTATTAGCCAATCCAATCAGTAATATCCGTGTATTCCAAACAGATGCTGTTCCTGTTCGAGAAGACCTCAAGCTGCCGCCCAACATGGTGGTTCATGTGTACAACATGGACACCAAAAACAATGCCACGGCCAAGCTCAACGAGATGGTGAAAGCCAAGCTTAGCTCGAATGTTGGGCCTTCAAATTATCGAGACGCCAATCAGCAGGCATTCAGTGAAGTACTTAATGGACCGCACTGGCGTTCGCTTTATGAAGAGATGGAAGAGGGTGGCGAGGCCATCGAGTACGCCATTCGATTCAGAATCAAAAAGCTGCCAGCCATTGTGTTTAACGACAAGTCAGTGGTCTACGGCGTTACCTCCTTACAAGAGGCGATCAGAATCTTCAACAACAAAGGGGGTGATAGATGAAGAAACTACTGTTTGTCGTCATCGCGCTCTGTTTATCCGGCATGGCAGGTCAAGCATTCGCGTATCCGGATACATGGACGCAGTTTGACCCGAATGACCTTGATGCAGCTCGTGACCAGACTATGGGGAATACCCAGCAAATGCTGGAGGAGCGGGGGAGCGTTGAGTGTATTGCATGTCATGGTGAGACGAACGATCAATATGATGGAGTAATGAATACCCTGGAGATCAGTGAGGCTACCATGTCAGCGGCACTGTCCTGTATGAACTGGGAGCTTCGCGGAATATGCGTTTGGATGACTTGTCTGGTTCCACCGGTATGCTCATTCAGTACCTCATTAAAGGTGAAGAACCATGTACCTGATCTGGTTATTCAGTCCTATGACCGGGCCAATGGCGAACCTTGGACGGAATCGCAGGATATTAACCAGGTTTCTCAGGGGGATGCCGATTCCTCATGGGTAACAACCATCATCTCCTGGATTGAGGATTATAACGTTGATGATGTTGGTATCCGTGGTGGGGTGAGTACAGAGGCGAAGAAAGACCAGCACGCCAACCTCTACTTCAAGCTGGTGGATGCCTACGGTAACCCGTCGCTGATTGCGTATAACGCTTTAGCTCAAACCACATTTGGCCTTGTCTGTGCCGGACAGACGTTTCCGTTTTTCCCGTATTTCATATCCAACCTGGATTCCATTGCATGGCGTTGGGACGTGCCGGAGATGTTCTACCCGCAGTCATGGTTACCGCTGGTCAACACCTGGGATCTTGGTTCAGTGACCAACAACTATGGTGCAATTTACCCGCGCCACGGTTTTATGACGGCTCAAGACCCCTTGAAGGCAGGAGTGCTGTCCGCGTTCCGTGCGGCACATTTCATTACTCGCTCTGGTGAGCCTCATCTTTATTACACCATTGATAAAGCCGACCAGGACGGGTACTGGCCATCCGATCCATTGGACAAGGACAGAGAAGACACGGGTATTTGGCAGATGCTTTATCCTCGTACCGACAGTTCCTGCCAGCGTTTCCCGTATGGCGGTAATCCTTCGAGTAATCGGCGTTCTACTGATGGCAGCTATATCTGGAATTTCTGGAAGTCTTACAAGTGCTGTACGCGGCAAGGCCAGCAACTGATTTTTCATACGGGTTAATGAAGGGGAACAACGACAATGCAAATCAGATTATATAAAGGTCTGGCAGTCATGCTGTGCGCTGCGCTCTCGGGTGTAGCAACCGCAGACAGCCTCGAACACTCGCCACGTCTGAAGGGTGCCATCGATTACGAAATTGGTGGTGGTTACATTTCAGATGCACCTACTCGAATCCATACCGTGCCCATCCTGGAGTTAGGGATTGGCTGGGACCTGAATATGGAGTGTGGTGAGTTCGATCCGCGCATTTCGGTGAGTAACCAGCTTAACGGTATTACCGAGGGCTTCCGGAACATGATGGATAACATCATTCAGTCTGCAACCGGTGCAGTAGCGAGTTTGCCAGCTCTGGCAATTCAGCGTGCCAATCCCGGTCTGTATGACATGCTTCAGCAGGGTATTTTGCAGGGCAAGATGGATTTTGAGTGGGCAGAAACCTCCTGTGAGGAGATGTCTCGGGTATTGATGGGAGAGCAATCCTTCCCGTTTGAGAAGTACAAGCTATCCATTAAGACGAATAACTGGGCTGAGGAAATCAATGCTTCTGGTGGGGATGCGATTCGTGCCAAGGAAGCGCTTGATGATACCAACCACGGTAATGCCGGTGCAGAGTGGGCTTGCGGTACCAATAAAGGGGGAACTGGCCAGCAACCTATTCGTGCTCTGACGGACGTGGTTCAGGTCGGCTACAACATCATGTTTGATCGGGCAAACAGTTGTGCCACTTCCACCGTAGGACCTGCTGACGGTCAGGGTACTCCTCTCTGGGAATACTGGAACGGGCCGGTCGCTGCCTCGAACTGGTCAACACGAGTTCTTGGTGACATCGAGATGAGAACCTGTGATGGCTGTAAGAAGATGCGCGGTACGCCGGGCAAAGGGTTGACCTACATGCACAGGGATATGACCGATGACCTCATTGAGGATCTGGAAGACCTGGTTACCGGTGCAACTCAGTTGACCTGGCAGAACTTAAATCGTGTTTCAGCTCCTCCTGGGGTAATCGTTAATGACGCTATCATCATGGCCATTCGCAAACGAGATGCACTAGGGCAGGGCGAAATGATCCGCAAGCTGGCGGGTGAGATTGCCTACGCTCGTCTGGTAGAGCAAGGACGTTTGTTAACTCAATTGCTCAGAACTGGCGTCAAGGAGCCAAACGTCGCGGCGTTTGAACCGGCAAAGATTGTTGTGAACGATGCGATTGATCAGTTGCAGGTTGAACTGGACCAATTGGACCTTGAAATCAAAACCCGACAAGCCATTGCTCAGAACACCATTCTCCGAATCCTGGGACAGGAAGAGAAGAACGTTCAGAACACACGCAAAGTTGATCGCGGCAAGGCTTCAGGTACCAACCAACTGGGACAGCCGAACTGATGAAAAGCGTAGGCAAATTCTTTGTCATCAGCGTTGGGGGCCTTCTGGCCCTCATGGTGCTTGGCATGATTTTCAGCGCCATCTTTGATGTCAAACCAGACGAAATTAAGGGAGTAGACCTGATTGGTGGCTGGATGTGGTACCGCATCGGCTTTTACGTGGCTGTAATGGCGGCGTGGACACCAATTTGCCGGTTTATGACGAGGCCTCGGTTTAATCCAGGCGAACTATCCGATGAAGACCAAGCACAATATGCAGAGAAGCGAGAGCGTGATGTTCAGTATTTGAAATCACAATGGTGGAAAGTCGCGCTTATGCTGGCGTTCTTTGAAGTGGTCATCATCCAGCAATTTGGGCTCTGAAAAGAATGGTAGCGAATAATCTTCTCGAAATTTACACCCTGTTATTTGGGTGGAACATGTATGAAGCCATTTGGGATGTCCTTGTGGGATCTGGTTTGGCTTTGATTCCGTTTATCGCGGCGGTTATCACAAACTTCCGAGACAACTATGAAGACAGCGATGCCGAATCGACCATTAAAGGACTAGAAATCAAGGTCGTGAGCATGATTCTGGTGTTGATGCTCTGCGTGATTCCTTATAAAGGTTGGGAAATCGACTTGGCCACGGTCAAATATGATCTGGAGATCCCCGACTGTAATCCTCCGGCGAATACGGAAGGGCAGGGCGATAATACGGCCACCGCTTATGATGACAGCTTCGCTGATATGGGCGGAATCGGTGTGTATAAGCCAGTAGCCTGGTCGTTCGTGGAATTTCTGTCCAGCGCAGTCACCCATACAACAATCAAGTCCATGTCCTGCGTGAACAACTATGAGTTCATGCTGATGCGTATCAGCCAGATCACCATTCAAGATCCTGAACTGAGGCAGCGCGTTCGTGACTTCCATGAAGTTTGCTACAAAAAGGCGCTGGAGCGTTTCGAGCTGAATCCTATCGCTTTACCGGCAAATATCTCAGCGGTTCAGGATGTAGACTGGATCGGCTCTCGAACTTTGCTGAATGCGGTGGATGAATACTACCGGCACCCAGAAGCCTATATGAGGAACATGGAGAGGTTTGGATTCAACCGGCAAGCGGCAATCAGGGATTCTGACGCTGCGCATGAAACTGGCGCTCATCCGTATTGCCGGGAAGTCTGGCTTGGTGAAGAAGGCCCAGGTGTCGTGAACGAAGCCCTCGGCTTGAGACAGCTTATCCTCGATGACATCCCAGCCGATGAGGCCGGTGATATTCTTGATGATTGGATGGATTGGGGATCACAAGTTGTAACCGTTGGTGTAGCGGATGACAACACCAAGGAAGACCTGATCATCAAGATGATCCTCCAAGCTGATGCCGCGAACCTGAGTTCTCAGACCGACGTGGATCTGAGCAATAACTTTGATACAGACAAGTCATGGTACAAAGAGGCCGCGGATGTGGTGTTCGCTGGCGCAGGCCTGTTTACCAGCATTGATGAGTTTTTACAGACCCATACGATGAGACAGATGGTTAAGGTTGCTGGGCCAATGATTCTGGCCTTGATTCAGATGGTCGTCATTATGGCGGCACCGTTTGTTTTGCTGTTCGGCCAGTACCGGCTAAGTGCCTTTGTTTCTATCGCTTTGGTCTACTTCAGCTTTGAGTTTATCAATGCAATCTGGGCTGCGGCTTTCTGGTTTGATAACCGGGTATTGGACATTTATATGTCCCAAGCGGGCTGGTTTGATATAGCAACCAACAGCTTCCTTGTCTCTGCTGTCAGTGCCGGTTCTATTATCCTGCTACCCGGTATTTGGCTGTCCATTATGGCCTATGCTGGCGCAGGAATGGTTCGTGGTATGGGTATGGGAGGAGTAGGTGGCGGTACCGCTTCCGGCTCTGGGGCATTCCGAGGGGCTTCTGGTCGGGCTGGAGGTGCAGCTTATCGGGCCTACCGTGGCAGAAGCGGCGGCAAGAAGTAACAAAGAAGCATACTAGCCCTGCAAAAGCAGGGCTTTTTTAAAGAAAAGTAATATGCATGATAAAGTTTATTTCATCGAAGTAAGCAACATTGATAAAAATGCCATCAGGCCACAAATGAGAGATTGGGATTGCGACCACCTCATAAGCACGATGACATTCAGATTATCTGTAGCTGGTCGGCTAGCGTATGAACGAAGTGCTGCGTACCTTGAAACGAGACAGTTAGCAGAAGACCTAATGATATATTGGCTTCCGTCTCTTAATGCACGGTCATATGGAGACTTCAATGTAGCTGTCAAATCAGAAACGGCAAATGCATATAAAAGACGTTGGTGCCTGAAGAGAAGTCTTGAGGCTAAATTACTATTAAAGAGCAAGGAACACTAAATGTTTGGAGTTACAAAAATCACTCTTCTGATTACCTGCGGTATTTTTCTGAGTTCCTGCTCAACGATTGGAAAGAAATCACCGGACCAACTGGTATTTGATGCAAGTATAAACAAAGACAACAAGGCTGTTATAGAAGCCATTCAATCTGGCGCATACACCAAGCCTGAAATCGAAGCCATCGCTCAAAAAGCTATGGATCAGCGTCTTTGCAGTCTGGCCTATGACGTGACGAGTAATTATCAACTCGATCCAAATCTGAAAAGCAAATATCAGACGTTGTTTCAATGCCTGTTGCTTGATAAGCAGTATGACGCTGCCTTGTCGATGTTAAAGCAAGGTGCTAATCCGGAATTCATAAAGGAAGCACGATACGAGCGTAACGATGCCCTGGAGGAGGCTACTGCATGGGGAGCGATTGATGTTGTTGACGAACTCCTAAGATTGGGAATGAAGCCAACCAGTAAAGCGTTCTATCTTGGAGTCTCTGGGCACTATCATTCAAGCTATGAAACAGCAGTGAAGTTTGTTGATATGTTCAAACCATTTATGTCCAGCTTCGACCTAGATTATGTCTTCGTGAACAAGCCATTGCTCTACGAGGTAACGACAGAACGGAAGTTCAATGTCGAGCAAAGACGAAATCTCGCGAAGATGCTTCTTGATAACGGGGCAGATCCCAACAAGGGAATCAATAAAACTGAGTATGGTTCAGCGCGCAATGTTGATTACATTGAAACTCCTTATATGGCGGTTAAAGGTATTCCTGAGCTTACTTCTCTTTTTCTGGCTTATGGGGCGAATCCAGAATATGAACAAATGCGTGATCAGGCCAAATTCTTGGCAAACCTAAAGCCCGGAGATCAATCGCAACTGGGGTTGGTTGTCGAGATTAAGAATAACCTGGTTCTGCTTCAACAAAAGGATGGTCAGCGCTGGATTCCGATAACAGAAATTAAGCCTTGATGTAAATTACTCCCTTGCATCCAGGGGACTGCAAAGAAGCGAAGGAACTTTATGCGATGTTCGATGACGGGTCGTCCAATGGAGTCCGGTGACGGCATATATGAAGACGGTGAATGGATTAGTTGGGACTGGATAAATAGCCAATTGCATCACCAAGAGCTCATATCTGAATACCCCCAAGCACAAATAGTCGAGGTCATTCAGGTTTTCGAGGATTTAGTGCGATCAGCATATGAATATCACCTGCTGACAGGGCGCTATCTTCAAATATGGGGGGAGCTAGGTGAGCTCTATGCGGAAATAAAACATGGTGTTCAGCGTCATCGACCAGGCACACAAGGTTCCGACGGTCGTATAGGTAACGATTGGGTTGAAATTAAAACCATATCTCCTGAGAAAGGTAGTAACAACGTTGAGGTAAAAAGGGCTGGTAATTTTAACAAGCTAATTATTGTTAAAATCAGTGAAGACTTTGAATTTGAATCAAAGGTTATTTCTCGAAAAAGCCTCGGAAAGGGTTCAGGCAAGAAAGCCAGATACTCTTGGGATTAGCCTGACTTATGAAAACGGCTTTGGTGGATCATTGTCATAATAGTGTTTCGGGTGTCCATCCCAGATGTCATCAGCATTTCGCTCACGTTGGTCATATGCTCCTGGTGAGCTTGATGGTGTTTGCCTGATCCAGGCAAAGAAAATTAAGGTGATGACAAACCAGATGATGCTAAACACCTTGGCTACTATCCAACGTAAAACCCGATACGGCCAAAACCGTTTTAAAGAAGCATCCATTGCGGCTCCCTCCTGTTTGATAGCATGGCCTGAACCCAGCCATACCAATAAGGCTCCAGTGATGGCGGAGATCACATGAAGCCACGGTGATACGAGCTGCCAAGGCTTACCAGTGAATAGTGGACCCAGGCCATACGCAATCAGAGCTGCAATCCCTGCCACCGCAAGGATTATCAGTCCGAGTACGTTGTAGAACCGTTCACGACGACTGAACGGATAATCAGTTAATTTGTTCTGTAATCTGATCATATTCTAACCAAATGGGTCCAGCCCAGATATATCAAGTCATGGCAGAGATTATACCAAGAGTTATCCACCAATTTCTGTGGATAATCTCCGTGTATTACGCGGCCACCTCATTCCAATCCCAAGGCGTAAAACGGGTTTCCGATGCTTCCAGCAGCTCAAGAACGGCTGTCTCCCCTTGGGCCACGGCCTGCCGTACATCTTCAATATTAACCACATCCTTCTCATAGTCCATCCAGGACAGGTGCTGATCCTCCTTGCCATTGGAGCGATAGTGGCTTTCACCGCCCTGATTGCAGTTGTGCTCCTGCCAGTAATAGCTGTATGAGATGCCTTGCTGCCGGAGATGATCGAGAATTACTTCGAGCCGAAGATCGCCACGACAGTTAATCCCGCCAATTTGGAGTTTGGTAATACTTTCGGAGTCATCAGATACCTGGTTGAGAATCTCGATGTCAGTTGAGGCGAAGAGGGCTGTGACCTTTTCGGAATGTACGGTACGGACGATCATAGATGTTTCGATTGTCATGGTAAGGTTCCTTCTGGTTAAAAAAGAGATAGTTGTGTTTCTCTAAATCCCAACTCCGAAGAGGGGAAGTTTTCTGAAAGCTTGCGTGCGAGGTCGGTCTCGTCGGCAAACCGAGTATTTGGTTGAAGTAGCGGTTCCAGCACCTCCTTTGCTTGGTATAACTCAACGTCTGAAGGGAAGACCCAATAACAGTTACTTGGGCAGCTCATGCAAACACCTAGAGAAGACAGAGCATCTTTGATTGAAGTATCTGCCCACTGAGGAAGTCGAATCTCTACATGACCGTGCATATTGATTCGGACCTTCTTCCAACCAAATTCTTTATGTTCGTCTCCGATCAGGTAGCATAGAGTTGACTGCTCTCGGTACAGCTCCTTGGCAAGATGCTGTAGCCCTTCTTTGTCCAGCTCGGACCCATGTGTATGGCGATAGCCAGTATGTGAGGCCCACTTGCCGTAGAAGCCCCATCCTCCGCACGATTTCTCCGCATAGCCTTCGAGGCCAAACACGATAATCGGTATTCTTTGCTCGGATTCTTCTTCTGTAACGGCTCCGTTGAAGCTCATGCTTGCGAAGCCTCGCTGGTGGCTATGACAGATTCATTCAATGAAACCGACTCTTCACAGTCATGGCAGTAGGATTCATCGTATGTCGCATAGAGGACGAATTCCTGAGCATTGACATCCCACGATGCGAATGCGTCCTTAACCACATTGTCACCGCCGCATTTTGAGCACGTCAGTTCGTATGCGCCGACTGGTGGCCGGTTGCGAACCGCTTCAAGTCGGTACTCCTGCTCTTTTCCAAATGCGTGACATTGGTTTTCAGCCCACTTCATCACGCCGGATGGGATATGCTTCTTCAGCTCATCCATCACCCAGACCGGCATAAAGTACCCGGTACTGTTATTTGCCTCAGTAAGAGTTTTGCTCAGGGTCTCTTTGCACATGATTTTGTCCTCTGCTTCCGTAAAATCTGTTTCATAATCAGACTCTCACGAAAGTTCGAACTAGCAACTGTACTTAGGCGCTAAGAGCGGTAAATCTCGATGAATATCTCCCGTGCTGCCTGCTCTGCTTTAAGACACATTTCCACATCAAACCAGCCAAAGTGACAAGCTTCGTGCTCAATGCCGAGTTTCTCTGCTAGACGCTTATATGCATCACTTCTGGTAAGCCTGCCTGATTTGTAAAGCGCCTCGAACGGCGATTTACAGCGCTTCCTTGCTTCACGCATCTCAGTGGTTGCGAGGGTGCCAAGCGGTATGTTGGTGAATGGGTGCATACCAACATATGAGCCACATCCTTTACAGCGATATGCCCACGGCCAGTCTCCGTAGGACCGACCATAAAGGTCATCATGATGGACAATTTCCACTGTATCGCCGCCACGCTGGCACAAAGATGTAGAAATTGAGAATTTTAGAAAAAGGTCATCTGCTGGTGGCCCTTTTTTTATGTCTTCTAAAAGTCTCTCCAGTAGAATACCGTTGGACAAAACTAAGCATGGAGAAGCTCATGAACACATCAAGATTCCTACTTCTGGTCAGCATTGCCTCTATTCTTTCTGCCTGTGGTGGCGGAGGGGGGGGGATCGTCAAGCAATGGTTCGCAGGCACCAAGTAACCTTAATCCCAGTGAACCACCGGAGCTGGTATTTGAATTTGCACCGGAACCAATGCAGCCAAAGGCCTTTAACTTAGCTGCTTCCACTGGTGAAGAAGAAAATCACTTCAGTCCCGGCGATACCGTAAGTTTGATCTGGAATGTGGATGTTTACTATACAGATAACACTACGATTGGTTCCGGTGAGCAGTACCTTTACGATGCCAATGTCTATTTGAGTACTGATGGCCAGGTGCAGGAAGAGGACCTGAAGTTGTTCACCATAGAGTGCTCTTTGCCGGGTACCGCTCAACATGCGTGTGCTGATACAGCGTCATTTCAATGTGTCTATGCTCAGGACAACCAGAGTAATCTCAGTTGTACCAGTATCCCTCTGGATAAGCTGCATGGATTCAAAGATCTGTCTGTCGATACCAGCTCTTGGCTGGATGTAATACCCAAGGCGGCCAATGTGATTTTTCAGGCCTGTTTGAGAGATGAGCCTGAAACGTGTACTGAAGCGGTTTACCCGATTCAGCTTAACTGAGTGTTGTCCTGGATGTACTAACAATAATGATAAGAGAAATACTTATGATGCCACCGACCTATATAGCAGGCTGTATTGATGAAGACCTACTCCAGGAATCAATGGAGGTCATGCTTAATACTGTATCTGCCAACTGTGAGTCTGGTTATCAACTCGACATCGATGTTTTGATCCGGTACGTCCAGGATGGAATGACGCTTGAAACCTTCAACTTGCTGGTGCTCAACCTCAATAGAGAGTTGAGCACGCAGTTTCAGAAAGGCGGTGGATCATATGGCTTCGTTATGAACTATAACCATGCCACTGTCCATTGATGGTAGTGAATATGGCCAAGAAAACCATCTTAGTCATTGACGACAACGAAATGATCATCAAAGCGCTTCGGGCGTTATTGGGCGAAGAGCACTTTGAAGTCTACGGGGCTGAGAACGGTGCTTTGGGTATTAAAGAGTATGCCAGAATTAAGCCGGATCTGGTTATCACTGATATGGAAATGCCGGTGATGTCTGGGGAGAAAGTCATTGCGAGAATCAAGGCAGAGTATCCGTTACAGAAGGTACTTGCGATGTCGTCACGATCATCGAATGAAAACAAAGCCATGAACGCTGGCGCTACCCGGTTTATTAAGAAACCAGTCATGCCAGAAGATGTTATCCCTTACATCTAACTAAAATACTTTGAGATCACGCTCATTCAAGAAGGGATAGCAGACTTTCAGGGACAAACTCACGCTCAATCACCAAAGACCCATCGAACGTTCCGATGAGTGATGAAACGATGGGATCGTTCATTATTTCCGTAATTTCCATCGCTTTCTGAGGGTGCTTGCTTTTCAGGTGGAGCCATAGCGAATTTTTCTGCTGCGCTGATAGCCTAGAAACACATAATCCCGGCTCGTATCTGCCAGATGGAACGGGAGTAGGCCAGTTTGGTTTATTTTCTTTGGGCATGAACGCAATCGTACTTAAATGCACAGCCACGGCACTTTCCTACATTCGGCCATGCCTTCATCCTTACACCGGCTTTAGCTTGCCTGGTAAGTATTACGTATTCCTTGATCTCATTGAATAGAGCTTTGTCAGCACGCGGCAGCTCGATGTATTGTTCAGAGGTTGCTGTCTTAACGAGCAACCGCGTGACCTGGTAACCGTTTCCACGCGCTGCAAGAGCGGCACACTTTGCTTGCACCACATCGCTCTTGAATACTGGGCCGCGACGGCTTTTATACTCAACAGCCAACACGCCTCCGCGTACTCTGTACATGAGATCCGGCTTACCCAGTACCTCGAAGACCTGGTTAAAGAAGGGCTTTGTAGACCGGCCCTTGTCCATCCAAATAAGCTTGCCTTCAATACCAAGGTCGCTTCTGGACCTAGCAATGCGCCGGATGAAGTTGTAGAGAAGGGCAGCGGCAGCAAGTCCAAGCAGGCCATACAACAGAATGTCAATCATCCCCATGCCTCTCCTGGATTCGACGAATATTCCAGTCCACGAAGTACCGCATGAACCTGGAGATCAAGGGTAATTTACGCGCTGCGATGACCAGGTAAGGGGATATGGCATAGTAAACCGTGATGAAAACCCTGCCTGTGGTGTGAGAAGCGAGCCTCTGGTCGCGATATTCCCTCAGTAGGCATGTATTGGGGTGGTCGCTCCCGTAGAGATGAGTTGCAACGAAACAGCGTCGGTCTTCAGCTTGAAGATTCAGTTCTTCATGACTGACTTCTCCCTTAGCCCTGGCTTCGATAGACTCTTGGGATGGTTTGGTCCGTTTTTCCTTCAGCTCCAGGTAATGAGGGCAATAGGATGCCCTGCCAACATCGCTGGCGGACACCCATTTTGACTTTCTGCTATTGCCCATGATTGTTGTCTTCCCGGCTTTGCCATTTCTTGATGTTCAGGGATGAGACGTAGCCGTCCACGGTTACTTTAGTTGTATCATCTCGATACAAACTAGCAACCGCCTCATTGTCCATGCTCGACTTCTTAGAGCAGAAATAAACGATATTCACCAGAGCGTTCTGGTACCCGGTGATGTCGGTGATGCATCTTGATAATGCCTGGCGGACGGTGAAATCCATATTCACGGAATAGGCATCGTTTAATCGGGGATTGGCTGCGATATTGAGGACTGCTTTTCCGGAAGGTTTGAGACGTGAGCTCACCAGAGAGAAGAACTCAAAGGTGGATGTGTGCATCGGTATCGTGGCTGCATTTGTATACAGATCCACGACAATAACATCCCATATTTTTTCGCTGGTCAGCAGATAGGATCTGGCGTCCTGGGCTATGAATTCACCTTTGATGGGTTCCTCAAGGAAATACTTCTCTGCAATTGGCTTGATCTTTGGGTCAACGTCCAGATAAGTAAAGTTTGCGCCGTGAGTATCTTCTGCCGAGAGGGTGAAGCCCCCGGCACCGAGTACCAGAATATCCTTCCCGGTCATGTCATCAGCAAATATGCCCTGTTTCATGATCTCAATGTACGGCCAACCTTTTCTGTCCTTTTCCCCGATGAATGAGGCGCTACTGCGATTGATGATGAACCGCTTGCCTTCCGGATGCTCTGCAACGTAGAAATTCGAGTAGGGGGTAGTCGCGGCGAACAAGCGATCTGGGATTTTTACGTTCAGCGTGAACGCGATAATCAGGAAAGAAAAAGTTGCACCAACCACATACTTCGTTTTGCTGTTGTTCCAATCAACCAAGAAACAGACGCATACCGCGAGGATCAGGCAATTGATGAAAATGGAGTACCCAACTCCAAGGAAGTACATGAGCAGCAAGGATGTGATCAAACATCCAAGCACGTTACCAATCGTACTTAGCGCCGTGGCATTGCCCGTGGCTTCACTCTTGCGGGTGTCGTGGTCTGCGGTGTTGAGCAGTAATGGGACGGTTTGCCCAAGAAAAAACACCAATGGAGACATTATAAGCAGGCTGAACAGGAATAGGTGGATCAGGGGATTGCCCAAATAGGGCGTTCCTTGGGTGATGTCTGCGATGGACAGAAA